>NZ_OU015321.1:1875000-2238750 GCF_907163105.1 Cloacibacterium caeni
CCCCCGTCAATTCCTTTGAGTTTCACTCTTGCGAGCGTACTCCCCAGGTGGCTAACTTATCACTTTCGCTTGGTCTCTGAAGCCGAAGCCCCAAAAACGAGTTAGCATCGTTTACGGCGTGGACTACCAGGGTATCTAATCCTGTTCGCTCCCCACGCTTTCGTCCCTCAGCGTCAGTTATATCTTGGTAACCTGCCTTCGCAATTGGTGTTCTAAGTAATATCTATGCATTTCACCGCTACACTACTTATTCCAGCCACCTCAAATATACTCAAGACTTACAGTATCAATGGCAGTTCTATCGTTAAGCGACAGGCTTTCACCACTGACTTATAAGTCCGCCTACGGACCCTTTAAACCCAATAAATCCGGATAACGCTTGCACCCTCCGTATTACCGCGGCTGCTGGCACGGAGTTAGCCGGTGCTTATTCGTATAGTACCTTCAGCTACCCTCACGAGGGTAGGTTTATCCCTATACAAAAGAAGTTTACAACCCATAGGGCAGTCGTCCTTCACGCGGGATGGCTGGTTCAGGCTTGCACCCATTGACCAATATTCCTCACTGCTGCCTCCCGTAGGAGTCTGGTCCGTGTCTCAGTACCAGTGTGGGGGATCACCCTCTCAGGCCCCCTAAAGATCATCGCCTTGGTGAGCCGTTACCTCACCAACTAGCTAATCTTGCGCGTGCCCATCTCTATCCGCCGGAGCTTTCAATATTAAACGATGCCGTTCAATATATTATGGAGTATTAATCTTCCTTTCGAAAGGCTATCCCCCAGATAAAGGCAGGTTGCACACGTGTTCCGCACCCGTACGCCGCTCTCTCATTTCCGAAGAAACAATACCGCTCGGCTTGCATGTGTTAGGCCTCCCGCTAGCGTTCATCCTGAGCCAGGATCAAACTCTCCATTGTATGTTTGTCTGACTCACTCAAAGTTGACTTCGCTTTGGTTTATTTTTTTTACTTGGTTGTTATATTGTATTTCAAAGATCTCTTTTTCTTTCGCACCTCAGAAAACTTTTCTGTCATCTTTCGTTTCTGATTTGCGAGTGCAAAAGTATTAATTATTTTTTAATCAACAAAACTTTTTTTGATATTTTTTCAAGACCGTCAGTCGCACTATTTACTTCGTTAGCTTAACTTAATTTATCTCTCTCAAAAAAAACTTTACTCTTCTGCGCTCCCTCATTTAAGGGACTGCAAAGGTAACGCTTTTTTCTAAACTTCCAAATATTTTTTTCAAATATTTTCATGTTCTCGTCTCGTCTTTATTTTCTTAATTAGCTCCTGCGCTACCGTTATTTTGGTGATGCAAAAGTATGACGATAAATAAATACAATGCAAATTTTTTCTACAAAAAACTATACAGCTGTTTAAATTGGGGAAAACATCTTTCTGATATTAAACAACTTACACTCATTTTTAAAGTTATTCACAATGAGCAAATACGCCTAATTTACTATAATATATAGTATGACCTCTAAGTATTATTGGGGATTCTAGAATTTTAGAAGTAATAATTTTTTATTTTTTGATAAGTAAAATACCCCATCAATACTCCTAATAAATCTGCAATAAGGTCTAACAATTCCATACTTCTTCCTAAATGCATTTCTCTTTGTAGTATTTCTGTACCTAATCCATAGATAAACATGATTAAGAAAAAGGTAAAGAATCGCATTCTAGGAAAACTTATTCTGAAAACAAATCCTAATAGGGCGAATATTGAAATATGTAATAATTTATCAATTCCCGAAAACATAAACCAATATTCTTTGTTTTCTACTCCAGGTTTGAGGAGCATATATGTGAGTATTGCCCAATAAATGGGCAATACGTAATATCTAAATATGTGAGTTATCTTATCCAATGAGTTCTTGGTACTGTTCTGCAGTTAGCAATTCTGATTGGTCTGCACCTTCTGAAAGTTCTACTTTTACAATCCATCCTTTTCCGTATGGGTCTGTGTTTACCAATTCTGGTTCACCTTCTAACTCTTCATTAAACTCTATTACTTTACCTGAAACTGGTAAATATAAATCTGAAACAGTTTTTACAGCTTCTACGCTACCGAATACTTCTCCCGAATTTAAATCATCGTCTACAGTATCTACATCTACAAAAACGATGTCTCCTAATTCGCTTTGTGCGAAATCAGTGATTCCAACTGTAGCTACGTTTCCTTCTAGTTTTACCCATTCGTGATCTTTGGTGTACTTTAATTCTGATGGTGTGTTCATTTCTAAATTTATTTTTCCCAAAATTAATGAAATTATATGGAGGTTGCAAAAAAGTTTTTTCTAAAAAAAATAGAACCAAATAAATTTGATTCTATTCTATTTTATATACTATTATATATTATATGTGTATTTAGAAACCTTGACCTCCTCCAAAATTAAAGGTTGCCGTAATACCAGCTCTAACCGTAGAAAGTGGAAATGCTGTAGAAATTTTATACTTGGTCATTAATTGATCATAGAAGAATCTTAAATTAAAGTTCTGAGAGATGTTATAATCTGCCGAAACTTTTACGCTCATTAATCTTTGACCTCCGGTAATCTGTGAATCATCTAATAATATATTGGTGATTCTGGTTTGATTATCTCTCAATGAAAAATCTGCTCTTACATTTAAATCACTTTTCAGATTTTTTTCTTTTCCTTGATATCTAACTTTGATTTTTAAATCTTTTAAAATATATCCAAAACCAAAAACATATTCAGAACCTAAATCTTCGGTTAAAGTATGATTTACCAAACCGAGTGTATACATTCTGTTCTTATTATATTGTAAACGGAACTGCATATTATTTCTCATGGTAACATCTGCTCCTAAAAGTGGAGAGAAATCTTCTACGTAACCAATCGTATTAAATGTATAAGGATTATACACATCATTATTAATATCATATTGAGGCGCTCCCGGATTTACATTCTTATTATAATAGTCTACACTTTTCTGAATTCCAGTCGCGGTATAAGTAGAAGTATAGGCATGAAGAATATCAAACTTAGCAAACTGACTATTAATAAAAGGTATGTTTTTAATTCCCGAATAAGTAATTCTCCAGTTTGGCATTGGGAATTTAGATTTTTCTAAATTGTTATTTTTCGTTGGAGATTTACCTTCTATAGCTGCCTGGAAAGCTGGAATCAATACATAAGCATTGGCTTTACTGTAATGTTCGGCATAACCATCAGCTTGTGGTGTTCCATACATTTGAGAAATCGTCTTAGTGTTTTCTATGATTTTTTCGTAAATATTGTCGCTTCCAAAACTTGTTTTCAAGAGAATATTAGAATTGGTAAACGTAATCATTTCACTTGCGAAAGAAAAATCGAACTGAGGCGTACTGCTAATCGCATCTACATTAAAATTACCATGCATTAAATTTTTCATGTAATTTTTGGTAAAACTCACATCTATTCTAAAATCATTGATTGGCTGTATCTGAATATTCCCAGTAAGATTTCTGGTAGTCATCTGAGAATAAGCTTCCGTCATGTATTCCGAAGAAGAAATCCAACTGTTTTCTATGGCATATCTTCTGATGTCTGCTTGAGAACCCAACAAGAATCCAAAAGTTGGACCGCCAATTCCTTTTCCATATCCATAGAAATTAGGAGAAGACAATAATCCTGGTAAAACCGTTCCATTATTTTCAGTATAATTAAAATCTAATTGTTTTATCGCCGTTAAAGCATAAGCAAAAGCTTGAGTAGGCGTCAATTTATTTTTATAAGTATAAGATTTGAATGCTTTTTTCCTTGCTTTTTTCAAGAAATTCTGAGTATAAACATTGTTCAGAGAATCTATTTCAGATTTTCTGGCATTCATTTTATCATTTACTTTTCTAAAATATTTAAACTTATTGAAGAAACTATTAAAATCTGCACCTCCAGTTACATTAATATTATTGGTATTCTGTGCCAAGTTCCCCAATTTTACTCCATTAGTATCTACCATTGCTGTAGAACGAGCGCTCCAATTGTACTGTACGCCGTAACCAATTTCTGTATTTACAAAATCTAAATACGGTAAATTTTCGAATGGTAATCTGTAACTCAACTGAATTCTGTGGTTATAAAGAACTGGTCTTCCTTTCTGGAAAACATTTTGGAAAATAGAACTTCTGTCAAAGGTTTGAATATCCAATTGGTCATTAATCGTTCTGGTTGCTGATGAAATATCTAATTTGAGGGATTTGGTTAAATTAAATCCTACGTTATATTGCCATCCGAAGAAGAAGTTTCGGTTTTTAATCACATCAAAATCCGCAGAAGAATTTCCATTGAGCAACGCATCAATATTTCTAAATTCTAGTTCATTATAATTTCTGTCTAACTCTGTTCTGAAAGAAACTCTTGTCGGAACTATGTTAAAATTAATTTCTTTTGCCCATTTCAGATAAGGATAAGACTTCGCGGTATCGCTTACAATTTTATTAAATGGTTTAAGATTCCAAGGTTTAAAATTAAAACTATAATCTATATTTCCTCTTAAATATTGTCTGTAATTGTCTTTAGTATAAACATCTCTGTACTTGTCATCATTATAAATTAAGGTGATAGACAAGTTTTCTACGTCATAAAATTTTGGTTTTTTATTAGGATTCATTCTTTCCTTTCTCATATTGAGCACCCCAATACTTCTTTGTTGTGTATACGTTCTTGCTACTTTTTTCAGTTCATCTTTCTTTGGATCTTTGTTAAATTCCACATCGTCATTTAGTGGATTGTACTTAGGATCTTCTATGGTTTGAGAATAAGAATAATTCACCGGAATCTTCAATCCTAACTTTTCTGGTAAGAATTTATCTACATTCACCATCGTATTGATACCAAAAGCCGAGTTGGTAGTCTGTGAACGTTCCGCAGGTTTTTGGTTAATGAATCCAAAACCAATCGTAGAATAAGCTCCACTTGCATTTACGGTAGCAAAATCTCCTAAATTAAAATTAAGATTTGCATTTCCTGCATAACCACCTTTATTTTCTATACCTGAAAGTCTGATTTCATTCACCCAAAGAATAAGATTTTTATCTACCTCATCATTATTTCTCACCCCAATCATCATGGTGGTAATATTTCCTAAACTTGGTCTACCTTTTACGTAGAATGCTTTATTTTCATCGCCAAAATCTGCCGAAGTAAATCTTTCGTTGGTCACCGTAGAATTTTTATCTCTCAAGATTTTTAAATCTACAAAATCCTGAATCGCTAATCTCACGGTGTTTTCATTTGGCCAAATATCAAGCGGAGAAGTTGCATTCGGAGCGGTATATTTCAGCGAAGCTTCATATTCATAGTAGTTATCTGTAGCATCACTACCGAATCTGATGAAGAATTTCGCAGATTTATCAAGATTAGAACCTTTGCCAATTAAATCCTCAGCGTGAACAAATAATTCTAAATTTTGGAATCTTCTCATATCTAAAGCGATATTTTTGAAAACACCTCTTGCTTCACCATTCGGAAGGTTGGTTTTCATATAAAGAGAAGCTTCGTTTTGTCTTTGAGCACCTGCATTTCCGCTGAGAACTTGTCTCTCAATTCCTGGAGGCAATACATAAGGTGGAGTTCCCAATGCATTTTCTTCTAAGTTTACACTTCCTACATCAAATTTAGAATTATCTATAGTTCCTGTTCCTTCAAATTGGTTCTGATCATCTACTCTATTTGAAGCAATTCCTTTTCCATATTTTCTCCATTCACTTCTTACCAAGTCTAAAGTTCCGAATCTAATGGTAGCGGTTTCATCAAAACCTGTAAGCATCATTCTGGCAAATCTTACGTTGTTTAAGATTTGGTCTGCACCAGAAGTTTCGGTAGAAGAATTATAATTGGCAACTGGAATTCTGAATAAGAACCATTTGTTTTTAGAAGTTTGTCCGTTTTGGAATTTCACTTCTACTTCTTTTACATCTACAATATTATTTCTTCCTAAAACCAATTCGCTTTGTGCTAAATTAATATCATACTGATTGTAATTTTCGCTTTGGTCTAGGTTATAATCTTTATTTACATCTTCTGCATCTGGAGTTTGAGAAGAAACTTCTAAAGAATTCGACTGAGAGTTTCCATCTGGGTTTCTAAAATATTTATAACGCTCAATCATAGATGAAGCTAATGCTCCCTGAAACTGATTAGAAAGATAAAATACAAAATCATCTGCAGCTGGGTCTGGCTCATTTTTTACTGGATTGATAAAATTGGTATTGAAAGCTGTAGCTTCTGCCATATTATCCAATCCATCAAAACCTACATCTTGAGCTGTTCTTTCTTCGTTTTCTGTACCGAAAGCATATAAAACTGGGAATTGGTCTGGCTGAGTTCCCCAATTGGTAGAAGAAGTTTTCGCTGGAGTATTGGGTGTAGGCAAACCATTTTCATATTGCAGTTTTCCATCTTTCAAAATATCTTCCGAAACGTTTCCTAATTGCAACATTAATTTAGGAGCAGTTCCTAACATTTTACCGTCTGCATAAGGATCCATCATCCAAAATTCTACATATTCTATATTAGAGCTTCTGAAGTTAGAAACGGTAATAGGTCTCATTAAACCAGCCCATCTTTGTGATGGAATTTCTGCATTTTGATTTAAGTTATACGGACCTCTTTCTTTAGGATAATACGTAATATCAAAAGTATTGGTGAAGGTTTGTTCACCTGCTACGAAATCTCTATTGTTAAAGAGTTCTATCATCTGAACTCTTCTGGAAGCGTGATTAGAAAGTGCTTCAGCGTTAATTCCATTTGGTGCTTTACCACCAACTCCATAAAATCTTGGGTCTATATTATACCAAGATAGTAAACCTCTTCCGTATCCATTGGTTAAGTCATTATTATTAGAGCTTCCGAAACCGATTTCAGGTTTAGATGCTAAACTCCAAACTGCAGGTTCTTTTAAAGAAATTTTAGAAGTGGTTTGTTCAAAATCATCAATGTAAGATTCATCATTAATTCCTTTATTTTGACCTGGAATAAGATAAGCTCCTTCTAATTTCAAATTAATATTAGAAGGTGCTTCTGTATTGACAAACGGAATTTTATCTGTAAGTCTGGTTAAAAACTGCGATTGGTTATTATACATTAAATTAAAACCAGCCATCGTGTTATTCACCGCTTCAAAACCTGTCTGTACTTTTTGAGTGAGTGGTGTTTCTGAATAATTCACCACAGTTGCACCAATGGTAAGATTTTCATTAAATTTTCTCTCGAGATTTAATCCTAAAAATCTTTTTCTCTGTGTGTTAAAGGTTAATTGGTTTTCCAAACTCACGTTGATGGCTTGACCAGATTGTTTTACCATTTCATTGATAATGGTAACTTGCCCCAACATATAATCTACGGTATAATCTACTCCTTCTGTAAGCACAACTCCATTCGCAGTTACTTTTACAGAACCACGTGGAACATTTATCGCTCCTAGAGAAATTCCTGTTCCCTGCGAACCTTTATATCTACCTTCGATGGTGTATCTAAGTGCTAAATTATTTTCAGAAGCGACTTGCTTTTGTTGGGTATACAATTCATTGAAAACAAATTTCGGGTCATTGCTTCCTAAAACAGATTCTAAGTAATTACCAAAAGGTTGAGCTTTGGTAAACATTACTCTTCCGTTTTGTGCATCTACCGTAATTCCTTGTACAAAATCAAACAAACCGTCTCCTTGTTGACCATTCGTATTGTTCTGAATGTCATTATTCACATTCAGTCTATCCCAATTGAATAATTTCAATAAATTTTGGTCTGCAACAGGTGTTCCAGGCAAATAATTTACTTTTCCACCGCTGTCATTATCACGATATAAAACGTTTAATAGGAAATTTTGCGAGTCAATTTGATTGGCATTTAATGAATACACGTTTTTCATCATTAAATTCCACATCGGTGAAGTGGTTTTTACGGAAACATTCGGTTTTAATAATTTGGTTATAACCACTGGACTTTCTTCGGAAAACTCCCCTACTTTATAGACTTTGCTGTCGCCAGAAACGGTATAAGAAAAAGACGCCGCCAAAAGTTGATTGTCATTTAATCTTTGATTCAAAGAAATATAACCCACTTGAGGATTAAAGGTATATTCAGCAGGATTTAATCTTTTTGCTTTTCTATTAAAGATAAAATGTTCGCCGTCTTTATAATTGGGGTCACCAGTAGTATTCGGAAGTGATTGATTGTTAATCGCGTTGTAGGTTTGGTTTACATCTCTTATTCCTCCAAGATTGGCTACTGCATTATAAACGCCTAAATTAGAATTATCTGGAAAACTTCCACCTTCACCCAAATCTCTAATTCCGAGAATACTTTTCTGCTCTTGCAAATTACCAGAACCTTGGTCTAAAACCCAAAGTTCTAATCGTGTAATCGAAATTCTAGAATTGATTAAAGGATAATTGGCTAAAGCGTTGTCATAATTATTTAAGAAATATTGGCCTAAAAAATAGTGCTGATTATCTTCGTAATCATAGGCATTTATTTTGAAGGTTTGCATTACACCACCACCTTGAACTACAATATTTCTAGCTTCACCTTGTTGCTGAGAAAACACCAAAGTTCCGTAGGTTTTCCCTAATTGGAATTCGGTTTTCAAACCAAAAAGAGATTCAGAACCTCTGATTAAATTGGTAGAAAGTGGCATATTCACATTACCGAATTCTACTCTTTTTATAATTTTATCCTCGCCACCTTTTAGTGGATTTTTTGCTTCACTGATGGCTTGATTTTGTAAATCTCTCCACGTTCCTTTGGCTTGCCAAACGAGATTCATTCTGTTTTCGAATGCAAAACCAGACTGCGTGTCATAATTGGCTTTGAGTTGAAGATTTTCTCCAACTTTCCCTAAAACCCCTAGCTGAATTCTCTGCTGAATATTAATCGCAAAATTGCTTCTGTTTTGAGGAAGAATTAATGGATTTTCAATTTTTTGGTGCAAACCTCCTAAATCAAAACTCGCAAAACCATTCGGAATCAATTCTATTTTATTGCTCCCAAAAATGGTTTCAAAAATTTTATTTTTGATGGTCACACTTTGAATTAAGCCTTTCTTTTCGGCTTCTTTTTTATCTTCTTTGTAGAGATTTCCGCCAAAAGCTTTTTGTTGATAATAATCTTTGAGACTATTATTCAGTGTATAAGTAGAATATTCTTTTGGAGTAAGAACAATGGGCGCTCCAGTTACTGTGTTTCCAATTTTTGGGTAGAGATAATACATCCCCGTTTTTACATCATAGAACGCTTCGTATCTCGTAGGATTGGGCAAGGCATAATCTTTCCTTATAGAAATATTGGCTGTATCTGAAGGCTTTTGCTGTGCAAAAAATAGCGCAGAAAAACATAGAAATACAATCGAAAAATAGATTTTATGCAGAGGAAAAGTTTTCTTCACTTGTGTTTATATCATTTTTAGAATTTGCTTCACCAACTCTTCAGTTTGCAAATCTGGATTTTGTTTTAAAATTCTATCGGCAATCTTCTCGCTCATCTTTTTAGGAATCCCTAAAACTTCTAAAGCAGATAACGATTCTTCTTTCACTTTATTGTCTGCAAAAGCAGAAATGTTCTCCGCAGAAACCCCGAATTTTTCTACCTTATCTCGTAAATCTACGATAATTCTTTCAGCGGTTTTAGCTCCAATTCCTTTTACTTTTTGGAGCAGCGCAGAATTTTTATTGAGAATCGCTTGTGCAATGTCTTTAAGATCTAATGAAGAAAGCAAAATAAGCGCAGAAACTGCACCTACTCCGTTTACAGAAATTAAGAGATTAAACATTTCTTTTTCTTCTTTGGTATAAAACCCAAAAAGCAAATGTGCGTCTTCTCTGATGATTTGCTGTGTAAAAAGAAAAACTTCTTTCCCTAAAGAAAGTCTCTGAGACGTTTGCAAAGAAATGCCTACATAATAACCCACTCCATTTACCTCTATCACCACATAGGTAGGAGTAAGTTCTTGAACAATACCTTTTAATGAAAAAATCATAGTTTTTTAATTTGATTCCATAGGAATCTTATCTGTGTAGTTAATTTTTAATATTTTTATTGGGGGCGCTCCGTAGGAGCGCTATCTTTTTATTCTAATTTATCATAAAATTCAAACAAATATTTTTCATCATAATTGATATCAAATTTTTCTAGAAAATCTAAATATTCTTCTCTGAAACTTCTCTTTTGATGATGATTTTTTTGATTTAATATATATTGAGTTACCGCATCTTTTTGACTTTTAGCATAAGAAAAAGCACCATAACTTTCTTGCCAAGCAAATTTACCAAAACTTAACCTTTTATCATTAATGAATTTAGTAGATTCTGATTTAATAATTTTCACTAACTCAGGAATAGTTATTTTCAAATTTTTATAACTAAAAAACAAATGTAAATGATCTGGATTAGCATAAATAGCTATTAATTTTTGACCTTTATTGGTCAATATTCCTGTAATATATTTTTCTATTTCTTGTCTATTTTTATCTTCTATTAGCGTTTCTCTTTCTTTCGTAGCAAAAACCACTTGAATATAAATTTGCGAATAAGTATTGGGCATGTTTATGGTTTTAGTTTTTATTATTTTTAAGATAGCGCTCCTACGGAGCGCCCCTTAATTAGCAATATTCTTCTACACAGATAAGATTCCTACGGAATCTATAAATTTATCTTCAAATCTATTTAAAATAAACTTCAAAGATAATAAACTAAATTTTATTGTCATCATTCTTATATATTGTTTAATTTTGGAGAAAATTCAATTCATAAAATCCCCATATATACCAATGAAAAACCTACTTCAGCTTTTAGAAGAAAACACCAAAAAATTCCCACAAAAAACCGCTCTTAGCTTTAGAAACGGTGACGAAATAGAGATTCTTACCTGGAAAAAATTCTGGGCAATGGTTTGCCAAACTGCAAACGGATTGCATACTCTAGACGTAAAAAAAGGAGATTGTGTAGGTGTTTTTTCTCAAAATTCTAAAGATTGGATTATTTTTGACGTTGCCGTGCAAATGTTGGGGGCGATTACCATTCCCATTTACGCTACCAATAATTATGACCAAACCGAATATATCATCAAGCAAACCGAAATGCAACATATTTTGGTGGGAGACACGCCTCAACTTGAAATTCTGAAAAGTGCCGAAAAACATTTGGGTAAAAAATTACATATTTTCACTTCTCACGTCATAAAAGATGAAGCCGAAAACATTACCTATTTCCCAGATTTCATCAAGCATTTTGCTACGGAAAGAAACCTCATCGAAATTACCGATGAAGATTTGGCAACCATTCTTTACACTTCTGGAACTACAGGAATTCCGAAAGGTGTGATGCTTACACATGGTGGTTTCAAAGCGGTAGTTGTGGCACACAAAGAATTTTTCAGTTTCGACAATTTGTACGACATGAAATCTTTGGCTTTTTTACCATTAAGTCACATTTTCGAAAGAAGCTGGTCTCTTTTCGTGCTTTCTCAAGGTGGTGAAGTTGCCATTTTAGAAGACCCAAAAAATATCTTGAACACGCTGAAACATGTTCACCCAACTGCAATGTGTGCCGTACCAAGATTCTACGAAAAAGTATATCAAACTTTAGTTAAAAAAATAGAAGCTTCTTCGCCTACGAAACAAAAACTTTTCAAAAAAGCTTTGGAAGTAGGCGCTAAAGTATCTGATAAAAAAAGAACTGGCGCTAAAGTTCCGTTTGGTTTACAATTGCAGTTTAGTTTCTTTGACAAATTGGTTTTCAGAAAAATTAAAAATGAATTAGGCGGAAATCTTTCGTTTTTACCTTGTGGTGGAGCGATGCTGAAAAAAGAAATTTCAGAATTTTTTGCAGCCATTGGTTTACCTGTGATTGTAGGATATGGACTTACCGAAACCACCGCTACAGTTACTGCACTTCCTCCGAAAAATTATGTGTACGGAAGCGTAGGAAAAGCTCTACCAGGTGTAGAAATTAAAATAGGAGCAGATGATGAAATCTTGGTAAAATACCAAGGTGTGATGAAAGGATACTACAAAAATGAAGAGGAAACGGCTAAAGTTTTCACAGAAGATGGATATTTCAGAACGGGTGATGCTGGTAGAATAGACGAAGAAGGAAATCTCTACATTACCGATAGAATTAAGGATTTAATGAAAACTTCTAACGGAAAATACATTGCACCACAAAGTATAGAAATCCCATTACAAAGCAATCCTTATATTGCTCAAGCAATGGTAATTGCCGAAGGAAAACCTTATGTTTCTGCGGTGATTGTTCCAAATTTTGAAACCTTGATGGAAAAATACGAGGAATTTAAAAATTACCTTTCTCTGAATATTGAAGAGAAGAAAAAATTACTGGAAACGCCTTTCATTAAAGAAACTTTTGAAAAAGTAGTGAACGATATTCAAAAGGAATTTGCAAGTTTTGAAAAAATTAAAAAATTCAAACTTTTACCAGAAGAATTTACCATAGAACGTGGAGAAATTACTCCAACCCTAAAAATAAAACGTAAAATTATTCTAGAAAAATTCAAAGCCTTGATTGAAGGAATGTATGCGTAGGCTTTATATATTTAAATTATAAAAACGGTTTTATTTTTGAAATAAACTTTAATGAAGAATATAATTATTTTGATTATTACATTCTCTTTATCTTCTAAAAAATACGCAAGGAATTTTTAAGGAAATTGTGGATGACCAAGAATATGAAAAAATGAATATTTATGCATGGAGTTTTACTCCAGAATTGACCGATTCATTAAAAAATGATGAAAACTTCAAGTTCACAATGAAAGAAGTTAAAGAAGAAGATTTTAGTTTATATTATAAAGCTAAAAAATACGCTCCTCAGATAAATTGGAAAAATTACAAATCTAAAAGCAAAATAACTGAAATTAAAGACAATAACATATTACAAATTTCAACGCCGCTTTTTATAAGAGACAACCAGGAAGCTTTGATTCAAATTAAGACTTTTTATAAAAATGAGTTTAATGTCTATAAATATAAAAACGGTAAATGGATATTATCTTACAGTTTTGGAAATAGAATAAAAAATTAAAAATTCACCTATAAACAAACCCCTCCAAAAATTTGGAGGGGTTTTATAGTTAATCGTTTTCGCGCATTTGAGCATCTAAAACGGCTATAGTTGCCAAGTTTACAATTTCATCTACACTTGCTCGCATTTGTAAAACGTGTACGGGTTGTTTTAGCCCTAATAAAATAGGCCCTACTACTTGTGCTACTTTCATTCCTCTGATAATTTTATAAGAAAGATTTGCACTTTCTAGATTCGGGAAGATAAAAGTATTGGCAGGAGTTTTTCCTAATTTTGAGAAAGGATAATCCTGAAGATGGTCTGCACTCATCGCAAAATCTGGCTGAAACTCTCCATCTACAATCATATCTGGATATTTTTGATGTAGAATATTTACTGCTTTTGCTACTTTTTTAGACGTCTCAGAATTGGCTGAGAAGTTTTCATAAGAAAGCATGGCAATTCTTGGTTGAATAGCGAAAGATTTAATTGCATATTCTGCCATTTTTGCAATGTTGGCCATTTCTTCTGGTGTAGGATTTACATGGATAGAAGTATCAGCAAAGAAATAAGGCTTTTTATCTGATAAAATCATCATCATAGAAGCAATTTTATCTACTCCCTTTGCTTTTTCTATAATTTCTAAAACAGGTCTCAGAACAGTTCTGTAATTTTTAGAATATCCTACAATGAGTGCATCTGTGTCACCATGTTGCAACATCAATGGTCCAAAATAATCTCTGTTTCTTACCAATCTTTTGGCAATATATTCATTTACACCTTTTCTATTGCGAAGTCTCCAAAGAGTTTCTCTATATTTTTTACGATTTTCGTCTTGGTCATCATCCATCGGATCTACAATTGGAACGTCTAAATGAATTCCGAATTTTTCCATTTGTTCTTTGATGAATTTTTTCTCTCCTAATAAAATAGGATGAGCAATTCCTTCTTCATAAAGAATTTGTGCAGCCTTCAATACATTATATTCTTCAGCATTTCCTAGCGTAACACGTTTTGGATTAGAACGTGCTCTGTTTTGCATCATTCTAATGAGTTTTTCATCTCTACCCATTCTGTCCAGCAACTGATTTTCATATTCTTCAAAATCGACAATCGGTTTTCTAGAAATTCCGCTTTCCATCGCCGCTTTTGCTACGGCAATGGAAACTTTGGTTAATAGTCTATTATCAAATGGTTTTGGAATGAAATATTCTCTACCAAATCCTATATTTTTAACATTGTAAGCCAATTTCACCATTTCAGGAACCGGCTCTTTTGCTAATTCTGCGATTGCTTTTACAGCAGCCAATTTCATTTCTTCATTAATTCCAGTAGCTTGTACATCTAATGCACCTCTGAAAATATATGGGAAACCAAGAACGTTATTCACCTGATTAGGGAAATCACTTCTTCCCGTTGCCATAATAACATCTGGTCTGGTTGCAATGGCAAGATTATAATCAATCTCTGGAGTAGGATTTGCCAAAGCAAAAACCACAGGATTTTCCGCCATTGAACGAAGCATTTTTGCAGTCATTACATCTCCTTTAGACAAACCAACAAAAACATCTGCTCCTTCTAAAGCTTGTTCTAACGTAGAAATATCTGTTTGTGCTATAAAATCTAATTTTTCTGGAGTAAGATTTTCTCTCTTATGATTAATTACTCCTTTAGAATCACACATCAATACGTTTTCTTTTTTAAGACCTAGCGCAATGTATAATTTGGTACAAGCAATTGCTGCTGCTCCTGCTCCATTTACCACCATTTTCACCTCATCTATTTTTTTATCTGCCAATTCTAAAGCATTAATTAATGCTGCTGCAGAAATGATGGCAGTTCCGTGTTGGTCATCATGCATCAAAGGAATATTTAGCTCTTCTTTCAGTCTTTGTTCTATGTAGAAAGCTTCTGGCGCTTTGATATCTTCTAAATTGATTCCTCCAAAAGTGGGCGAAATTCCTTTAACGATTTCTATAAATTTGTCTGGATCTTTTTCGTTAATCTCAATATCGAAAACATTGATATCTGCAAAGATTTTAAACAATAATCCTTTTCCTTCCATTACTGGCTTAGAAGCTTCTGCACCGATGTCTCCCAATCCTAAAACAGCAGTTCCGTTTGAAATTACAGCAACTAAGTTTCCTTTGGTGGTATATTCATATATAGTAGAAGGATTTTTTTCGATTTCTAAACAAGGTTCTGCAACACCTGGTGAATAAGCTAATGATAAATCTCTCTGCGAAGAGTGAGGTTTAGAGGGAATGACTTCTATTTTTCCTTTAGGTTCATTTCTGTGATAATCAAGTGCTGCGTTTCTAAATTGCTCTTGATCTCTATGCGTTTTATTTGACATAAATTTTTAAAAATTTAATTAAAAGTAAATTCTATATTAAAAAAAAGAAGAGGAAATATTTTTTATTCCTCTTGATTGAAAATGTATTTTTTATGATACTCTACTAGGCTTTCTATAGGTCTTTGTACAATTTTTCCTACGGTAAGATTAAGTTCTGCGGCGGCAGATCTCAAAATATCTTCGTACACAAAAGCGATAGAACCAATAAAGTTAATCTCTGCTTCTCTGGCTTCATCATAAGGAAGCACTTGATATTCAAAGAAATTTTTCATCTCATCAAATATCATATTTTGAAAATATGGATGTGATTTTTTGAGGACTACAAATTTATTAAATTCTGCGAGATAAGCATTAGCTCTAGGATTGTGATACATATTTCTGATGGCATCTTCTATAGTAAGATGATAGGTTGCCATGAAATCTTCGTGTAAATCTTTGGGCAATTTTTTCATGAAAAACTTGCGCAACAATTGTTTACCAAGCGCAGAACCACTTCCTTCGTCGCCAATTAAAAAACCTAATGATGGCAAATCTCTTCTTACGGTTTCTCCATCAAAAAAACATGAATTAGAACCCGTTCCTAGAATACAAACAATTGCAGGTTTACCATTGTAAGCTGCATAAGCAGCAGCCGTCATATCTTCTTTTACAATTACCTTGGCATGTGGAAATGCTTTTTGTAAATTAACTTCTACCAAAGCCGCATTTTCTGGAGTTCCGCAACCAGAACCGTAAAAATAAATTTCTTTTAAATGTTCTTTCAGGAAATACAGATGCTGATTCTTCTCAATTTCTTGAGGAATCAAATCTGCATTAATAATATTTGGATTAAAACCGAGTGTTTCGGTCTTTTGAGAAATCTTACCAGAATGATCTAGAATTACCCAGTCACATTTTGTAGAACCACCGTCAACAATTGCAATCATACACAAAGCGTTTAAATTGCTAAATTAGGAAAATCTTTTTTATTCTATGCTTTCCTCATCTTTTAGGTCTAGCCAATGGTCTATTTCATCTTCTAAATAATGAGTCTGTAATTTAAGGGCAAACATAAAATCATCTGGCACAGAAGCTCTATCTCCAGTTTCTATGTCCCATATTTCGTCTGAGAGATTCTCGAATTCTGAGTAGATTCTTTTGAAGCGTGGATTGTGCTCTTCTAAGTCCTTAATTTTCTCTTGCTTATACTGAAATTTTCTGTATGGTCTCGGTGTTTTCATACTTTTACTTTTTGATTTGGTGTGGTAAATATCAATGAACAATCTAGTGTCAAGACAAAAAAATCACTTTCATATATAATTGAAAATGAATTTTTTATCAGGTTTTGATGGCCTATTTTGTTATACTAAATTATATATTTTTTTGTTATAAAAAAATAATTAATGATAATTTATTAAACTTTAACATTTAAGTTTAAATTTGTAGTAAGAAAATTTTATGAAACAACTTTTATTAAAACAAAAGCAAGTTCTATTTTTTATTATTGCGGGAGGTTTAAGTGCGATTGTAGAAATTGGGAGTTTTAAATTATTCAGTGTTAATATCCCTATTTTTTTTTCAAGTGAGACTAATTTTCACGGAATTCATTTTCCGTTGAGCAACATATTATCTACTACTTGTGGCATCGTTTTCAATTATTTTTTAAGCATTTGGTTTGTCTTCGAACGCGGGAAGCACTCTAAAAAAAGGGAATTTGCTTATTTTATGGTGATTTCTTTTTTCTCTACCATATTGAGTTTACTATTTTTCCAATTATTCTACAATACCATCTTTAGAGATAATCTAGATATGATTATTTATACCTTCAGTCCACAGATTTTAAGTAAAATCGCTGCCATTGGATTGGTTTCTATCCTTAATTATTCGATTAAGAAAAACGTAATTTTTAATGGTTAAAAACATGAAAAGAGCACTTAATTATCTTTGGCGAGGCTGGATGGTTTTACTCGCTGGAATTTTACTGATTTTATTCTTTATTCCTGTTTATTTGCTCTCCATAAAAAAAGAACACTATAAATATGCTTATTTTTTCGTGAGACTTTGGTGTAAAGGTGTTTTTTACGGTATGGGATTCAGATATGAACTCATTAATCAGACCCAAAAAAAAATTGACAGAAACCAACAATATGTTATTATTGCCAATCACACTTCTATTGTGGATATTTTTATTCCGGTTTTATTATTTCCTCATCATCCTATTTGTTTTGTTGGCAAAAAGGAATTGGTGAAAATTCCTATTTTCGGTACTATCTACAAAAGAATCTGTGTAATGGTAGACAGAAGTTCGCCCAAAAGCAGAGCAGAAGTCTATGAAAGATGCGCAGAACGTATGGAAGAAGGAGACAGCATTGTGATTTTTCCAGAAGGAGGCGTTCCAGATGACACGTCTGTCATTCTAGACAAATTTAAAGATGGAGCTTTTATTTTATCTAACAAACACCAGTCTCCTCTTGCTGTTTTTACGATTGTAGGATTAAAGGAAATGTTTCCTTTTGACCATGGAAAAGGCTATCCAGGAAAAATTAAAATTTATTTTAATGAGATTTTAGAGCCAACAAAAAACATACAGGAATTGAAAGAAGTTTCACATAATCTTATTAAATTTACCCTTCAAAATAATTAAAATCACTATTGTATCATTTCGAGAAAATAGCAATATATTTGTTAGCATAATTTCTGCTCAGGATTTATAAAATAAATTAAAAAACAAAAATATGGACACTAACCAAAACAAACAAAGCTATGCTTTACCGATTGCAATGATGTTTGCACTCTTTTTTATGATTGCCTTCGTTACAGGTTTACAAAACCCGATGGGAGTAATTGTAAAAAACCAATTTCAGGCTAGTAATTTACTTTCACAATTAGGTAATTTTGCCAATTTTCTCGCCTATGCTTTCATGGGAATTCCTGCAGGGTTAATGCTGCAAAAAATTGGTTATAAAAAAACTGCTCTTACTGCAATTTTGGTAGGTATTGCTGGTGTAGCAATTACTTTCTTCTCTGGTAAAATCGAAAGTTTTGCCGTTTATTTAATCGGAGCATTTGTAGGTGGTTTCTCTATGTGTATGCTAAATACTGTAGTAAACCCTATGCTAAATACTTTAGGCGGAGAAGGAAAAAGAGGTAACCAGTTATTACAATTCGGTGGTACATTAAACTCTATGGGAGCTACCATCGTTCCAGTATTAGTAGGTTATTTAATGGGAGATGTAGCTAAAGCTACTATTTCAGATGCTAATCCAGCATTATTCTTAGCAATAGGAATTTTTGTTTTGGCATTTATCGTACTATATTCTATGAGCATTCCAGAGCCACACATTGTAGCAGAGAAAAGCACAGAAAAAAATACACACAGCCCACTTTCATTCAGACATTTCGTACTAGGAGCGATTGCAATTTTCGTATATGTAGGTGTAGAAGTAGGAATCCCTAATATCGCAAATCTTTACATGACTGGCGATTTACAAATCAATGCTACCACTGCAGGAACTGTAGTAGGAACATATTGGTTCTTAATGTTAGTAGGAAGATTAACTGGAGGAGTTTTGGGTTCTAAATTTTCTAGTAAATCAATGTTAAGTTTCGCAGCAGTTCTAGGATTAGTATTTGTACTTTTAGCAATCTTCTTACCAAAAGACCAAATGGTAAGTATGCCTGTTTTCCAATCTGATATTTCTTTCGGATTAGCTCAAGTTCCGGTAAGTATTATGCTATTGGTATTATGCGGATTATGTACTTCTGTAATGTGGGGAGGAATCTTTAACTTAGCTACAGAAGGATTAGGAAAATATACCGCAGCTGCATCTGGTATTTTCATGGTGATGGTTTGTGGTGGAGGAATTATTCCTGCAGTTCAAGGTTACGCCGCAGATATCTTCGGATATGTACAGAGTTATTGGGTAGTAGTTATAGGCATTACTTATATGCTATTCTATGCATTAGTAGGAAGCAAAAACGTAAATAAAGACATTAAAGTTGACTAACATGAAAGAAAAATATGCAATTGGTATCGATGTAGGTGGTACCAACACCAAATTCGGTATCGTAAATAAAAAAGGGGAAATTCTAGTTCAAGACAGAATTAAAACCAATGAACATGAAAATGTAGAAGCTTTTATAGATGATTTAGCAGAAAAACTTAATCCTATGATTGAGCAATATGGTGGTCCAGAAGCATTCGTAGGAATAGGAATGGGCGCTCCTAATGCTAATTACTATCAAGGAACTATAGAATATGCTGCCAACCTAAAATGGAAAGGCATTATTCCTATGGCTGAACTTCTAGAACAGAAATTTAAAATTCCAGCTAAATTAACGAATGATGCTAATGCTGCTGCAGTAGGAGAAATGCAATATGGTGCTGCTAAAGGAATGAAAAACTTTATCACCATTACTTTAGGAACTGGAGTAGGAAGCGGAATCATTATTGATGGAAAAATCGTTTTAGGACATAACGGTTTTGCGGGAGAATTAGGTCACGTAATTGTAAGAAATGGTGGTAGAGAGCACAAAGGAACTGGACTTAAAGGTTCTTTAGAAGCTTATGCATCTGCAACAGGTGTAAGAGATACCGCTATTGAATTATTACAAGAAACTCAGCACTCTCCTAGTTTATTAGAAAATTATCCTATCAATGAATTGACCAGTGAAACCGTATTTAAATGCGCAGAACAAGGAGATTCTCTAGCCAATGAAGTTTTCGAATTTACAGGTCAAATTTTAGGAGAAGCTTTAGCTACTTTCGTGCATTTTTCTGCACCAGAAGCCATTGTACTTTTCGGTGGATTAACCAAAGCTGGTGACCTTATCATGAAGCCAACCAGACAAGCTATGGAAGACAACTTATTACAAGTTTTCAAAAATAAAGTTAAAATTTTGTACAGTGACTTACAAGAAGCAGATGCTGCAATTCTTGGAGCAAGCGCTTTAGTATGGTAAAATTTTTAAAAAATAAACAATCGTTATTTTGGGCAGGCTTATTGTTTGCCCAATTTCTTTTATTCTATATCTTTTCAAAAAACGAAATAATCGTTCAGCAATTCGCTGCTTTTTTTCAATTCAAAAAAGAAATTCAAAATGAACTTTTCTCTCATTTTATATTTTCTGTTGGAGATGTCTTTTATATTATTTTCATCTTTTTCTTTTTACTTTTTATTATCAAAAGCATTAAGGGTAGAAACTTTAGCGTTTTATTGATTATACTAAATATCTCTTATTTTATTTATCAAATTTCTTGGGGAATGCAGTATTTCCAAGGACCTCTTTATGACAAAAATAAAGTAGAAATCTCCACCAAAGAATTAGAAAAACTTACTTTAAAATACATAGCATTAACGAATCAAGAAAGAAAAAGAATTGAAACAAAGCATGTATTCAAAATTAAAAATATTGAAGTATTAAAGTCAAGCATACTTCATTCTCAAAAATGCTTACCAGAAGAATATTATCCATTTAAAACGTCAAATATTGACAACTTTAAAGCGAGCTTATTTAATCCAATGATAAGCTATACCGGAATTCTTGGCTATTACAATCCATTTACCACAGAATCACAGTATAATGTGGAGTTACCGCACACTTACATTCCTTTCACTTTGTCTCATGAAAGTGCGCATCAATTAGGTTTTGCAAGGGAACAAGAAGCTAATTTTATAGGCTTTCTCATTTGTGAAAACTCTAACAATTCTGAACTCAAATACAGTGCTTATTTATATGCAACTAAAAGTTTGGTAAACGCATTGCGAAATACTAACCCAGAGTTTGCTGCTCAAGCAACTTTATTCCTTTCTAAAGAAGTGAAAAGTGATTTAAAAAACGAGCAATTATTCAAAGAAAAAAATGATTCTTTTATTACCGAAATATTCTATTTCACCAATGATATTTTCCTAAAATCAAACCAACAAGAAGGAAGCGTTACTTACTCTTATTTCATTGATTTACTTGTGTTACACGAACGAAGAAAGGCATAAAAAAAGAATCACATCCTAGGATGTGATTCTAAAAACACAAATGATGAAAAAAAATTTATTGCCTTCGAGCGATAGCTCATTGAAAGCGGTGTAAAAGTACATATTTCTTTTATACTAACAAAATTTTTTACATCTTTTTTCAACTAATTTTATCATTTATTCGTTATGAAGCATTAAGATTTTTATATTCACTAAAAATTGTAATAAAAGAAACTCTATGATAATTTTCAGTGTGAAAATTAGAGAAATAATAATAATTTATAACCAAAAAAAAAGCAATAAATATTCTAGATATTTATTGCTTAACTTGTAGCGAAGACGGGATTTGAACCCGTGACCTTTGGGTTATGAATCCAACGCTCTAACCACCTGAGCTACCTCGCCGTTTTTCGTGGTGCAAATATATAAATAATTTTAAAGTCTACAAATTATTTTAGCTGTAATAATTCTAAAATTTCAGAAAAGTTATCTGGGTTAGCGATAATCTTATTCTTAGCATCTACGATATAGAAAGTTGGTGTTGCATGAACATTATAAGTATCTACATAACTGCTGTACCAACCTTTGAGTTCTGTATCATTAATCCAAGGCAGCATTTTTACTTTATCTGAATAAGATTTCGCATCAGAATCTAAAGAAAGGCCTACTACTTCTATATTTTTTTCTTTCAATTTATTATACTGAAGCACCATTTCGCCAATTTCTTTTTCGCAGTGAGAACAAGTAGAAGACCACAATATGATAATCTTTTTATCGGCTTTCACGTCGTGAAGAGATTTCACTTTAGTATTTACAGGATTTAAGAAAGTATTATTGGGAATAATCTTTCCAATTTCTGTATTCGCATTAGATTTTATAGTATTGGCTAATCTATCATTAATGGTACATTTTAAATTTTTAGCTTCTGTAAGATATTTTTCTTTTAAATCTTTAATACTGTAAACATTAAAAATTTCAATTAATTCCGAAAGTATTGTTTGTCCACGAGGCGTTTCTACATTTACTGCAGTAAGTAATTTATCTACTTCATCGCCTAAACTTGACCTGCTTGTATTGCTTAAAAAAACCATGAGAATAGGTTTGAGCAAAGAAGAAGTTTCTAAATAGTTTTGTGTATTATTTAAAAAAGAGATGATCTCATCGTTTGTAGGATTCTTTTTACCAACAGATTCTTGTAAAAAATTTTGATAGGTTTTGAAATAATAACTTAAGAAAGGATGCTTGTCCGAATCAAAAACAATGTCTGCACTTAAGTTAGAAACTTCATTTTTTAGTGCAACACCAAAATCTGAGTTTTCTTTATAAAAATTTTGTATTTGATAGAGTGCTGGTAGAATTTGTTCTCTTTTTTTCTGTTGGTCTTGAATACTATAAAATATATTATTGACTTCGTCATAATAATCTATCTGCTGTACTTTATTATTTTTAACCGAAAACTTAAGGTCTACATTTTTATTCTCTGAAACCAGGTTTAAAGAAGTATTAGCCTGTGGAAAATAAACTTTTAATAATCCTAAATAGCTATTTTTAACCTGAAATAGCCAAGTATTATTTTTTTTCTCGGCTTTGTCAATTAAAATATCTTTAGAGCCATTGACAATATAAAGATAAGCTTCATTAAATGAAAAATCTTTTGGAGATTCTACCTTAATGGTAAACTGAGCTGAAGCAAAATAACTTAGTAATAAAAGTGTGGTTTGTAACAGTTTTCTTTTCATGCAATAAAGATAAAAAAAAACTCACGAGTAGTGAGTTTTTTTTACATTTTATATATTATTCATTTTTAATTTTCTGTGCGTATAAGCAATTACAAATAATGCCACTAAAAGTAATACAACAATGTAATTATCAATCGGAGTTGCAGGACCTCCAATATCTCCAGACTCCGGTTCTGGCGGAGGTGGTGGAACAACTTGGGCCAAAGCTAGCATGGTACCAAGAAAAAAGCTAAAGCTTATAAATAATTTTTTCATTGTGCTTCTCATGACTTGTGTTTTTATTTTATTACTTTCTTGGTTACTATTTCTCCATCATTAGACTTAATTTTTACGATATAAACTCCATTAGTAACATTATCTAAAGGTAGTTTATAATCATCATATGTAGAAACTTTTTTTGCAGAATGTAATAATTGACCTACAGAAGAATAAACTTCTATATCTGCTTGTTTCCAATTTTTATTAAATCTTACTACATATCCTTGATCTTTTTTAGCTACTATAGTTTGTCCTTTTAAAAGTTCAGAAGTACCAAGAACTCCTGCTGGTTGTTCATAGAATAAACCGTAAGTAAAGTTGGTATTCGCTAAAGAAAATGTATCGCCACTTTTAATTTTGGTTAATGTACCATTGTTACTGTAATAAAAAGATTTTCCGTTTGATAAATTTCCTTTATCTTCCACCAATTTACCTCCTTCAATTAGGAAGAATTTTAATTTAGCCGCATTCGCATTATTAACAACCAAAGGAATTTCTTTTCCTGAAAAATCTACTTCATTTGCTTCATTGATAAATAAATTATAATTAGCATTTACATCTGCACCTCCAGAAACTTGTTCTTCCTTAGTGTAAATAGAAGTAGAACCTGTAGTAGCTTGCATTCTAGCATTTTCAGGAGAGAATCCAGAAACTGCTTCATTATTTACTATATAAAATGTTCTTCCTATTTCAGTATCATTAGCATCATACAATACTACACCTAACTGCTTGGTAACTACTGGTGCATTACTTACTCTAGCGGTTACAGAATAAGGAGTAGCTTCAGGTCTTGCTGTTTGAGCAAATCTTCTTGTTTTTGAAAATTTTAAAGTTTGAGAAGTATTGTCTGATAGCTTAATCATAAATTCTTGCATAGGCTTTATTACCAAATCATTTGCAAGACCTCCGTTTACATTTCCTGCAGAGTCAAAAGTTCTAACAACTGCTGAAGTAGAAGTATAAGTAGACCCAGCTGGAAAAGAATTTTCTATACCAGACGTATAATAAGAGATACCATTTAAATTAGAAATCGCATTTTCATCATCAGTTGCTGCAGTTCCTTTTTTCACTAATGATAAATCTATATTAGTTAAATAAGGATTCCCATGCTGATAAAGATTTTTACCATAATCGGCACTCCATTTTGTGGTTACAAAAGGATCATCTACATAAGTGTTATAAATCTCATTATATGCATTTCTTGCAGCACCATTTGTTCCAAAACTTCCACTGAAAGCTCCCGCAAGTGTAACTTCTGTATCTGCAGTATTTAAATCAGACACTGGAACTCCTTTGAAGATTTTTTTCATAGAGTTCGCTGAGTATAAATCAGATGCACTAGAAGGTACATATCCTTGCAGATTTGCATTTGGATTTTCTGCAACTAACGTTGGATTCCAAACTTCGGTTCCGTCATACAATCTTCTAGACAAGATGTAATAATCTGTTGGTTTTCCTACTACAGTTGGAGTAAGAGTAGTAGTTAATTGATCAAAAGCAGCGGTGGTATTATTCCATTTAAAAACTGATCTTTTATTAAATCTGCCTGTTACAGTTAAGGCAGAATTAGCCACATTAATATGTGGTAATGAAGCTTGTAAATCAGTAATTGAATAATTATAGAAAGGAAGTGCAACTTGCTGTCTTCCTGTATTTCCGTGTTTTACATCTACATATTCTTTGTTTACCTTACCTGTAATATTGGCTTGAGGCATACCTTTAATATACAATTGACCATAAACAGAAGGAGAAGAATATTGTAAACGAAAATCAGCAGTTGGAGCAACTTCAAAACTTTGAGAAGGGGTAACGACCATAAAGTCTCCTATGGTATTTACTTTAGCGTTTCCATCAAGTTTTACACCACCTCCACTGTAAACCAATGCCTTATCCTGAATATGGACCAAAGCACCGTTTCCTACGTAAGTAAGCTGTGCATTCAAGAATGTGCACACTCCTACCAAAGATAATGTGAGTAAATTTTTTTTCATTTGTTTGTGTTTTTCAAGAATTTATACAACTCTTTGAATGTACAAATATAGCAATTTTATATTAAAAGACAAAAATTTATACAAAAATATCCTCATTATCAACGAGTAAGTCTTTTTCTATTTCATCAATTTTGTACATATAATCCTCTAGGACCTTTTCCGTAGTCCCTCTAAGACCTCTTGCTCCTAACCCCTTGTCAATGGTATAGTCTACAATTTTTTCAAGAGCTTGATCCGTAAATGCAAGTTTTATGCCGTCTAACCTAAAAAGCTCAATAAATTGATTAATAATTGAATTTTTAGGCTCTGTAAGGATTCTAAGCATTGTTTCTTTGGTCAGCTTATCCAAATGAGTAACAATAGGAAATCTACCTAACAATTCAGGAATAAGCCCAAAACTTCTTAAATCTGTAGCATTTAATTTTTCTAAAATATAGCTTTCTTCTTCTACTTTAGAATGTTTATCTGTACTGAAACCTATCGCTTGCTTATTGAGTCTTCTCTCGATGATTTCTTTAATTCCATCAAATGCTCCACCTGCAATAAACAAAATATTTTGAGTGTTTACTTGAATGTATTTTTGGTCAGGATGTTTTCTTCCTCCTTGAGGTGGAACATTTACAATACTTCCTTCTAGAAGTTTCAATAAACCTTGTTGAACCCCTTCACCAGAAACATCTCTGGTAATGCTTGGGTTATCTGATTTTCTAGCAATTTTATCTATTTCATCAATAAAAACAATTCCTTTTTCCGCCTTTTCTACATCATAATCTGCCACCATTAAAAGTCTAGACAAAATACTTTCTACATCTTCTCCTACGTAACCAGCTTCTGTTAAAATGGTAGCATCTACAATACAAAACGGAACGTTTAATTGCTTAGCAATGGTTTTTGCCAAAAGTGTTTTCCCTGTTCCTGTTTCGCCCACCATAATTATGTTAGACTTTTCTATTTCTACAGATTTATTTTCGTCTTTATTATGAAGAAGTCTTTTATAATGGTTATAAACTGCAATAGATAATTGTTTTTTGGCTTGATCTTGACCAATTACATATTCGTCTAGAAATTCTTTAATTTCTCTAGGTTTTTTAAGTTCTTCAATCGAGGTAGCTGGCGAAAACTCTTCTTCATGTACACTTTCTTTTACAATAGCATGCGCTTGTTCTACACAGTTTTCACAGATAAATCCATTTTGTCCTGAGATTAAAATTTCAACTTCAGATTTTTTTCTTCCGCAAAATGAGCATTGATTAGGATTCATTCTTTTTATTTTTGAAAAAACTCAAACTTCGCTATGAAATTTGAGTTAATATATTTTAAGAGTTAATTATTTTATTTTGAATTTCTTGATATTCTTCTGGTGAAAGTTTCAGCCTTTCGTTTCCAAAATTAAGGTCTTGCATGGTGTTCATAGGAACCAAATGAATGTGCGCATGAGGAACTTCTAATCCTATCACAGCCACTCCCACCCTTACACATGGCATCGCTGCTCCAACTTTTTTGGCTACTTGTTGAGCAAATCCCCAAAGATTTTTAAAATCTTCTGATTCTAAATCAAAGATTAAGTCTACCTCTTTCTTTGGAATCACAAGAGTATGACCTTTTGCTAATGGCATCACATCTAAAAAAGCCAAATAATTTTCGTCTTCAGCGATTTTGTAGCAAGGGATTTCTCCGTTTACAATTTTGGTGAATATAGAACTCATAATTTGTAATTTTTAAAGATTAAAATTACAATGAAATTTCTAAAACTTCAAAAGAAAGTTTATTTCCATTTGGTAATACAATTTCTGCAGTTTCGCCTACAGCTTTACCTAATAATCCTTTTGCAATAGGAGTATTTACAGAAATTCTTCCTGCCTTAATATCCGATTCATTATCTGGAACCAATGTAAATTTTTGTTCTTGTTTGGTCGCATTATTTTTAAGACGAACAGTACAAAGAATAGAAACTTTAGAAGTGTCTAATTGACTTTCGTCAATCACTTTAGAGTTTGCGATAGTATCTTTAATTTTAGAGATTTTCATTTCTAGCAAACCTTGCGCTTCTTTCGCGGCGTCATATTCTGCATTTTCAGATAAATCTCCTTTATCTCTTGCTTCTGCGATTTGTTGAGTAATTTTAGGTCTTTCTATGCTTTCGAGTAGTTCTAACTCTGCCTTCATTTTTTCCAAACCTTCTTTGGTTACATAATTCATTACTTTACTCATATCTGGTTATTTTGCGTTAATGTTAATATAAAAAAATAATCCGACCTTTGCCGGACAATATTTATTAAAAATTCGAGTTACAAAGATATGATTAATTTTAATATGAAACCAAGCCTTTTAAAAATAATTATCCCAATTTTACTGGCTTTCAGCGCATTAAAAACGCTCAACTCTTGTTCTAACAGAGAAGAAACTACCAGTTGTTTTCCCAATCAATTTATTTCTGTTCAACTCAATTTAAGCCTACCTTCTTATTATCCTCTTAACAATATTGGAGGCTGGATTTACGTCTCAGAACAACAATCTGGAACTAGAGGCTTAATCGTTTATAGAACCAATGATGGTTTCAAAATTTATGATAGAAACGCTCCACATATTTGTCCTTCCACAGACACTACATTAGAAGTAGAAAATGGAAGCTTGGTCTTTTGCAAAAAAGACAATGCGAAATGGTTTCTCAATTCTGGAGCACCAGCTTCCGTAAGTCCTTATCCTCTGAAACAATATTTTTATAATTATAATTCTTCTACCAACATTTTAAATATTTATAATTAATTTAGAGGCATGAAAATAGTAATTCAACGTGTAAAAGAAGCATCTGTAGCAGTAGAAGGAAAAATTGTAGGAGAAATTTCTCAAGGCTTACTCCTTCTCATCGGTGTAGATGAAAACGATACTCAAGAAGATGCCAATTGGTTAATAAAAAAAGTGGTAGACTTAAGAATTTTTTCAGATACCGAAGGAAAAATGAATCTTTCTGTAAAGGATGTAGCGGGAGAAATTTTATGCATCAGCCAGTTTACTTTAATCTCCGATTACAAAAAGGGCAACAGACCATCTTATATAAAAGCAGCTAAACCAGAAAAAGCCATTCCTTTATTTGAATATTTTAAATCTGAAATTGCTAAATCTGGATTAAAAATAGAAAGTGGAATTTTCGGGGCAGATATGAAGGTATCTTTACTGAATGACGGTCCTGTAACTCTGGTTCTGGACAGCATCACCAAAGCGTAGAATTTCTAAGACATCCATAAAATAAAAAAGCATCCAAAATTTGGATGCTTTTTTTGGGTGAATGATGGGTCTCGAACCCACGACCTTCGGAACCACAATCCGACGCTCTAACCAACTGAGCTACAATCACCGTTTTTGCGTGTGCAAATATATAAAATTTTTAAAACAATTAACAAATAATTCCTTCAAAATTTTTAAATGCTAATAACTTTTCAGTTGTGAAACCTTCTGCATATTCTACTCCACTCAATCTTCCTAAATCTTGCGCTCTATAAGTTAAACTTTCTAAGAAATCTTTTGTCGCGATGGGAGTCATTGGTTCTGTGGAAGTTGGGTCATAAAACTGAGTTTTATATGCTAAACAAGCTTCTATTTTTTTGTCTAAAAATCCAGAAATATCCATTACAAAATCCGGTTCAATATTTTTCCACTGAATGTAATGAAAAACTTGTTTTGGCCTCCAAAATTTTTGAGATTCACCTTCATAATCGGTTTTTATCTTAACCAATCCAGATAAAAAACACGCATCCGAAACTAATTTTGCGGCTTTCGCATGATCAGGATGTCTATCATCTATCGCATTACAAAGCACGATTTCTGGTTGGTATTTCCTAATCATTTCAATAATTCTAAACTGATATTCTTGAGAATTGATGATAAAACCATCTTTCATTTTAAGATTTTCTCTAGCAGAAATTCCTAAAATTTCAGATGCAGTTGCTGCTTCTTGCGCTCTGGTTTCATTAGTTCCTCTGGTTCCTAACTCGCCTTCGGTAAGGTCTATGATGGCTACTTTTTTTCCTTCGGAAATTAATTTTGCTATAGTCCCGCCGCAACCTAACTCTACGTCATCTGGATGTGCTCCTATTGCTAAAACATCTACTTTCATGGGCCAAAAATACAGAAATTAAAATTAATTTATCAAATTTAGAATTAAAAAAAGCTTCTCAATAGAGAAGCTCATTTTTTATTTCATTAATTCTTTTTGTAAAAGAAGTGAGTTTTTATCGTCTGGTTTCATCGCCAGTGCTTTTTGTAAAGCTTCATTTGCTTTTACTTTATCAGTAGTGTGTAACAAGTAAGCTACAGAATAGTAAGCACCAAACATTGTCTCATGTAAAGCCTGTTGTTCTGCAGGAGTTTTAGTTAATGCTACATCTATATATTTCTGGAAAGCTACAGCAGCCAATTCTTTATAACCAGCTTGTTGTAATGCATAACCTTTGCTATAATAAGCAGGTTCCCAAGTTGGAAGAAGATCATTCATCTTTTGCCAAGCTAGAGCAGCACCATCCCAGTTACTTACTTCTTGATAAGCCATTGCTAAATTGAACAACGCAGTAGTATCTTCTTTGTTTGCAGCTACTTGTTTTTTAAGAGCCACGATGTTGTCATTAGAAGGACCTGCGTCTGCTTTTGCTTGAAGTTCTGCAGCACCACTTGATGCTTTTGCGAATTCTGAATCCCAATCAAGAGTGTCATCTTTAGCAGCTTTCACAACCGCTAATTTTTCATTAGCTTTTTGCATTAAAGCAGCTTTTGTAGCAGCGTTTGCTTCTTTAGATGCTAATCCTGCATAAATCACAGCTTCTAAACCTGCATCACTCGGGATGATTCTAGATTGCTCTACTTTTGCATAATAAGTTTCTAGATTAGTTTTAGCATTTGTAAAATCATTTTCATTATATTGTAAATAAGCTCTTAACTTGAACTTAATTGGATCATTTACTTTGTCAAAAACCTTATCTAAAGTCGCTTTAGATTCAGCAAAGTCACTATTAATAAAATATAACTTAGCGATTTCTAATGCTGTACTTGGATCTTCGTCTGCATACTTTGTATAATTTATCAAACTCTGAGTAGTTTCCTCGTGTCTTTGGAAGATTTTGTTATACTGAGCCTGAGCTTTATAAGCAGGTGCATAAGTTGCATCTGTATTGATAGCTTTAGCAATGTTTTCTTCTGCTTTTTTGTATTGTTTAGCTGCCATCCACAATGTTGCCATTCTGTAGAAAACAGAAGCTTTATTTTTAGCAACTTCAGAAGCTCTGTCATAAGCAGTCATTGCATTTCCTGGATCTCTAGTTAGTCTATATGCATCTCCTAAAGTATAATAATAATAAGCAGGAACACCATATTTCTGAGCTTTTTCAATTGCTTTATTAATATATGAAATAGCTAAAGCTGGATCATTATAATTTTCGAACATGGTTAATGCTTCTCCAATTCTATAAAGAACTTCTGCATCTTTTTCTTTAGAGTCTTTTGCAACCTGAGTAAGTTCTGTGATTGCTGAAGCTTTTTGACCTTTCCCTAATTTAATAGTAGCAAGACCAATTTTATTAAGATAGCTTTTAGAATCAATTGCTAAACCTTTATCGAAATTTTCTTTAGCTAGTTCAAAATTTGGTTCAAACTGACTTAAATATGAGTATCCTAAATAATAATAGTTTTCTGCAGTAGGTGATTTAGCAATCATCTGATTAAAAATTTCCTTAGCCTTTGCATATTTGTGGCTATCTAAATTAACAATCCCTTCTGACACTGTTTGTGCGTTTGCAAAACTTAATAGAAAAGTTGCCGCTGCACCAAAAACTATTTTTTTAGGAAGTCCGAATCTATATTTCATTTTTCTATTTTTTTATTGTTAATGTATTATGTTAAATACTAATACACAATTTCTGTTCCAAAATTAAATTAAATCTCTTAAAATTAAAAATTTTTTATCTCATCATTACTTCTCTCTTAAAAATATTATAAGGTTGAAGTCCTTCTTTGCTTACCACTATTTGACCTTTTTGAGTGCAAGAGAATCTGATAAAACCATTTCCTAACCCAAAATGTCCTTCATTAGTTAAGAAATAAAGAATCCTGGTGAATGGATATTTCATATTTCTTATATTTTCTCTGTTTGGCTCATAAGCTATATTATTTTCTGTAACAGAGAGAATTTTTATTTGTTTCCTTAAATTTTCAGCTTCGCGAGAGTAAGGATTCGAGATGGTATTAAGACTAATAACCCCTATACTATTAGGGAATTTACTAATTTGCTCTACAATTCCTTTATTACCTTTAATTAGTGAATATTTTATTTTTTGAGGGGCTAAATTTAATTTCTGAGCTACAAAGTTAAAATTACTAGCATTTACTCCATCAAAAATTATATTTTTTTCGTCAGATTGTAGTTCTTTTTTTATTTCTTGAACACTAATTGAGTTTTTAGGAGAATCTTTAGCAACTACAAATACTACTGCATCTCCAGCGAATTTTGCTGGCTCTAAAGGAAGATCTACCATTTCTTCATAGAGTTTTTTTTCTTTTGCTGTAAGTTCTCTAGACATCACGATAACTCTTACGTTTCGCTTCAATAAATCCATTAAGGCATAGTCTTCTTTCTGAAATTTAAGATGAAGTTTAGTTTCAGGATAATGCGCAACATACCTTTCTGCCAAAGCTTCTGTTACGTTTCTAAAAGATTCATCTGCAGCAATGACTATTTCACCTTTGTTTGGTCTGCTTGATTCATTTTGAGAACAAGAAATGACTGAAAAAACTGAAATAAAAAAAATAAAAATCTTAAACGTCTTCTTCATCCTTTCTTCTTATGTAATAAATTGCTCTTCCTATTCTAAAAATTCCATATAAAATGAGTAATCCACCTAATAAATAAGATGGTATCTCATCTAATTGTACTAGAAAAAAACGATATACAATTACAAAAACACCTAATGCAATATAAAATAACCCGATTAAAACAGATAAGTAATTAAACATATAAAAGCAATTAAGTTTATTAATAAATGACATAAAAAAGAGAAGCTTACGCTTCTCTTTTTATATGAAAATTGGTAAGTTTATTCAAAATTCATAGTTAATGGTAACCTAAATCTTTGTCTTACTGGTTGACCATTAATTTTTGCAGGAACCCATTTTGTTCTAATACTTTTCACTGTTCTTACAGCTTCACTATTAAAATCTGAATTAGAACCAGATGCTTTAACATCAGAAATTGAACCATCTCTTTCTACAATAAATGTAACTGTAGCTTTAAGCGTTCCTTCTCCTCCTTCCATTGCAGAGTTATCAAAGTTTTCAGCAATTTTATTTCTAAAAGAGTTTAAACTTCCAGGGAATTCTGCTTCTTGGTCTACTGATTCATAAACCTCTGTAGTACTTGGAGCTTTAGACTCTACTGCAGCAGCTTTTGGTGGAGCCTGTACTGGCGGCGGTATGTGTGCCGTCTGTTTAACACCTTCTTGGTTAATAAGACCTGTAGTAGTTTTTAACTGCTCAGAAATTGGCGGAGGTGGAGTTTCCACTTTAGGTGCCTTTACTGGTTCAGGTACTACGTTTTGTAAAATTTCAATCTTTTCTTCTACTTTTGGAGGTGGAGGTGGTGGAGTTTCTTCTTTTTCCACAATCTCTTCTTTCACTTGTTCCTCAGGAAGAATTTCGATAAGGTTAGCATCTACTTCTGTTTTTTCTTTAGCAGCTAATTGCTTAATTTTCATTACTACAAAAGGAGTAATTGCTGCTATACAGAAAATAAGAGTTCCAATGATCATCGATCTTGTTAAGATTCTTCTGTAACTTGATCTTAAATCATATGCACCGTATTCTTTATTTCTATTCTCAAATACAATTTCATCTAAAGACGGATTGTAATTTAAATTTTCATTTTCCATAATATTCAAATAAGTTTTGAATTAATTATTGAGCTGGTGCCGGTGTAGAACCTCCAACTTTTTTATCGTAGATAGCTTTTTCCCATGGCTTAATGTCTGTAACACCATATTGTTCTGACTTAGTAATCGCCATTTCATCTAAAATATCTACGAAATTTTTATATACTGCATCATCTGTAGGCTTGATAATTACTGTAAATTTAGTAACATCTTTAGCCTTACGTTTTGCTTGCTCGATTACTTTTGTAATCCCTTCTCTATCATAGGTAGTTTCTTGTAAAGTCTGTTCATTAAGACCTGCTTCATCTAACTGGTGATAGAAAATTCTATTATCTTTACCAATAATCAAAGAGATTGAATTAGTTAAATCTATCTGAGTATCTTTAGGTTTTGGTTGATCAACTTTTGGTTTAGCTGGTAACCCAAGATCCATTACATTAGGTTTACTAAATGTAGTAGTAAACATAAAAAACATTAGCATTAAAAAGTTAAGGTCCACCATTGGTGTCATGTCAACTTTAGTACTCTGCTTTTTGGAGCGGACTTTGCCCCCTTTTTCGCCTTTTTCTTGTACTTGTACTTCTGCCATATCTTTACTATTTATTAGTTTCCTGGCTAGTAATTAACCAAAACTTATAATACTCTATATCTCTAAGCCCTTCAAATAAATTTTTTACTTTAGGGTAATTAGTGTTTGCATCTCCTTTAATAGCCAATTTATATTGTGGATTAATTTCAAGACTGCTACTAATCCAATCTATTAATTGCTTATTTGTACTGTCTAATGGAACTCCCGCAGTTTTTACAAACTTTCTTTGATCTTCAGGCATATTAAGAAAACTCTTTAGCTGATTCATAGGAACTCCAATTGCAGGAGTTTTGAAAAAAGCTACTTTGTCTGCGTCTGAAAATTTTACACCATATTTAGCTCCCATTTTGTCTAGCAACTCTGATCTTTCATTAAAGTTTTCAACAGCTGCAAAATAAAACTTACCGTCTGGAGTAACATTAACTGTCATTAAGTTACCATCTGGAAGTAATTTTTCAGAAATAGAAGTTGGCGGTTTAATTTGCTCTACATCAGGCTTTTTAAACTGAGTAGTCATAATAAAGAATGTAAGAAGCAAGAAAGTAACATCACACATTGCTGTCATGTCTGTTACAACACCGTGTCTTTTTGGTTTGACTCTCGCCATTTTATTATTTTTTATTAAATTAAACTTCTAGTAATGCATTCTTTATATATTAAAGAGTGCAATTTTTTTGCCAAAAATTAACTGATTAGTTAAATTCTGCAAAAGATTGTTGGATAGACATACCAATCTCGTCGATTTTGTATGTAAGTCCGTCAATTTTAGAAGTAAAGAAGTTATAAAGAATAATAGCGATAGCTGAAGTACCAATACCTAATGCAGTGTTGATAAGTGCTTCAGAAATACCGATTGATAATGCAGCAGCATCAGGAGTACCTCCAGCAGCACCTAAAGCTTGGAAAGACTTAATCATACCGATTACCGTTCCTAATAGTGCAACTAACGTAGCTACTGTACCTAGAGTAGAAAGAATCATCATATTCTTTTCTAACATTGGCATCTCTAAAGTTGTAGCTTCTTCAATTGATTTAGTAAGCGCTACCATTTTTTGCTCTTTGTTAAGAGTTTTATCATTTGCTAAAGCTTTATAAGTTGTAAGACCTTCTTTCACTACGTTACCTACAGAACCTTTTTGAGCATCACACTCTTCTACTGCTTCATCAATTTTATTTTTGTCAAGTAAATTTCTAACTTTAATTACAAAGTTTTCTAAGTTACCTGTACCTGCTGCTTTTCTAAGAACGAAGAAACGCTCAATAGCGAAAACAATAACAGTAATCATGAATAAAATCAAGATGTGAACGATTGGTCCCCCCATGTAAATAATTCCCATGAAAGAATCTGGATGTAAGTCCTTATTCTCTACATCAGAAAAAGCAACTGAAAGACCAGTAACCCCTTCGTTCTTAAAGTTACCAGGATTTCCTAAAATAAAAATATAAATACCTAACGCTATAACATATAGAATAGGTAAAACAACTGCAGGATTAAGACCTCCTACTTTTTTAGCAACTACTTGCTCCTCTTGTGTTGAAACATTCATTTCCATATTAAACTAAATTATAATTGTTAATTTTTTGAGGCTGTAAAATAAAGCTATTTTATTGGAAAATGCAAGTTAAAAAATCAAACTATGATAAATTTCTTGTTTCTCGAAAACCATTGTAGATTACAGATTTAACAATATATTTTATATTTTTTGTGAGATATTTTCACATGATGTTAAAATCATAAAAACTACAAAATTTTTAGCCTTATTTTTTTTCAAATATTCAAAGAAATTTTTATAAATTTTTAAAAAATATTCAATAGCGTCCTAAATAAAAAAATAAGAAGGAATTAAAGTAACTCAAAGTATCTTTGAGGTTGCACAACAAAAAAACCTTCTTATGGATTCAAAATTAACATTATTTTCCCAAATCATTTCAAAAATAGACCGAGGGATTTTCAAAAAAATAGTAATTGAGAAGAAAACCGATTACCGAAATAAAGGATTTGATAGTTGGAACCACTTAGTTTCTATGCTTTTCTGTCATTTTGCCAAAAGCACTTCGGTTCGGGACATTTCCAACGGACTTCGCAGTGCCACAGGAAACCTGAATCATTTAGGGATAAAAACAGCACCTTCCAAATCTTCTATTAGCTACCAGAATGGAAAACGAGATGCAGATTTTGTTTAAAGACTTGTATTTCAAACTATTAGAACAATTAGGACAGCACACGAAAGAAAGACGGATAAAACTCAAAATAAAAGTTCCTGTCTATTTATTAGATTCTACCCTTATTTCTCTATGCCTGTCTTTGTTCGATTGGGCAACATATCGAACTAAAAAAGGAGCCGTGAAAATGCATACCTTACTTGAATATGACGGGAAACTTCCTGTTTATGTGAATATTACCAAAGGAAGTGTTGCTGATAACAAGGGAGCGGAAAACATTCCTTTGGAAAAGGGAGCAGTCATTGTTGCAGACCGATTCTATAACGATTTTCCAATGCTCTCTATTTGGGACAGCAAAGGTGTTTTCTTCGTAATAAGACATAAAGAAAATCTGAAATTTGAAACTTTACAGGAACGAGAACTTCCACCAAAAGGAGCTCAAAGCATCCTAAAAGACGAAGAAATAGTACTCTCAAATCCTTTATCCAAAGAAAAATATCAAAAAAAATTAAGAAGAGTGGCTATTTGGGATAATGAAAACAAGCAAACCATTGAAATGATTTCCAATAATTTCTCTTGGGCTGCTTCTACCATAGCAGAATTATACAAGCAAAGATGGCAAATTGAGATCTTTTTTAGAGATATCAAGCAGTTGCTTCACCTCAAAACCTTCATTGGAACTTCTGAAAATGCAGTGAAAATCCAAATCTGGACGGCACTTATCACTATTCTCATTCTGAAATACCTGAAATCCATCGCTAAATATAATTGGCAATTATCAAATCTGGTAGCTTTTATCCGATTGAATATTTTTGTTAAAATTAATCTTCAATTTTGGCTCGACAAACCATTTGAGCAACCGCCTGAAACCCCCAAAAACTATTATCAAGGGGTTCTTTTTTGAAATTAAATGTAAAGCTAAATGTAAAATAGGTATTTAGGCTGTTTCTATTTTTAATAATTTTTATTTAGGACAGTATTGAAAAATATTTAACAATTCCTTAAAAAACGATATTGATAATCTTCTTTGGCACAATAATTATTTTTTTAGGATTTGCTCCCGCTAAAATCTCTTGAACCTTTTCATTACTCATCGCTATTTCTTCAATTTGTTTAGCGTCTAAATCCGCTGCTAAAGCCAAGGTAAACTTCATTTTACCATTGAAACTTACCGGATAGTTAATCTCATCTTCTACCAAATACGCTTCATTTAATTCTGGCAATTTTTCAAACTCTATAGAAGTATTTTTACCTAATTTCTCCCACAATTCTTCGCAAATATGTGGTGCATAAGGTGAAATAATAACCGCTAAAGGTTCTAAAATCGCTCTCTTATTGCACTTCATTTTTTGCAACTCGTTTACAGCAATCATAAACTGCGAAACAGATGTATTGAATGAGAAATTCTGAATATCAAACGTAAATTTCTTAATCAAAGTATGCAGCACTTTTAATTCCGTTTTGGTTGGCTCTTCGTCTGAAACTGAGAAGTTATCTCCTTCAAAATAAAGGTTATAGAATTTCTTTAAAAATCCATAAACACCGCTTAAACCTTGCGTATTCCAAGGTTTTGATTGTTCTAATGGACCGAGGAACATTTCATACAAACGCAAACAATCTGCGCCGTATTCCTCTGCAATATCATCTGGATTTACAACGTTGTATTTCGATTTTGACATTTTTTCTACTTCACGTTCGGTGATGTATTTTCCGTCTTCTAAAATAAATTCTGCATCAGCAAATTCTGCTCTCCAATTTTTAAAAGCTTCAATATCTAATTCGTCTGAAGTTCCTTTTAATAAAGAAACATCAACGTGAATTTGTTGTTTATAAATTTCAAAATGGCAACCTTCCAATTCTTTGACAGCTTTTGAATTAGGATTTAATTCAATCATTGTTTTAAAATAAAATTCTTCTACCTCTAATAACTCTTTAGGTTTTTCAACTTCATAAAAAGGAATATTTTGCGAATTTTTTTGTAAAACTTCATTTTTATATTTTTGAATACTATCTAAATATTTTTTTGAAATAAAGATATTTTCTGGAAAAATCACTTCGTCAATCCCATCTATAAAATTTGTTATATCGCTATCATAAGAAGCTTCTATCCTACTAACAAACGCACTCATTCCCAAAATCATTCCTTGATTTATCAATTTTTGGAAAGGCTCATCTTGGTTGATGTAACCTCTGTCTTTCAAAAACATATTCCAAAATCTAGAATACAACAAGTGACCAGTTGCGTGTTCGCTTCCGCCAATGTATAAATCTACTTGTCCCCAATAATCTGATAAATCTTTTGCACAGAATTCTCCATCATTTTTCGGATCCATATATCTCAAGAAATACCAAGAACTTCCTGCCCAACCTGGCATGGTAGAAAGTTCCATCGGGAAAACTGTTTTTTCATCAATTAAATCTACAGAAACTACTTTTTGATTCGCTTCGTCCCAAGCGAAGTTCTTCGCGTTTCCTAATGGCGGATCTCCATCTTCCGTAGGCAAATATTTCTCCACTTCTGGCAATTCTAAAGGCAATGCAGAAACTGGCAAAGTATAAGGCATTTCTTCTTTATAATAGACAGGAACTGGTTCTCCCCAATATCTTTGACGAGAGAAAATCGCATCACGCTGTCTGTAATTGGTAGTTCCGTGACCGATTCCCATTTTTTCGATTTCTGAAATAATTTTTGCTTTCGCTTCGTTATAGTTCAGTCCGTTCAAAAATTCAGAATTTACACAAACTGAATCTTTAGAATCATAAGATTCTTCTTGAATATCGAAATCATTTTCAATTACATTAATGATTTCCAAACCGAATTTTTTAGCGAAACGGTGATCACGTTCATCATGCGCAGGAACCGCCATTACAGCGCCAGTTCCGTAACCCATCAAAACGTAATCTGAAATATAAATCGGGATATTTTTTCCTGTAAAAGGATTGATAGCATAACTTCCTGTGAACGCTCCGGAAACGTTTTTCACGTCTGCCATTCTATCACGTTCCGTTTTTTTAGAAGTTTCTTCTATATAGTTTTCAACTTCAGATTTTTGTTCTGCCGTTGTTAATGTTGAAACCAAAGGATTTTCTGGTGCTAAAACCATAAAAGTTGCCCCAAAAATAGTATCAGGACGAGTAGTGAAAACTTCAATCTGCTCATCCATTCCAGAAACTTTGAATTTTACAGCAGCTCCTTGAGATTTTCCAATCCAATATTCTTGAGAATCCTTCAAAGGTTGTGGCCAATCTAATTTTTGTAAACCTAGCAACAATCTTTCAGAATAAGCGGTAATTCTCATACTCCACTGCATCATTTTTTTCTGAAAAACAGGATAACCTCCACGTTCAGATTTTCCGTCTTTTACCTCATCATTCGCCAAAACAGTTCCCAAAGCTGGACACCAGTTTACAGTAGTTTCGGCTCTGTAAGCTAATCTGTAATTGAGTAAAATATCTTGTTTTTCGTTTTCATCGGCAGCATTCCATTCTTCTGCAGAGAAATTTAATTCATCATTCTGAACAGCATTTAAGTTTTCAGTCCCGAATTTTGAAAAATGTTCTACCAAAGTTTCGATAGATTCTGCTTTATCAGAAGTTTTATTGTACCAAGAGTGAAATAATTCTATAAAAATCCATTGCGTCCATTTGTAATAAGAAGCATCAGAAGTTCTCACTTCTCTACTCCAATCGAAAGAGAAGCCAATTTTACGCAACTGCTCTTCGTATCTGGTAATATTTTGCTCTGTAGTAATTGCAGGATGTTGCCCAGTTTGAATCGCATATTGTTCTGCTGGCAAACCGAAAGAATCATAACCGATAGGGTGCAAAACGTTAAAACCTTGATGTCTCTTGAACCTTGCATAAATATCCGAGGCGATATAACCAAGAGGATGACCCACGTGTAAACCCGCTCCAGAAGGATAAGGAAACATATCTAGAACGTAGAATTTAGGTTTTGTAGAATTATTTTCAGTTTTATAAGTTTGGTTTTCTTCCCAAAACTTCTGCCATTTTTGCTCTATCTGCTTGTGATCGTAAAACACGCTGTAATATTTTAAAGTATTGTTAAACTTGATTTCTAAGAATTTACAAATTTATGATTTTTAAAAGAAAAATCCCCACCTTAAAAGATGAGGACTTTAAATTTATTTTTAAAAGCTTTATTTTTTCACAAAAACAGTAGAAATTGTTCCCGTGTAATAAAATCCATCATACTGTGGATAATAGTCTCCAAAATTTACATTATTCAAGGTTTCTCCATAGGAAAACTTATTGCTTCCACTGAAAGAAAGGGTAACGCTTTCTGTAGTTCCAGCTTGTGTAATGGTTAAAACTTTTGTATTTCCATCAAATTTGTAGGTAAAATTTTCGCTTAATAATTGCTCGCAAGTTCCATTATTATTGGCAAAAGAAGTTACACTACCTGTTCCATCTGCATTAAAAACCATCGAAGATTTCTGCGAACAAGCATCTGCAGGAGCTTCTTCATTAATTGCCGCAGACTGACCATTGTAACTTAGCGTTCCTTTCATTTTTACAGAACTTACATTCCAAGTTCCCACAATAGAAACCGTATCATTATCATCTCTGCTACAAGCTACATTTAACAATAAGAAAATTCCTAAAAAGGCGATTACTAGTTTTTTCATTTTTTATTAATTTACTGGTTAATTTTAATATTGGTTACTTCTACATCATACATTTCTCCGTTGATTTCCTTTTTCCCTTTTACAATTAATTTTTGAGAGGTAATAGAAACCACTTCTGCATTTTTTATACTGCCATCTTGGAAAGTATGAACAAGAGATTTTTGACTTGAATTAAAAGTATACGTAAAATTTCGGTCTAAGGTTTTTTCACAGTTTCCAGAAACATTATCAAATCTCACTTCTGTCGCAGTTCCATCTGCACGATAAGTCATTTTTGATTGTTGCTGACAAGCATTCATGTCTTCTGACTGACTAACCGTGAATCCTGCCACTGTTTTATAAGCGGTAGCTTTTATAGGTTTCCAACTTCCAATAATACTTGCGTTTTCGTCATATTCATAGTCTCTTTTGCACGAAAAAAGCGTAAGAAACAAAACAGACAACAAAAATAAACGCCAAAAATAGCTCATGACTTTAGTTTATGTAAAGATAGATTTTTTTTAATTACAATAAGTATATTTGCAAAAACATGCCACAAGTCTCTATCATAACGCCGTGTTATAATTCTTCTGAATTTTTAGAAGAAACCATTCAATCTGTTCTTCACCAAAATTTTACAGACTGGGAATGGATTATTACCGATGACAAGTCCACAGACAATTCTGTAGAAATCATTAAAAAGCAACAAGATTCTAGAATTATTTTAATAGAAGCAGAAAAAAACGGAGGAGCTGGACATGCTCGAAATCTTTCACTCGAAAAAGCAACGGGAAGATACATTACTTTTCTAGATGCGGATGATTATTGGGAACCCAATTTCTTATCAGAAATGATTTCTTTTATGCAATCTGAAAACGCAGAATTGGCGTATTGCACTTATGCAAGATGTGATGAACATTTACAACCCAAAATTGCAGATTTCGAGGCAGACATTGAGGTGAATTTTGATAATTTGCTCAAAACTTGCAGACTTTCTCTCCTTGCTTCTATGTATGATTCTGAAAGAGTGGGCAAAGAATTTTTCCCAGAAGGAAGCAAACGCGAAGACCATGTTATGTGGCTCAATTTACTTAAAAAAATCCCTTACGGAAAGCCGCTGAAAAAAACTTTGGCTAAATACAGAATGCGAGAAGGAAGTGTTTCCCGAAATAAAACCAATATCATGAAAGACCAATATTTGGTTTACAAAGAACACATGAATTTTTCCACGCTTAAGTCTTGGTATTATACCGCGAATTGGGCTTTCAATGGATTTAAGAAATATTCTAAAATTTTTAATTAGATTTTCTGCAAAGTTGATGATTCGTAAAGTTGTAAAACCGCTAAAACGACTTCACATCTTCACAACTTTACAATTTCTAAAATTTTCTTCAAAATAATCTCAGAAGAATTCGGTTGAGAATGAACGAAATTCCCTGCGTTTTCACTCATTTCTTGTAACAGATTTGAATTTTTTGACAATTCAAGGACAAAATCAGCTGCCAATTCTACTTGAGCAAAAGATTTCCCTCCATTTTGGGCAATTAAAGCATCTGCTTCTGGATTTTTCTTGTATTGATTTCCAAAAATCACCGGAACCCCGAAAGTTGCCGCTTCTAAAATATTGTGTAATCCTTTATCATGAAAACCACCTCCTACAACTGCAATATCTGCGTAAGAATACAATTTGGAAAGTAAGCCAATACTGTCTATGATGAGTATTTGTGAAGTTGTAAAATCGTGAAGTTGTGAAGTCGTTTCAATTTCAGTTTTACGATTTTGCGATTTTGCGATTTCACTGTAGAGAATTGCGCTTGGAAAGATTTGTTTGAGATTTTGAACTCTTTTCAAATCGTGAGGAGCAATGAGAATTTTGAAATTTTCTAATTTTTGAGAAAGAATTTGAGCCATTTTTTCTTCGGCTTCCCAAGAGCTTCCGAAAACCAACAATTTTTTTTCGGCTTTAAATTCAGAAATAAATTCTACGAAATTATCTCGGTTTTTGATTTGTTTCACTCTGTCAAAACGAGTATCTCCAGAAACCGAACCTTTCGTTAAGCCAACTTTTTGAGCTAAAGAAAGAGATTTTTCGGTTTGATGAAAAACCCAATCCACATTTTTTTTCAGTTCGTTCACAAACCATTTTCCTTGTGGCTTAAAATAAACTTGATTTTCATAAAACAATGCAGAAATCACAAAAACTTTAGCATTTGCCTTTTTTAATTCATCTAAAAGATGATACCAAAAATCATATTTTACAGTAAAGAAAATTTCAGGATGAACCGCTTTTACAAATTCTGAAATCGTAGATTTTTTATCAAAAGGAAGATAACACAAAATATCTTCTTTATTCTTTTTCACCACGTTTTCATAACCAGAAGGCGAGAAAAAAGTAATTAAAACTTTATGATTGGGATATTTTTCTTTCAGCTTTTCTAAAACAGGCAAACCTTGTTCATATTCTCCCAAACTTGCAGCGTGCATCCAGAGGACATTGTCCTCATTTTTTATTTTAGATTTTACAATTTCTAAAGATTTCTTCCTGCCTTCTAAACCACGTTTAATTTTGTCATTAAACCACGACAAAACCTTGAACGCTAACTCAAGATGAAAGATGGATATGTTGTAGAGTGTTTTCAACTATTTGTAAATATTAGCAAGGATTATGAAAAATACAATGATGGCAAATAATCCACCAATAAGATTTACTACTGGTATTTTTTTATCTTTTTGGTGAACAGCTATTTCTACAATTCTTTTTTGAAAAGTAAAGAAAATAAAAAGAACATAAGCAATAATAGATTTCACTGCCATCATCCCAATGAAGAATTGTATTTCTTTATTTTCTTGGGTAATTTCTACGGGATAATTATTAATTTCTTTGATTTTAAAACTGAGAAAAAAGTAAATCAGTGACCCAACAAAAGGCAAAATAAATATAAAATATTTTGCACCGTGATTATCTGGTTTTCCTTCTAAATCAAAATGAATAGGAATAATTTCTGGCAGTTTTTTAAAATTTAAAATAGTATAACTCCACAAAACAATAACCAAAGCCATAGAAAAGCCATCTAAAAAAGAAACTATACTATTCATAAAGTAAATATTTATAAAATTTCAAATTCTTTATTTAACCTAAATCATTGTTTTCACAAACCTCAATTTATGCGTGTGCTTATTTTGATCTGCATTGTAAATTCCAGAAAAATCTAGAGAATCTATTCTCACTTTTCCGCTTGCATGAATGATTTCAAAAGGTGACAATACCAAACCTACATGAACAATTTTTCCTTCTGCATCTTCAAAAAACGCTAAATCTCCTGCTTCACTTTCTTCTACGAAATCACGAGCTGTTCCTTGTAAAGCCTGTTGTTCTGGATCTCTCGGTAAAGCAATTCCGTGAACTTTATACAACAACTGCACAAATCCGCTATCATCTATTCCAAAAAAGCTTCTTCCTCCCCATAAAAAAGGGACATTCAAGAATTTTTTGGCCGTTTCTACTAAACTTTCTCGCAGGTTATTAGTATCAACAACATTCTCTGCTGCCAAACCGATTTCACTTCCTATGGAAAGTAAACTTTTACCTTCTGGCAAATTAAATTCACCAAAAGATTGCGTAATCAGATTTTTAGAAATTTCAGCATTTTGTTTTTTTAAAACTGTAGAATTCACCCAACCTTCATAGCCATCAAAATCCATTTTGATTTTACTGAAATTCCCTTCCGTTTCTAAAATTTCACAGGTTTCACCATATAAAATCTGAGAAATCATTTCAGATTTTTCTGAAACTTCGGCTCTCATCGGTGAAACAGATACGCTGCAGTAGTATTTTTCCATAACTCTTATATCTTACGAACTAAATGAATTCCGTCTCGCAAAGGTAAAATTACATTTTCAAAATCTGCATCTTCGGCAACTAATTTATTCACGAGTTTTATCTGTTCGGTTTGCTTATTTCCCTTTTCATCGAGCACTTTTCCGTACCACAGTACGTTATCAATCATCAAAACACTTCCTGATTTCATTCTTGGCTTCACCAATTGTAAATATTCAGGATAGTTTTCTTTGTCTGCATCAATGAAAATCAAATCAAAAGTTTCATTAGAATTTTTTAAAAATTCTTTAGCATCTTGTAATTTAAAGTCTATTTGAGAAGCCCATACACTTTGGGCAAAATATTTTTGAGGCAAATAAGCCAAATCTTCATTTACATCAAGCGTGGTCAATTTCCCGTCTTTCTGTAAACCTTCAGCCAAACAAAGCGCTGCATAACCGGTGAAAGTTCCAATTTCCAGAATGTTTTTCGGTGAAACCATTTTTGAAATCAAAGAAAGAAATCTACCTTGAAGATATCCCGAAATCATGTGTGGTTGTGTAGTTTTCTGAAAAGTTTCTTTGCGCAATTTTTTCAAAATTTCTGGTTCTGCAGAAGCGGTATCTTCTAAATATCTATCCATTTCTGGATGCAATTCTTCGAAATAACTCATGGATCGATGTGATGATTTTTTACAAAATTACAGAATTTATTTACTTTTCTTTTTAACTTTGACCAAAAGATTCATTTTGAAAAACATTTTTTACCATCCAATTTTCATCTTTTTTATTTGGCCAATTTTATTTTTCCCACTTATTTTAATCACTGGCTATGATATTTTCTACAATAATCATTTCAATAAAAATATACGGAGAAATTTATTCACCCTGTCTTTTGGAACATTATTTTATTTGGCTGTTGGTATCGGTTTGTTTTTTCTTTCATCAAAAAAATAAAAAAACCTCGAAAAAAATTCGAGGTTTTTAAATAATGAATCTAAGATTCTATTTTTTTACTGGAGCGATGTCCATTAGTTTCATGAATTCATCTAGCTTAGGCATGATGATGATTTCTGTTCTACGGTTTTCTGCACGTCCAGAAACGGAAGCATTGGTGGTTTTAGGGTTGTACTCACTTCTACCTCCTGCTGTAATTCTGTTAGGATTTACCCCAAATTGTGTTTGTAAAATTTTCGCAACAGAAGTAGCTCTAAGCGCTGACAAATCCCAGTTATCTTTTGGTAAATTAGCACTTGCTAAAGGAACGTTATCTGTATTACCTTCGATGAGAACGCTGTAAGTATCATAATCATTGATTACTTTTGCCACTTTTCCTAGAACTTCTTGAGCAGCTGGTAAAATGTTATAATCTCCTGTTTTGTATAGCATTTTGTCAGAAAGTGAAATCATCACTACTCCTTTTAGAACTTTTACATCTACATCTGCATCTGCTACATTATCTAAACTTCTTTTCAATTTATTAGATAAAGCTAAATTTAAACTATCATTTTTAGAATTGGTAGAAATCAAACGCTTAATGTAAGAGTTAGACGCATTAATCTCTCCAATTAATTTATCAATATTAGCAGAACCTTTTCCTGCGTTTGACAAACAAGCGTCTAGTGAAGATTTAAGCGCACCGTTTTGGTCTCTTAATAAATTGTTTTCACTGGTCAAACCTGCATTTGCTGCTTGTAAATCTTGAATTTGTCTTTGTCTCTCTCCTGCATTCTCAATACATTGTTTGTAATTAAGATTTAGCGCTTCGTATTGTTTTTTGCTTACACAAGAAGTAAGCGTAAGTGCGATTGCTCCTACAGCAAAAATTTTTAAAATTTTCATAAAGCTTTTATCTTTTTAAAATTATTGTTACCAAAATTACAAAATTCATTCCACAAGAAGAATTATATTTGCCTAAAAATAGGCAGTTTTGTTAGATTTTAACAATTTTAAGGAAAATTTAGAAGTTTTAGGAGAAGACATTTTTTCTAAAAAATTTCTTTTGGCTGTTTCGGGTGGTGCAGATTCTATGGTGCTTTCGCACTTGTTTAGATTTTTCGACTCCGCTCAAAATGACAAAGGCCTAGAGTTTCAAGTAGCTCATGTAAACTATCATTTCAGAGGAGAAGATTCTAATCTTGATCAAAAAATTGTTGAAGATTTTTGCAAAAAAAATGACATCAAATTTCATCTAAAAGACGTTTCAGAACAAGAAAAAACTCAGATGAAATCCCTTCAAAATTGGGCTAGAGAATTGAGATATGATTTCTTTTTCAAAATTTTAGAAGAAGAAAATCTGGATTATGTTGTTACAGCTCATCATCTCAATGATGAGTTGGAAACCTTTTTCATCAATCTATCTCGAGGTTCGGGAATTAAAGGATTAAGCGGAATTCCTAAAAATGAAAACAGCATTCTTCGTCCGCTTCTGAAATTCACCAAAGCAGAAATTTATGCTTTCGCAGAAGAAAACCACATTGATTTCAGAGAAGATAAATCCAATGAAAAAAACGATTATCTTAGAAATAAAATCCGCAATCAACTCACCCCAAAAATTCTGGAAATTTTTCCTAATTTTTTAGAACAATTTGGTGAAAGTTTGTCTTATTTAAGTTCGGTTAATGATTTTTATCAAAACGAAATCGAAAAAACATTTCAAGAAATTTTAATGGAAGAAAATGAAGAAGGATTTACCTTGAACAAAGAAATTTTATTCCAAAAACCGAAAGTCCTCATCATTGAAATCATTAGAAAACTCGGTTTCACAGGCATTGAGATTGAAAAAATCATGAATGCTGAAAACGGTAAATTTTTCCGAAGCAATAATCATGAAATTTCTATAAAAAGAAAAGAAATTGTTTGCACCAAAAGAAAAAAATGAAATTTTACAAGAAATTGATAAAATTAATTCTTAAAATAAGTTAAATCAGACTATTTATATCTCTTTAAGACCTACAATTTTATATTTTTGTACCTCTAAAAATTAAATAATGAAGAAGTTTTTGCTTTTACTTTTTATCGCTGTTACCTCATTGTTCTCTGCGCAAATTCAGAAACACGTCACGATAAAATACGATGTAAAATCACTCCCAAATAACGAATACGAAGCAGTAATTACCGCTAATATTGACAAAGGATGGCATATTTACTCTAAAGATATCGACCCAGAATCTGGAGCTATTCCCACAGAACTGAAGCTGAATTCTAAAGACATTCAACTGATTGGAAAACCTGTAGAAACAGGTAGCAGAAAAACCGAATTTTCTGAAGCTTTCGGCACAGATTTGATTTTCTTATCTGGAAATGTAACCATTAAGCAAAAATTTAAACTCAAAAACCCAGAAAAACCAGCCAATGTAATTGCAGAGTTTACCTATCAAACTTGTGATGACAGAGTTTGTCTTGCTCCTGAATCTTTAGAATTTGAAAAAACGATAGCAGGTTCAGCAGTTGTAAAAACTGAGGAAAACAAAGAAGCGGTACAAAATGTAGATTCTTTACAATCTGTAGCTGCAACTATTCCTGTAACAACTGAAAATACAGAAATCGCTCCTCAACAAGAAGGTTTAAAGGTTTCTTCATTGGATTTCGAAAATCCTTTAACAGACTGTGGCGTAGCTAAAGAGAAAAAATCTGAAAACTACCTTACTTATTTATTTTTAGGATTTTTAGGTGGATTAATCGCTTTGTTAACGCCTTGCGTTTTCCCAATGATTCCATTGACCGTTTCATTCTTTACCAAAGGGCAAAAAGACAAAGCAAAAGGAAAAAGAGACGCTTTCATTTACGGGTTTTTCATTCTATTAATCTTCGTTTTATTGAGCGTTCCGTTTCACATTATTGATGGAATTGCAGGAAACATTTTCAATCAAATTTCCACATCAGTTAGCTTAAATATTGTATTTTTCTTGATATTCTTATTCTTCGCAGGAAGTTTCTTCGGATATTATGATATTACATTACCAAGTTCTATAGCCAATAAATCTTCAAAAGCAGAAGAAGCAGGAGGAATCATCGGGATTTTCTTTATGGCTTTAACCTTGGTCATTGTTTCATTCTCATGTACTGGACCAATTTTAGGAAGTTTATTAGGAAGCGCTGTTACAGGTTCTGCAAACGTTCCGATGCTATTAACCTTCGCTTTAGCAGGATTTGGTTTAAGCTGGGCAATAGTTTTCGGATTATTGGCATTATTTCCACAAGCATTACAAAGTTTGCCAAAATCTGGCGGCTGGATGAATACTGTAAAAGTAGTTCTCGGTTTTGTAGAATTAGCTTTGGCCTTAAAATTCTTATCCAAAGCAGATTTGGTATCCAAAACATTCTACCTAAAACGTGAGCTTTTCATCGCGATTTGGATTATCATTACCATCGGTTTAGTGCTTTATTTATTTGGAAAAATTAGATTTCCGCACGATGATAAAAACCAAAAAATTTCTGTCACTCGAAAAATCTTTGGAGTTTTAGGAATTGGATTTTTAGTATATTTAGTTCAAGGATTAGTTCCTGCAGAAAGACCAAAACTACAGATGCTTTCAGGAATTTTGCCTCCAATTAATGTGAGTTATCTTCATGATGAAAAAGACGGAATTCTAGGAATGCACCCAGAACATGATTATTTCAAAGCTATAGCATTGGCAAAGAAAGAAAATAAACCTGTTTTAATAGATTTCACAGGTTATGGTTGCGAAAACTGTAGAAAAATGGAAGAATTTGTATGGAGCGAACCTGATATTTTACCAACTTTACAAAACGAAGTCATTCTCGCTTCTCTTTATGTAGACGACAAAGAAGAATTGCCAGAAGCAGAACAAACCAAAGTAGATTTAGGAAACGGACAAATGAAACGCATTAAAACCATTGGTGATAAATGGAGTATGTTCCAACAAGTGAATTTTAATAATAATTCTCAACCACATTACGTTTTGGTAACTCCAGAAGGAAAAGTGATTAACACTCCTGTTTCTGGTTATATGCCGAAAGAAGATTTCAAAAAATTCTTAGAATGTGGAATCGAGTTTTATAAAAAACAGAAATAGAATTATCAATTCTTTATGACTAATCCTAAAATAGGTTTACAAGTTTTACATTAAAATACCAATCCGGAAGATATTGATTTTCCGGATTTTTTGTGGATTGTTTCCGGGGTTTTCATCTTCAGACTAAGATGTGGTCTTTTGTTGTTGTAAATATAAATACTTTCTTTAACCATTTGTTTTAAATCCTGAATGTTTTTGCATTTATAAATTAAAAATTCCTGCTTCAATATTCCGTTTATTCTTTCTGCCAAAGCATTTTGATAACAATCATAGCCATCTGTCATTGAGGGTTTTATTTTGTTTTCAACAAGTACTTTCTGATACACTTCTGAGCAATATTGCAATCCCCTGTCTGAGTGATGAATAAGCGGAAGATGTGTTGTTCTGTTTTTAACGGCCATTTTCAGAGCTTTGACTACATTTTCAGCATTCATATTTTCACTTAATTCGTAACCCATTATTTTTCTGCTGTAAGCATCCGTAACCAAAGATAAATAACAGACATTCGTTTTGGTTTTTATATAAGTGATATCGCTTACAAATACCTGTTCTTTTCTTTTTAGGCAAGTCGTTTTCAAAAGGTTGGGGTGTTTTCTGAGCCAGTGTTTGGAGAAAGTTGTTCTTGTATATCTTTTCTTAGGATAAATAAGCAGGTTTTCTCTTCGTAAATAATTGAACAGCGCATCTCTGCCTATTTTTATCTTTTCAAGCTTGAACTTATTTTTAAGCAAATAATAAAGTTTTCTTGTTCCTATTCTGGGCTGTTCTAAACGAATCTCCTCAACGAATTGTTTAACTTTCTCCAATTCTTTTTCCCGAACACATAATCTTTGGCGCTGCTGGTAAATGGCTTGTCTGCTTATCCCAAACAATCTGCAGATTTTGGATAAACTCAATCCTTTTTCTTGGAGTTGTCTGACTGTTTGGGCGTAAACTTTTTTCGGATCTGTGTGCCGTATTGCTTGTCGGAGATATCAATCATCATATTGAGAACTTTGGTTTTCAGTTTCTCATCAGCTAATTCTTTCTCTAATCTTTTAATCTTTTCGGCGGGTGTTTCTTTGGATTGTAACATGGTATGAATGGTGGGTTTGCTCCAATCTAAATTACCATATTTTCTGAGCCAAACCAAAACGGTGCTTCTACCTTGGATACCGTAATGTTGTTGTGCCTGTTTGTAAGTGAATTCGCCCTTTTCTACACGGCTTACAATACCTAATTTAAAAGCCATTGTGTAATCTTGTTGTGTACGCTTTTCTACTGTCTTCTCTCGATTTTCCATAATAAGTCTATTGGGTGTAAACTTATTTTAGGACGGGTCATTATCAATAAAAAAGCTTTCAAAATTTTGAAAGCTTTTTTTATAAGTAAATTGTTTAGAACATTTTATTTTGCCAATTCTTCGTTTACCGTTTTGGTATTGATTCCGTTGGTTACATTTTTTATTCCATTATATTCTAGAATCGCTTTCGCTTGTCCGCTTCTGTTTCCTATTCTACAAAAAACAATTACAGATGGCTTTCCTTTGAATTCATTCAATCTACTTTCTACTTCATCAAGCGGAATATTCACGGCTCCTTTTACACTTCCTTCTGCAAATTCTTGTGGAGTTCTTACATCTACCAAAAATGCCCCGTTTGCAACTTGTTCTTTAATCGAAACTTCTTTTTGGGCTTCAGTTTGAGTGTTACTTTCTGCTGGTTTAGGAGAAGAACACTGCGTTCCTAAGATTACTAAAACTCCTAAGCTCAATATTGATATTAACTTTTTCATTTTTTTCTATTTTTTACAAAACTATTTCATTAGCGAGAGTTCTTATGTAACAAAAGTTACAATAGCAAATTTTGGTTTTGAATAATTTCGCGTTCGATAATTCAGAAAGAACATGCTCAAAAAAAAATTACTTCTTCAAATTCTCTTTTTAGCACTAGCTGTTTTATCTTTTTCACCACTTGTTTCTCCGCCAATTGCTTTATTATTCGGAATTCTTTTTGTGAATACATTCGGGAAAGTTCTAGAGACAGATACTTTTGTCAAAAAATTATTGCAGTATTCTATTATAGGATTAGGTTTCGGAATTAATCTGAATACCGCAATAGAAGCAGGAAGCCAAGGTTTTCTTTTCACCGTTTCTACGATTGCTCTGGTCATGATTTTCGGTTTATTATTAGCCAAAATTTTAAAAATTGACAAAACCATTGCTCAACTCATTTCCGCAGGAACCGCAATCTGTGGAGGAAGCGCCATCGCAGCAGTTGCACCCATTTTAAAAGCCAACAGCAAACAAACTTCTGTAGCTTTAGGAATTGTCTTTGTTTTAAATGCTGTCGCACTGTTTATTTTCCCAGAAATTGGGCATTTTTTTAATTTAACTCAAAATCAGTTTGGAATTTGGAGTGCTATCGCTATTCACGATACAAGTTCTGTAGTTGGCGCTGCAAGTAAATACGGTAACGAAGCTTTACAAATTGCCACCACCGTAAAATTAGCAAGAGCTTTATGGATTATTCCGTTGGCTTTTCTTATTTCTATTTTTACCAAAAGTGAAGGAAAAATTAAGATTCCTTATTTCATTGGTTTCTTTGTTTTAGCGATTTTAGCAGGAACTTATCTTCCTTTTTTACAAAATTTCAATTCTATCATTTCTGAAATTTCCAGAGACACACTCAAGGTTGCTCTTTTCTTAATTGGAGCAGGATTATCTTTACAAAATCTCAAAAATATAGGTATTAAGCCTCTCCTTTTAGGAATTATTCTTTGGATTTTCATTTCTAGCATTTCACTTTACGCTGTTTTAGAATTTTTGAAGTAAGTATCGAAAGAATAAAAAGTTTGGTTAAATTTGTTTTCAATCAATACAAATTAATTCGATAACCATGAAGAAACTATTTTTTATTCCTTTGATTCTCATCGCTTTCTCGTGCAATAAAACCGGAGAAAATAATGCTAAAAATATAGACAGCACGAAGATTATTGATTCCATCAATGCGGTGAGAATGAAATACAATGACAGCATCAGAGCATTGAACAACAAAAATAATTACAGTGATTTAAGCGGAAAACATAAACTTACTTTCGTATCTGATGATGGCGTTTCATTAACTGGAACCGTGAATTTTACGAAAATTATGAGTGATGGTTACGAAGTAAAAGGAAATGCAAAATCTGGAAAAAACATCCTCATCATAGATGGAAAAGCTGATAGAGTATCGCCAAAACACATTAATTTCTACGGAAAAATTACACAAACCATCAATGGTAAAACAGAATCTAAGAGCAACAGCAATACATTCAGAGATGAAGGAAAAGGAGAATTCTTTAGACTTCAACAGAAAATAAACGCTCAAGGTTTTGTAGATTATATCGATATTTGGAAATAAGTTGAGGTAAAGGTAAAGGTAAAGGTAAAGGTAATTGTAAAGGTAAAGGCAAAGGTAAAGGTTGAAAAATTTGAAATCTTTAATCTCGTATCTCAAATCTCGTATCTCAAATCTCTCATCTAAAAAATTAAAAATTATGCTACATCACGAAATTTCAGGAAACGGCAAAAAACCATTGGTTTTACTTCATGGTTTTATGGAAAACACAACCATTTGGGAAGAAATGGAAGCTCATCTTTCTAAAGATTTCACATTGATTAAAATAGATTTACCTGGACATGGAAAATCTAAAGTTTATCAAGAAATACACACCGTAGAATTGATGGCAGAAAAAGTAAAAGAAGTAATTGATGCTCTAAAATTAGAGAAAATCAATTTGCTAGGACATTCTTTGGGAGGTTATGTTTCTCTGGCTTTTGCAGAAAATTTTCCTGAAATTTTAGAAAGCATGACTTTATTTTTCTCGACTACAGTTGCAGATGATGAAGAGAAAAAAGCAATCCGAACAAGAAGTATTGCCGTAATTGATGAAAATTTTGAAACTTTCGTCAAAACTTCTATTCCCAATCTTTTTAGCAATAATGAAAAAGATATTTTAGAAGGCAAAATAGAATTGGCGAAAAATATAGCAAAATCTACCAATAAAGAAGGCGTAAAAGCAGCTCAATTAGGAATGGCTGAAAGACCAGACCGAACTGAAATTTTAGAAAATTTAGACGCAAAAATTCTCATCATTGCTGGGAAATATGACAATGCTGTAAAAACCGAAAATCTTCTCAAAACTATTCCAGAAAAGACCAATATCAAAACTTATGTTCTTGATTGCGGACACAACGGACATTGGGAAAAGCCAACGATCTGTGCAGAAATTATCAATACGGAGTTGTTGCATAATTTGCCGAAACATTTTTTACTCTAAATATTAAAGCAACCCTAAATTTTCAACCACCACTTTTCCGCCATAAACGATACAAAGTATCGAAGAAATAATCACCAAACTGGCTTGTAACTTAGAAAATCACCGAAGAACACGCAGGAAAAGTCATTATGGAAAGTGCTTTTGGCGGAAAACGCGGAGTAAATCCTTTAATTGGTGTGCAATTGCCTAGGATTTCTAAAATCCGCCACGAATGCACGAATTCAATTATAAATATTTATGCATTCGTGATGAAATTTTTAGAAGCTATATCCAAAACTACTACCGATAGTAGGATAAATTACTCCAAATCCTTGTGCCAGATTAAATCCTAATCCCAAACCAACATGATATCTGTAAATCCAATGTTTCCCTAAAGGCAGTTGTTGTCCAAAATAAATGTCATTAGTTAAAACATCATCCACATTTTTGTTAAAAACCATTTTCGATTGAAACCCTATAAAAGAACCTGTATTATTCAGTAGTGAATGTCCTCTTTCTTCTCTCTTATCTCTATTAAAATAATAACGCAGTTGTGCTCTTAAAAAAGGCGAAAGATAAGTTTCAGATGCAGTAACTCCCATTTGATAATTAATACTACTACCTTCAGGAATTTCTACTACGCCTCCAACTCCAGCATTAAAATCTAACAAAAGTTTATTAGAAACAGGTTTCTCATAGCCAAAATTTAAGCCTTGAAACCCTATTTCAATTTTAAATTTCTGGTTTAAATCTTTAGATTGAGAAAATAGAAAAGAGGAAAATAAAAGAAGAGAAATTTTAATGAATTTCATAATTATTGTTTTTGTTGATTAATTACAAATATAACAAACAAACAAACAAATAATTAATCAACTTTTTTCATTTTTTCCTCAAGAAAAAAAAATTCAAAATCCAAAAAACAATATAAAAGTTCAATAAAAAGACTAGAACTAAAACAAGATATCGTATCAATCTATTGATCGTTTTAGGCAAATTTTTAATAAAACTTGGTTGATGATCTTTCCAAACAAAAATTAAGAAAATAAAAATTAAAATAAAACTTACAAATCCAGCAACTCTAGCTAACCAAAGTTCCCTTTCCGCACTAAACCATTGTTGTAAATATTCTTTTAACTCTGCGAAAAATTGTTTAAAAATCTTCATTCTCAATCTTCGATTTAAAATCTTCAATCGTTTCGTGGATATTTTTAAAATATTTACCTCCAGATGCATTAATATGTCCACCACCGTGAAAATGCGCTCGTGCAAACGCGTTGGTATCTACATCGTCTTTGCTTCGGAAAGAAATTTTGATGAAATCTTCATATAAATCTTCCATGAAAAAAGCAGACATTTTAGTTCCCGCAATACTTAATCCGTAGTTTACAAAACCTTCTGTATCTCCTTTTTCGAAACCAAATTCTTTTAATTCGTCACGTTTTAAATGAAGAATCGCCACTTTTCCATCTTTTACCAATTCTATTCTTCCTAAAATCAACGACAAAAGATGTAATCTTGAAACCGTATTGGTATCCCAGGTGTTAGACGTAATCATAGAAGGATCAGCACCTTTTTCTATTAAATTCGCTACAATTCTGTGCGTATCTGAAGAAGTAGAACGAAAACGGAAACCACCTGTATCGGTCATAATTCCTGTGTAAAGACATTCTGCCACGTCTTGATTTACCAAATCCTCTTTTCCCAAAGCTTCAATGAAATGATACACCATTTGACAAGTTGCAGGAATACTGGTATTAGAATACACAAAATCGAAATGTTCTGGTTGCTGATGATGGTCTATCAAGATTTTTTTCGCCCAAGATTTTGTGAGCCAATCTCCCAACATTCCAATTCTAGAAGGAGCATTAAAATCTAAACAAAAAATTACATCTGCATGATAAATCGCTTCGCCAGCAATTTTACGTTTGTACTCTGCGATGACTATTTTTTTCGCTTCGGGCATCCATTTTAGAAATTTCGGGAAATCATTCGGAACAATTACCGTAGCATCAACTCCTAAATTTTTAAGAAAATGTTTTAAACCAAGACTACTCCCAATTGCATCACCATCTGGATTGTAATGCGTGATAATCACTACATTTTTATTCGGTTGCAAAAGGCTTTTGATTTCTGTAAGTTGGTTTTCTGTAAACATTGTAAAAATTTATGATGCAAAGATAATTTTTTTACTTCAAAATCCCGAAACCTCAAAGATGATGTTTGAACGCTCAACATTTATAAAATGATTTTCAGAATCATATTAGACAGAATTTAAAGAAGTTCAATCATTAAAATCGCTTGAAAATAGTCATTGATAAAAGTTTTATTCCATTTACTCAAAAAAAAACTTAATTATTTCTAAAATTAATTTGCAGAAAATAAAAAAAAACATATCTTTGCAACCTCAAAAAGAAGAATAATTACGGACCCATTATAAATTGAAGTAATGAAAAGAACATTCCAGCCATCAGAAAGAAAGAAAAGAAACAAACACGGTTTCAGAGAAAGAATGTCTACTCCAAATGGTAGAAGAGTATTAGCTGCTAGAAGAGCAAAAGGCAGAAAGAGATTAACTATTAGCGACGCAAGAGCTAAGAGATAATAATTTCTTTTGATTTTATTATAAAAGATATGCTTGGAAATTTACTTTCCGAGCATTTTTTGTTGTTAAAATTTCCTTAAAATTTAGGATAAAAAAAAGGTTTTCCTTATTTTTGAAAGTTGATAAAAAAGTAGGCCTTATTATCAACCAAGAAAAATCAACCATCATTTATAATCATTATGCCACATCATAACACCTACGGAGAAGACATTATTACGCTGCAAGACGCGAAAATTGTACAAAAAAACTTTACCGTTTTATCTCATGTGAATTTACACATTAAGAGAGGTACTTTCTGTTACCTTATTGGTAAAACAGGCTCTGGAAAGAGTTCATTGTTAAAAGTTTTGTACGGACACTTACCTCTAAAAGAAGGAAACGGAGAAGTAGTAGGATTTGATTTACAGAAATTAAGAGCATCAGATATTCCTAACCTTAGAAGAAGATTAGGTATTGTTTTTCAAGATTTTCAATTATTGACGGATAGAAGTGTAGAAAGAAACCTGCGCTTCGTACTAGAAGCTACTGGTTGGAAGGATAAAAATCTGATGGACGACAGAATAAACGAGGTTCTAGACAGTGTAGACATGAAAACGAAAAAACACAAAATGCCTCACGAACTTTCTGGCGGTGAACAACAGCGTATTGCTATTGCAAGAGCTTTACTAAATCATCCAGAATTGATTCTTGCAGACGAACCTACAGGAAACCTAGACCCTGAAACTTCTAACGATATTATGAATTTATTGAAAAAAGTATCTGTAGAAAGAAATTGTGCGGTTCTGATGGCGACTCACGATTATCACATGATTCAAAATTTCCCTGGAGAAGCGATTAAATGTGAAGATGGCGGAGTTAAGGTGATGAACACCGTAGAACTTTTTGAATAAATCTTATTTTCCAAAAACGTGAAACTCTTTGGTGAGTTCTAAATATTGGTCCGAGTATTTTCTCGGACTTTTTTCTATCGTAAAATCAAGAGTTTCCAATGCTGATTTTTTCTTAGAAAATTCTAAAACATTTCGTTTTAAAACACCGTTTTCAATACCGAAAATATTTACTTTTCTTACCAAATATAAATCAAAATATTCAGCTAAGTTTTCAAATTCTTGTGCAGACTCCGAAGGAATAATTACCGAAAAAATACCTCGTGAAGATAAAACCCTAGCTGTTTTTTGTATTAAATTTCTAAAAGTAAGTTCTACTTGTTGTCTCGCTAAAATATCTTTCACAGAATTATTTTCCTCAAAAAAAGGTGGATTACAAACCACAAAATCATATTCTTTTTGCGATTCAAAAGTTTTAAAATCTTGATGAAAAACTTGCAACCTCTCGGAAAACGGAGAATTTTTAAAATTTTCTTGAGCCAATTTCACCGCATCTTCATTTAAATCTAAAGCTGTGATTTCAGCATTTGCATTTCGCTGAGCGAGCATTAGAGAAATCAAACCTGTTCCCGTTCCAACTTCCAAGATTTTCTGAGCGTTTTCAACTTGACACAAAGCTCCAAGCAAAACACCGTCTGTTCCTACTCGGAAAACATTTTTATGCTGTAAAATATCAAATTTTTGAAATCGAAAAGGTTTCATTTTAAAGGAATATAGTAAATGAGAAAAGTAAAAAAGTTAAACGTTTGTTGGAAGAATAATCGTGAATTTGGTTCCTTTTCCTTCTTCGGATTTCACAGAAATATCGCCTTTATACTCTTCTATCATTTTTTTGACCATGGTTAAACCGAGTCCCATTCCAGAATTTTTGGTCGTAAAATTAGGCTCGAAGATTTGCTCTAATTTATCTTTAGGAATACCAATTCCGTTGTCTTCTATAACGATGATGATTTTCTTATTGAAAAGTTCTGCATCTATATTGATGATGGATTTTCTTTGTTCAGAAACTGCTTGTTTTGCATTGGTAATCATATTGGTGAAAATCCTAGAAAGATAAATTCTATCCATTCTCACCGGCATCATATCTTTATTCGCATGGAAATAAATATTACCATCATCATTGAAAACTCTTACCAAATTTTCTAATTCTTCTTTCAAATTAAAAGATTCATCATTTTTTGGCGGCAACTTGGCAAATTCTGAAAAAGCACTTGCTACAGTAGCTACTAAATCGATTTGGTCTACCAAACTTCGACTTAGATTTCTGACTTTTTGATCAATTTCTGGGTCATTTTTATCAAATTTTCTTTCAAAATTCTGAATAAGCAACTTCATTGGAGTGAGTGGGTTTTTTACTTCGTGGGCAACTTGTTTCGCCATTTCTCTCCATGCTTCTTCTCTTTCTTTATTAGCCAAAAGCATTTTTTGATCTTCAATTTGGTAAATCATTTTGTTATAAGATTTTACCAAACCACTTAATTCATCATTTTGAAAATACTTAATCGGCTTCATTTCTCTACCAAAAAGCGTAGTTCTGGTAATGAGCTCAGAAATTCTTGTAATCGTTTTGGTCAAATTTTTAGAAATTACCCAACTTAGCCAAATACTCAACAAAATGAGGAAAAGATTGACCAAAATAATGTACTGAACATATTTATTAAATGCACCTGCATAAATATTATCATTGTGATAAAAAGGGAAATACACAATCGCAATAGGCTCTAACATGTTATTCCTAAGAATCATATAAGAAGAGGTGACATTACTGCCCACTTTTTGATCGTATTCTTGTACATCTACTCTTTTGTCAGACTCCAAAACATTCATTAACGTTTCATGAGGAATTTTTTTCTGCGCTACAAGATTCAGTTCCTTATTCGAAACTAAATAATTACCTTGTAAATCATAAAGAATTACATCATGTTTATTGATATCCGAAATCTCGTAAATTTCGTTTTGGAGAATATTGACTAAATCCTTATCTTGAGTAATATTAGTATGGCTTACTGCGTAATCTAGCGTTTTCATTAATGCTTCAAACTTATTTTGCATTTCTGTAACGCTCTGTTCATCTGTAGATTTTTTGATGATAAGATAAGACATAGCTGTAGAACCTATGATACTGAAAAAACAGACTACCATAAATCCTATAAAAATTTTAGTTCTTAAGCTATAGCTATGTAATGCCATCTTTTATCTCTTCATAAGCTTGGCTACATATTTTCCAATAATATCGAATTCTAAATTTACACGGTCTCCCACTTTTAAAGTATTCATATTGGTATGTTCCCAAGTGTACGGAATTATCGCCACAGAAAACTGATTTTCTTTGCTATCAGCAACAGTCAAACTAATTCCATTTACAGTAATAGAACCTTGCGGAACTGTGGTAAAAGAACCATCTTCTTCGTAAGTGAATGTTAGATAATAACTTCCGTTAATATTTTCGATAGCAACAATTGAGCCAGTTTTATCTACATGACCTTGTACAATATGACCATCTAACCTGCCATCCATTTTCATACAACGCTCTAAGTTTACTATGCTTCCTACTTTCAATTCGCCCAAATTGGTTTTTTCTAGCGTTTCATTAATCGCTGTAACCGTGTACAAATCACCATCTATTGATTCTACAGTAAGACAACAACCATTATGCGCTAAACTCTGGTCTACTTTAAGTTCTTGTGTAAAAGGACCACTAAAAGTAAAGACAACATTAGTCCCTTGTTTTTCCAATTTTTCTACTTTTCCTGTCGCTTCAATTATTCCTGTAAACATATTTTGTTTATATAAGTTAAAGTTTAAAAATATTAGATTAAAGATTTATAAATTAAAAATCACTAAATTTGTGACAATCTATTTTAAAATTCAAAGATAATTAAAAATGAGTTCTAAACACCACAAAATTAAGGTAGGAATTTCAGTAGGCGATTTTAACGGAATAGGCGTGGAAATTATCCTAAAGGCACTGAAAGACAAAAACATTACTGACTTTTTCACGCCAGTAATTTTCGGGTCGGGAAAATTATTTTCTTACCAAAAAAATGTGTTTAAGATTAACACCACTTTTAATTATGTACAAACTGCCAAAGAAGCCGCTAATGGAAAACTCAACATTGTAAATCTCTGGAAAGACAATGTGAATGTAGACTTCGGGACACCCACCGAAGAATCCACTAAAATGGCTATAGATTCTCTAGAAGCCGCTACAGATGCTTTAATGAAAGGCGAAATAGATGTTTTGGTAACCGCACCAATCAATAAAGACGAGATGATGAAGCAAGGCTTCAAACATGCTGGTCATACTGGTTATTTTGAAGAAAAATTCGGCAAAAAAGGACTGATGTTCCTAGTAACCGAAAAATTAAAAGTTGCAGTTTCTACGCATCACATTCCTGTTTCAGAAATTTCTAAAAATATTTCTAAACAAAAAATAAAAGAACAAGTAAGAGTTCTTAACCAGTCATTGATTGAAGATTTCTGCATCCAAAAACCAAAAATTGCTATTCTAGGACTTAATCCTCATGCTGGAGACGGCGGTGCAATTGGCAAAGAAGAGATAGAAATTATAGAACCTGCTATCAAAGAATTATTTAATGAAGGAATTTTAGCTTTTGGCTCTTTCCCTGCAGACAGCTTCTTCCAACCAGAGAAATACAGTTCATTTGATGCTGTTTTGGCAATGTATCATGACCAAGGGTTAGCTCCTTTTAAAACATTAGCTTATGAAGAAGGTGTAAATTACACGGCTGGACTACCTTTCATCAGAACTTCGCCAGATCATGGTGTAGCGTATGACATTGCAGGTAAAAATTTAGCAGATGAGCAATCTTTTTCTGAGGCTATTTTTACAGCGATTAAAATTTTTAAAAATAGAAATGAGTATCAAGACCTCATAGAAAACCGCTTGAAACCAAGAGTTTTAGCTCATGACAATGGTATAGATGAAGATTTACCAGAAGAAAATGAATAAAACTTTTGTTATTTAAAAAAATTAACTTATTTTTGCACACCATTTTTTATGGACAAATTTAGAAATTATGACGTAGCATTTTCAGGGCTTAAGACTGGAAAGCACGAATTTAAATTTGAAGTAGAACAAGCGTTCTTTGATTTATTCGAGACTGAACAAGAGTTTTCAGGCGCTAAAATAGACGTAGATGTACTATTAGAAAAGCACTCTACCTTTTTAGATTTCCTGATTAAAATCCATGGAACAGTAAATTTAGTTTGTGACATCACCAGCGAAACATTTACTCATCCTATAGAAAACGAAATAAAATTCTTGGTAAAATTCGGAGAAGAATATGATGATAGTAATGAAGAAGTAATTACCATCCCACAAGGAGATAGTGCTTTTAACATTTCTCAGGCAATTTACGAAGCAGTAATATTGTCTATCCCTATGAAAAAAATCTCTCCTAATGCAAAAGAAGAAGATTTTGAACTCATCGAAAAATTCAGTCCCAAAGAAATTGAAGAAGAAGAAACCCACGAAATAGACCCTCGTTGGGAAGCTTTGAAAAAATTAAAAGACAAAAAATAGAAATCTTACATAAAGTTTAAAGAATTACAAAATGGCACATCCTAAAAGAAGACAGTCATCTACTAGAAGAGATAAAAGAAGAACTCACTACAAAGCTGTGGTTCCTCAATTAGCAAAAGATGCAACTACAGGTGAATTACACTTGTATCACAGAGCACATTGGCATGAAGGAAAACTATACTACAGAGGAAAAGTAGTATTAGAGAAACAAGTAGAAACTACTGAAGACTAATTAAGAAAAAGCGTAGCTTTTTTCTTTTCGATAAAAAAACCATTCTATTTATATAAAAAATTGAATGGTTTTTTGTTGTTTTATTACTATATTTGAAGCCGTAAAAAATTATATATATGGACTCTAAAGAATTATTAAATCTTATAAGATTCGTAGCAAAAGCTGGTGTTTCTGAAGTGAAATACAAAACAAAAGATTTCGAAATAAACATAAAAACTCCACTTGCTGGTAGTGAAGCAGTAAGTTATGTACCTCAACCTGTAGCTTATCAAGCTCCTGCTGTTCCAGTTGCCGCTTCTGCTGCTGCACCTGCTGCCGAAACAAAAACTGAATCAACTTCCGATGACAGCAAATACATCACCATTAAGTCTCCTATGATTGGTACTTTCTATAGAAAACCATCTCCAGACAAAGATGTATTCGTAAATGTAGGTAGTGAAGTAAAAAATGACACAGTGGTTTGTGTAATCGAAGCAATGAAATTATTCAACCAGATTGAAGCAGAAGTTTCTGGTAAAATTGTTAAAATTTTAGTAGATGACGCTTCTCCTGTAGAATATGACCAACCATTATTCTTAGTAGACCCATCATAAGTAATTTTAAATTATAAATTATAGATTTTAAGTGAATCTTTTTCATTTTAAAATAATTTAAAATTCAAAAATTTAAAATTTAAAATTTCTAAAAAGATGTTCAAAAAAATATTAATTGCCAATCGTGGAGAGATTGCTATGAGGATTCTTCGTACTTGTAAAGAGATGGGAATCAAAACGGTAGCAGTTTACTCTACTGCAGACAAAGACAGCTTGCATGTGAGATTCGCAGACGAAGCTGTTTGTATAGGACCACCTGTAAGTAAAGATTCTTATCTTAAAATTTCTAATATCATTGCTGCAGCAGAAATTACCAATGCAGATGCTATCCATCCTGGTTACGGATTCTTATCCGAGAATGCAAATTTCTCAAGAATTTGTCAAAAAAATGGAATAAAATTCATTGGTGCTACTCCAGAGCAAATAGAAAAAATGGGAGACAAAGCTACGGCTAAATCTACCATGAAAGAAGCTGGTGTCCCTTGCGTTCCTGGTTCTGATGGCTTAGTTCCCAACTATGAAACCGCTGCTAAATTAGCCGAAGAAATTGGCTATCCTGTAATGATTAAAGCTACAGCTGGTGGTGGTGGAAAAGGTATGCGTGCTGTTTGGAAAGCAGAAAATCTAAGAGATTTATGGGATTCTGCTGTACAAGAAGCCACTGCAGCTTTCGGAAATGGAGGTATGTATATGGAAAAACTTATTGAAGAACCTAGACATATCGAAATTCAAATTGCTGGAGACCAATATGGTAAAGCATGTCACCTTTCAGAAAGAGATTGCTCTGTTCAGAGAAGAAACCAAAAACTAACTGAAGAAACTCCATCTCCATTCATGACTGAAGAATTGAGAGAAAAAATGGGAGAAGCTGCTGTAAAAGCTGCAGAATATATTGGTTATGAAGGTGTAGGAACTATAGAATTCTTAGTAGACAAACATAGAAATTTCTATTTCATGGAAATGAATACCAGAATTCAGGTAGAGCACCCAATTACTGAACAAGTAGTTGATTTTGACTTGATTAGAGAGCAAATTTTATTAGCGGCTGGTCAACCAATTTCTGGTAAAAATTACTATCCAAAATTACACTCTATAGAATGTAGAATTAATGCTGAAGATCCTTTTAATGATTTCCGTCCGAGTCCTGGAAAAATTACTGAATTAAATATTCCTGGAGGTCACGGAGTGAGAGTAGATACTCACGTTTACAAAGGATATACCATTCCTTCTAACTACGACTCTATGATTGCTAAAATTATTACTACAGCACAAACTAGAGAAGAAGCAATTGCAAAAATGAAACGTGCATTAGAAGAATTCTATATCGCAGGAATTAAAACGACTATTCCTTTCCACAGACAATTGATGGAGCATCCTGATTATCTTGCAGGAAACTACACCACTAAATTTATGGAAGATTTCGTAATGGATAAATCATATGATAATATTGTATAAAATGTAACCAAATACATTCTAAAGTTGTCTTGAAAAAGGCAACTTTTTTTATTGAAAAATTCTAAAATTAAAATGTAAATTTGTAAAAATTCAATAATACATTTATGTCTACAAAAAACGCTCAATACTATATAGATTTAGAAGATAAACATGGTGCTCACAACTATCATCCGCTTCCTGTTGTATTAGATAAAGGAGAAGGTGTATATGTTTGGGATGTGGAAGGGAAACAATATTTTGATTTTCTATCGGCATATTCTGCTGTAAATCAAGGACATTCTCACCCAAAAATTGTAAAAGCACTTACAGACCAAGCTCAGAAACTTTCTCTTACCTCTAGAGCGTTCTACAATTCAAACTTAGGAGAATACGAGAAAAAAATCACTTCTCTTTTTGGGTTTGACAAAGTTCTCCCCATGAATTCTGGTGCAGAAGCAGTAGAAACAGCCATTAAACTTGCTAGAAAATGGAGTTACGAAGTTAAAGGAATTAAAGATGGTTATGCTAAAATAATCGTTTGTGAAAATAACTTCCACGGAAGAACTACCACCATCGTTTCTTTTTCTAATGACAAAGATGCACACAATAATTACGGACCTTTTACACCCGGATTTTTAAGAATTCCGTACAACGATATTGAAGCATTATCAAAGGTTTTAGAAGATGAAGCAGAACACATCGCCGCATTTTTAGTAGAGCCTATTCAAGGTGAAGCTGGTGTATATGTTCCAGATGAAGGATATTTAAAAAATGCTTCAGAATTATGTAAAAAACATAATGTTCTTTTCATTGCAGACGAAGTTCAAACAGGGATTGCAAGAACAGGAAAATTAATTGCTTGTCACCATGAAAATGTACAACCAGATATTCTTATCTTAGGAAAAGCACTTTCTGGAGGCATGTATCCAGTTTCTGCTGTTTTAGCAAATGATCAAATTATGCAGGTTATCCATCCTGGTCAGCATGGTTCTACTTTTGGCGGAAATCCATTAGCATGTGCAGTAGCAGTAGCGGCTTTAGATGTAGTAGAAGAAGAAAAACTATCAGAAAGAGCAGAAGAATTAGGGAAATTTTTCCGTGCAGAAATTCAAAAAATTATTGCTAAGACAGATTTGATTTATCACGTAAGAGGAAAAGGCTTATTGAATGCTATTTTGGTGAATGATACTCCAGAATCACCTACTGCATGGAATCTTTGTTTGCAATTTGCAGAAAATGGTTTATTAGCCAAACCTACTCATGGTAATATTATAAGACTAGCTCCACCATTGGTAATTACCAAAGAACAACTTTTAGAATGTGTAGCTATTATAGAAAAAGTAATCTTGAATTATAAAAAATAAAAAAATCCCGAGTATTTTCGGGATTTTCTATTTTAATTTCTTTCGTAATCGTCTTCTATTCTTACGATATCATCTTCTCCAAAATAAGTTCCAGTTTGTACTTCTACAAAAACTAAAACTTTATCACTGCGATTCTCAATTCTATGTTTAGCTCCTTGAGGAATAAAAATACTCTGCCCATATTGTAAGAAATTTTCTTCCCCATCTAATACTACTACCGCCTCTCCTTCTACTATTGTCCAAAATTCTTGACGATGATGATGGTATTGATAAGAAAGTCTTTGATTTGGCAAAACTTCTATTCGCTTTAATTTAAAATTAGGCTCATCTTGCAATACAAAATATTTCCCCCAAGGTCTTTCTCCAATTTCTAGCATACTTTTAAATTTAAATTAGAACGCAAAATTAAGAAATAAAAATTTTAGGTGCTGTATAATAATCAGAAAACTATAAAAATCGTAAATTTGCAACTTAAAATTTCTAAAAAATGAGCAAAGTAAGAGTGCGTTTTGCACCAAGTCCGACTGGACCTTTACATTTAGGTGGAGTAAGAACAGCGTTATATGATTATCTTTTTGCTAAAAATCAAGGCGGAGATTTCGTGCTGAGAATAGAAGATACAGATACAGCAAGATATGTAGAAGGTGCAGAAGAATACATTATGAAAGCTCTAGAATGGTGCGGCATTATTCCAGATGAATCCCCTATTCACGGAGGAAATTATGGACCTTATAGACAATCAGAAAGAAGAGATATTTACGACAAATACACCGCAGAAATCCTGAAAACAGATCATGCGTACATCGCTTTTGACACTCCTGAAGAATTAGAAAAAGTAAGAGCAGAATACGAAGCAAAAGGCGAAGTTTTTTCATACAATAACTTCACCAGAAATAGCATGAGAAATAGTCTTACACTTTCTGAACAAGAAACTCAGGAACTCATCAATCAAAACGTTCCTTATGTGGTAAGATTTAAAATGCCGATTGATAGAATTGTAAATTTAGAAGACATCATCAGAGGAAAATCTTCTGTAAACACCAATACTTTAGACGATAAAGTTTTGGTAAAAAATGATGGAATGCCAACTTATCATTTCGCCAATATTATAGACGACCACGAAATGGAAATCACACACGTAATCCGTGGTGAAGAATGGCTTCCTTCAATGCCTTTACACGTTTTATTATATGAAGCAATGGGTTGGAGCGCTCCAGAATTTGCCCATCTTTCTCTAATTCTAAAACCAGAAGGAAAAGGAAAATTAAGCAAAAGAGACGGCGCAAAATTTGGATTTCCAGTTTTCCCGATGAATTTCTATGACGAAGCAACTGGCGAAACGTATAAAGGTTATAAAGAAGAAGGTTATTTACCTGAAGCTTTTGTAAATTTCTTAGCTCTCCTAGGTTGGTCTCCTTCAGATGATAAAGAAATTTTAAGTCTAGAAGAAATGGCTGCTGAATTTGATTTGCATAAAGTACACAAAGCAGGCGCAAGATTTTCTAAAGAAAAAGCAGAATGGTTTAATCATCAATATCTTCAAAAACAGTCTAATGAAGAGCTTTTAGAAAGTTTTAAAAATTTAGAAGAAACCAAAAACATCAATCTTTCAGACGAAACTTTATTAAAAATCATTGGCTTAATGAAAGAAAGAGCCACTTTCGTGAAAGATATTTATACTCAAGGAAAATTTTTCTTTGAAGCACCTGCTGCATACGATGAAAAAGCAGTGAAAAAAGCTTGGAACGAAGAAACGGCTTCCATCATGACAGAACTTTCTGAAAAATTAAACACTACAGAATTTAAATCCGAAATTTTGAAGGAAGAAATTCATCATTTTGTAGAAGAAAAAGGTTTAGGTTTTGGAAAAATTATGATGCCACTTAGACTCGCTCTAGTAGGGGAATTAAAAGGACCAGACGTGCCAGATTTATTAGAAATTTTGGGCAAAGAAGAAAGTTTAACAAGGCTAAAATTAGCCATAGAAAAAATAAAATAATTCTTTCAAACAAGAAATTTTACTACATTTGGAGGATTAATTCTAAACAAAAATGGAATATTTAGATTTTGAATTACCAATTAAGGAGTTAATGGAACAATACCAAACTTGTTCTTTAGTTGGTGAAGAAAGCGGTGTAGATATGAAATTGGCTTGTAGCCAAATTGAAGACAAAATCATCGAAAAAAAGAAAGAAATCTACGGAAATCTTACGCCTTGGCAAAGAGTTCAACTATCACGTCATCCAGACAGACCGTACACATTAGATTTTATTAATGGAATTGTAGACAAAGATAGTTTTGTAGAATTACACGGTGATAGAAATTTTGCTGATGATCCTGCAATGGTAGGTGGTCTTGCAAAAATAGACGGTCAAAGTGTAATGATTATCGGAACTCAAAAAGGAAGAACTACCAAGGAAAGACAGCGCAGAAGATTCGGGATGAGTAATCCTGAAGGTTACAGAAAAGCGCTTAGATTAATGAAATTGGCAGAAAAATTCAGAATTCCTGTTGTTACTTTTATTGACACTCCTGGAGCTTATCCTGGTTTAGAAGCCGAAGAAAGAGGTCAAGGTGAAGCCATTGCTAGAAACATCTATGAAATGTGCCAAATGAAAACTCCTATTATCACCATTATCATTGGAGAAGGTGCTTCTGGTGGGGCTTTAGGAATTGGTGTAGGAAACAAGGTATACATGCTAGAAAATACTTGGTATTCTGTAATTTCACCAGAAAGTTGCTCTTCTATTTTATGGAGAAGCTGGGAGCACAAAGAAACTGCTGCCAATGCATTAAAACTTACTCCACAAGATATGCTAAAAGAAAAAATCATAGATGGTATTATAGAAGAACCACTTGGTGGAGCTCATTATGACCCTCAAATAGCTTATAATAATGTGAAGAAAAATATTTTAACCAATATTAAATCTCTCAAAAATTTCACTGGTGATGAATTAGTAAATCACAGACAAGAGAAATTTATTGCAATGGGTAAATTTGTAGGTTAACTTTTCTAAAAAATTTTAAATTAAAAAAGTCAGAAATTATTTTCTGACTTTTTTTGCTGCATTCAAGTTGATTTCTAAATCTTGTGTTATATTTTTAACCGATGCGTATTGCGCATTACAAATCATCGTGGTAATTCTGTACGTTCCTTTCTGCACCAGAATATAATTTTCACCCATTTTAGGAACATCTAGATTATAGAATTTTTTTCCTTCGAATTTTACAATGAGGTTACACTCAGATTTATTTCTAATCAAAACGTAAGCATCTTTTTTATTGGGGTCATTATTAAATAATTGCGTAAGAACTTCGGCAGTACGTTTTGCTTTAGCATCTGGTTCTCCTTTTGCCTCACTTTTTTCTACTTGTTTTTCTAATTTCTCGGTATTCAGCGGTTGTATACTCGGTTTAGCGGCTGCATTTCCACTCCCAGTCATACTGTTTAGCTTTCTCTGTAGAAAAGCAGTGTTTTTATTATTAGGATATTTTTTAATAAATTCTGCAATCACTTTAGGGTCTTTACTCAGCATTGCTTTGTCTAATTCCTGAGAAGTTTGCGAAAACAAAAAGGTGGAAAAGACTAGCAAAATAAGAAGTAAAAGTTTGTTTTTCATTTCAGTTTATTATCAATTATTTTTAGAAATATAACGCAAAAACCCTCTTTTTAGTTTACACGAAATTTCATATCTTTGCAAATCTAAAAATTTACCAAATAAATAAACAAAAAATTTCAATTATGTATACACCAGTTGCTGCAGACGTAGCTAAACTAAGAAACACAACAGGAGCAGGAATGATGGACTGCAAAAAAGCTTTAACAGAAGCTGAAGGAGATTTTGAAAAAGCTATCGAAATCCTTAGAAAAAAAGGACAAAAAGTAGCTGCTAACAGAGCAGATAGAGAATCTACAGAAGGAGCTGTAATTGCAAAAGTAAATGCTGACCACACTGCAGGTGTTGTAATCGCATTAAACTGCGAAACTGACTTCGTTGCTAAAAACGAAAGCTTCGTAAAATTAGCTCATGATTTCGCTGAAAGAGCGCTTAATTTTGACTCTAAAGAAGATTTCTTAGCTTCTGACTATAATGGTATTTCAGTTGCTGAAAAATTAATTGAACAAACAGGAGTAATCGGTGAGAAAATTGAAATCGGTGCTTTTGAAAAATTAGCAGGTGATTTCGTAGGTTCTTACATCCACGCTGGTAATAAAATCGCTACTCTTACTTCTCTTTCTGCTAATGTAGAAGGTGCAGAAGATGCTGCTAAATCTGTAGCAATGCAAGTTGCTGCTATGAACCCAATTGCTTTAGACGAGACTCAAGTTTCTCAAGAAGTTATTGATAGAGAATTAGAAATCGAAAGAGATATCTTAACTAAAGAAGGAAAACCTGCAAACATTATTGACAATATCCTTAAAGGAAAAATGCAGAAATTCTACAAAGAAAACACTTTAGTACACCAAGCTTTCATTAAAGATGGAGGTATGTCTGTTGCTGATTTCGTAAAATCTGTAAACGGTGATTTAAAAGTAACAGGATTCAAGAGAGTTGCTCTTTCTTAATCTTTTTAAATACTTAACTCATAAAAAACTCTGTAAGAAATTCTTACAGAGTTTTTTTATGCATTATTGATAATAATAAAGTAAATTTGCTGTCCATTTTATAAAAATGAATTCGTCTAAGAATCTTAGTTTCATATTATTACTATTCATCACGTTCATTAATGCTCAATACATTAATGTAAACACTTCTTTTACGGCAAATGACTTAGTTGATAAGCTTATTGGCACCAATAACACTTGTTTATCTGTATCTAATGTTTCAGTAACGGGTTACAATTCTGGCGGAATAAAAAGTTATGGATATGTAAATGCCAATAGTTCTGGATTCGAAATAAGCGAAGGAATTCTTCTTACTTTTGGAGATGCTGCCAATTCTCCTGGTTCATTTACAGGAATTCAAAGTTTTGGAAATAATTCTGGATGGAATGGAGACAATGATTTAGAAACTGCTGCAGGAATTTCTAGTACTACTAATGCGACTATTTTGGAATTTGATTTCATTCCCAATACCAATAAAATTAGTTTTGATTACATGTTTCTTTCGGAACAGTATTTAAGACAAGGCGATCCTGGAACTTGCGGTTATACAGATGGATTTGCATTTTTAATTAAAAAAACTACTGACACCAATTATAAAAATCTTGCTCTAGTTCCTAACACCAATATTCCTATCACTTCTGAAACGGTAAGAGGACCAGGTGGAAGATGCCAAGAAAGCAACTCACAATATTTTGGACATTATAATCCTAATGGAAGTCCCACAAGTTTTAACGGACAAACTGCTATTCTCACCGCAGAAACAGACGTAATTCCCGGTACTAAATATCACATAAAACTCGTTATTGCAGACCAAGGAAACGGTTTATACGATTCTGGAGTGATTCTAAAAGCAGGAAGTTTTGTTGGCAGTAAAGATTTAGGACCAGACAGATTGATTTCAACCAACAATCCGCTTTGCGAAGGAAGTACTTTAACTTTAGATGCTACTGTTTTTGGCGCAACGTATCAATGGTATCAAAACGGAAACATATTAACTGGAGAAACTTCTGCAACTTATACTGTAACTTCGGAAGGCAGATATGAAGTAAATATTTCATCTTCTAGCTGTAATTTAAGAGGCTCTATAACAATAGAATACATTGAAAAAGCTAAAGTAGCCCCAAAAACTTTCACGAATTGCGACACTAATTTTGACGGAAATATTCCAATTAAATTAGATGACTTAAATGCTACTATTATTACCAATTACAAACCTGAATTTGTAGTAAAATATTATCAAAATTTAACAGATGCTACTCTTGGTAACGCCAATACTTTGCCCAATAATTGGTCATACAATACAGACACTACCATTTATGTAAGGGTAGAAAATGGTGTTTGTGCTCCAGAAATTCAACCTATTCAATTTATTTTCGGGAATAAAATTTCAGTTACCAATTATTCTACCACGATTTGTGATGGTGATTTTAACAATACAGAAGCGGTAAATTTAGCGACTTATTTACCTCAACTAACCTCAGAAACAGGCTATACTCATCAATTTTATCTTACCAAAAATGATGCAGATTTAGAACAAAATCCTATTGCTTCTTCACAGAATTTAACCGCAGCTACTACTTTCTATGTAAGAATCAAAAAATCTGGAATTTGTGATAATATTGCAGCTCTTACGCTTAATTTCGGGCAACCCAATAAATCTACTACACTTCCAGCTCAAGTTACCGTCTGCGAAGGAAGCACCACCATATTAGATGCAGGAACTGGTTTCTCTTCTTATCTTTGGAGCAATGGAGCCACAACTCAAACCATTACTGTAGGAAAAGGAGATTATTCCGTAGTTTTGACTTCTCCAAATTCGTGTACTTTTACTCAAAATGTAAAAGTTGTAGAATCTCCAAAAGCGATTGTAGATATTTCTAAATTCAATACTACCATTTGTGACCAAAATTTAGATGGAACCATTGAAGTAAATCTCAACAATGTTACTTCTGCAATTCTTCTAAATCCAGGAATTTACAGTCTAAAATATTATGCAAACGCTACAGATGCAAATGCTGGAAACGCGAATGTTTTAAATACTTCTTGGTCATTTTCCACAGACACAACTATTTTTGTAAGGGTAGAATCTGATTATTGTCCTGCTCAGATTTATCCTCTAGATTTCAAATTTGGGAATAGAGTAACGGTCTTAACTTCTACTCTTTCTCAAGAGGTTTGTGATGATGATTTAGATGCCATAAAATCTGTAAATCTTAAAACATTTGAATCTTTCTTTACCACAGATAGCACTGTCTCTATCACTTATTTCAACTCTGAAAATGATGCCAAAAATAATGTTAATCCTATTTCGAGCACTCAAAATATTACTTCAACCGGAACTTATTTCTTAAGATTTGAAAAAACAAATTCTTGTCCGAATTGGGCCAAAATTACCGTAAATATTAAAACGCCAAAAGCGTCAACTTCTCTTCAAAATGTAGAAATTTGTAAAGATGCGACGTATAATTTAGATGCAGGAACCGGATTTGACAGTTATAAATGGAGCACTGGTGAAACTTCTCAAACGGTTACCAAAGGTATTGGGGAGTATTATGTTGATTTAGAATCGAATGGTTGTATTTATAGACAAAATGTGAAAATCATCGCTGCGTCTGAACCTACTATCGACAGCGTGATAGAACAAGGTAACAGCATTACTGTAAATGTTTCGGGAGGAACTGCACCTTATGAATATTCTTTAGACCAAATCAATTGGCAGACTACTAATATTTTTTACAATCTCAATAGAGGCGTTCAGAAAGTATACGTAAGAGACAATAAAAAATGTACCATTAAAGAATATGAATTCTCCATCATTAAGCTGCTAAATGCCATTACTCCAAATGGTGATGGATTAAATGACACCCTAGATTACTCAGATTTACGCGTAAAAAAAGAGGTGAAAATTCTCATTTTTGACCGTTTTGGAAAGAAAATTTTCAGCAATGAAAATTCTACCAGCTACATTTGGGACGGAACAGAAAATGGAAGACCTCTTCCTAGTGGTTCATATTGGTATATTTTAGAATGGACAGAACCCGATACTGGCATTAAAATAAATAATAAAGGTTGGATTCTTCTAAAAAATAGAAATTAAAATTCTCCCGAAAAAAAACATTACATTTGTTAAGTTTTTTTAACAAATGAAGAAATTATTTACTTTTTTACTATTCTTATTTTTCATCACGAAAAGTTTCGCTCAATTTGATACTGAACACTGGTTTGCACCAATGGCAGATGCTTCTAATGGCTCAGAAGCTCAACAATATATTTATGTTTCCACTAATGAATCTACTCCTTTTAAAGTAGACATCTACAACAATAATATCGTCATAGGAACCATCAATAATCTGAGCAAAGGAAGTCCTCAGAAATTTTATATCCCCAGAGAGTATATTATCACCAGTAATAATATAGAAATCAATGCAAAAGCTACCTTAGGTTTACACCTGGTAGGAGAAAAAAAATTCTTTGCCAATTTAAGATTCTCTGTATTTAACCACGCCGAAATTCTCACTTCTAAAGGTAAATCTGCATTAGGAAAAAACTTCTATATAGGAATGGGAGAACAATACAATCCTAATAATGCAGCTAATAGAAATGGTTTAAATGCTATAGCGAGTGTAATCGCTACAGAAAACAATACTACGATAAAACTTAGTGGTTACAATAAAGATGTTATCTTTTCAGACGGAACTACTGATGATGAAAAAACCATCATTCTTGATAAAGGTGAATCTTATATTTTTGAAACTCGTGTTTCTGATGGAATCCCAAATTTAGACGGCCTTATTGGTGCAAACATAGCTGCTGACAAACCCGTTTCAGTTACCAATGGAAATTTCCTTAGCCTTGCAGAGAACAAAGCGAATTATGATATTATAATGGACCAATCTGCTCCTACAGATCGATTAGGGACAGAATATGTTGTATTGAAAGGTAACGGAACTGCAAATGGATTAACCAATGGTTACACGGAAAAATCCCTTGTTATTGCCACTGAAGACAACACTGAAGTTTACGTAAATGGTTCTACCACACCTATTACTACTCTTAGCAAAGGACAATTTTATTTCATAAGAGGGAATTTTTATAATCCTAGTGGCAACATTTATAACTTGTATATTAAATCTACAAAACCTATTTATGTATATCAGTTTTTAGCAGGAACTGATGGAGCCGATGGAACTCCAGAATTTGCGACGGGCGGTTTCAATTTTATTCCAGCACTTAGCTGTTATCTTCCGAGTAATATAGATGAAATAGGTTTTGTAAGTGAAATGCCATATCGCTCTTATTTTGAAAATTATTATAACACAAAACTCAATATTATTACCGAAAAAGGAGCAACAGTTTCTATCAACGGAACTCCAATTAACTCCAGTTATGGACCATTTGCGTTAAGTGGAAACTCTGCTTGGGAAACTTATGTAGTTCCCAATGTTTCGGGAAATGTTACTATAAAATCTACAAGATCTGTTACTGCGGGAATTGCTGCTGGTAATGGTGCAGTAGGTTACGGTGGTTATTTCGCAGGATTCAATTCCGTTCCCATTATTTCCAAAGGAGGCGATTGTGAAAAAGGAAATGTAACACTAGAAGTAGATAATACTTATGATGGTTACCAATGGTATTATAATGGAAATCCTTATACAGGATCTGGAGCAAACACCTACATCATCACTCCCACAGAAAGTGGAGATTACTACGTAAAAATTACCAAAGCCAGTTGTGGAAGCCTTGACTCTCCTATTTTTAAATTTCAAAGATGTCCTTTTAAAACGACATTAGCGATAGAAGTAAGCGACTGCGCTCCTACCTATAAAATCACACCTAAATTTTCTACATCTACCCAAACTATAGATGTTAGTTCTATAAAAATTACAAAAGCTCCATCTTATGGAACTGCTACTATAGATGCTACTACAGGCGAAATAACTTATACTTTAACGGATACTACTGTAATTTCAGATACTTTTACCTATTCTTTTTCTGGCACAGACCCTAATTATCCAGATACAGAATTTGTAACAGTAAATATTATTGTCAATAGATTAAAAACCATTACTGGTGAAGCGCTTGCTTGTATTAAACCTGATAAAACAGGGGATTTTGACCTTACACAAGCCAAAGTTTCTAATGACACAAACATTACCAAGGTAGAATATTTTGAAAATTATGATGCCGCAACGAAAACTTTCTCTAATCCAATTGCTAATTTCACCAGCTATAACTCTGTGCCAAAAACCATTTATGCAAAAGTGACAAACAGCTATGGTTGTACAGAAATGGCAGAGATAAATTTGAATTTTTATCCTATTCCAAATATTGATACGCTAAAATTTGATTCTACTTTATGCGATACTGATTTTGACGGACTTTACGAACCAGATTTCGATGAAATTTCTAAAACCATTGTAAATAATTCAGCAGATTTTGACATTTATTATTTTGACAATCCAGCGTTTAATTTCCCTGCGTTACCAAAAAATTGGACTTACACTACACCAACCCGAGTTTACATTTTAGTAGCTTCTAGAAATGGCTGTACCAATGCAACTGGCTTTTTGGATTTCAAAATTGGTGACAAAATTTCGGTTACAGACGCTACTTCTCAAATTTGTGATGGCGATTTTAACAATACAGAAGCGGTAAATTTAGATACTTATTTACCTCAACTTACATCAGAAACTGCTTATACACACCAATTTTATCTCACCAAAAATGATGCAGATTTAGAACAAAATCCTATTTCTGCTTCACAGAATTTAACCGCAACTACTACTTTCTATGTAAGAATCAAAAAATCTGGAATTTGTGATAACATTGCTGCTCTTACGCTTAATTTCGGGCAACCCAATAAATCTACTACACTTCCTGCTCAAGTTACCGTCTGCGAAGGAAGCACCACAACTTTAGATGCAGGAACTGGTTTTACTTCTTATCTTTGGAGCAATGGAGCCAGAACTCAAACAATTACTGTAGGAAAAGGAGATTATTCTGTAATTCTGACTTCTCCAAATTCGTGTACTTTCACTCAAAATGTAAAAGTTGTAGAATCTCCTAAAGCTATGGTAGATGTTTCTAAATTTAATACTACCATTTGTGACCAAAATTTAGATGGAACCATCGAAGTAAATCTCAACAACGTCACTTCTGCAATTCTTCTAAATTCTGGAATCTATCGAGTTAAATATTACACAAATATTACCGATGCAAATACTGGAAACACGAATATTTTAAACAATTCTTGGTCATTTTCTACAGACACAACTATTTTTGTAAGGGTAGAATCTGATTATTGTCCTGTTCAGATTTATCCTCTAGATTTTAAATTTGGAAATAGAGTAACTGTCTTAACTTCTACTCTTTCTCAAGAGGTTTGTGATGATGATTTAGATGCCATAAAATCTGTAAATCTTAAAACATTTGAGTCTTTCTTTACCACGGACAATAGCGTTTCCATCACTTATTTCAACTCTGAAAATGATGCTAAAAATAATGTCAACCCTATTTCGAGCACTCAAAATGTTACTTCAACGGGAACTTATTTCTTAAGATTCGAAAAAGTAAATTCTTGTCCGAATTGGGCAAAAATTACCGTAAATATTAAAATACCAAAAGCTTCGACTACTCTTCAAAATAAAACAATTTGTAAGAATACAACTACTGTTGTAGACGCTGGTACTGGTTTTACCTATTACAAGTGGAGCAATGGAACTGAAGGTGCTACATTACAAACCGCTACTTATGGAGTAGGAACGCATTATGTAGAACTTACTTCTACAAATGGTTGTATTTACAAGCAATCTTTTACGATTTCCGAAGCAGTAGACCCTGTAATTGACAGTGTGATAGAACAAGGAAACAGCATTACCGTAAATGTTTCTGGTGGAACTGCACCTTATGAATATTCTTTAGACCAAATCAATTGGCAAAAATCCAATTTCTTTGATAATTTAAGACGTGGCGTGCAAAAAGTCTATGTACGAGACGCTAACATTTGTACTCCTATAGAATATGAATTTTCCATTATTAATCTTATCAATGCCATTACTCCAAATGGTGATGGAATAAATGACGTACTAGATTACTCAGATTTACGAGTGAAAAAAGACGTGAAAATTTCTATTTTTGATAGATTTGGGAAAAAAGTGTACTCTAGTGAAAAACAATCCAATTACATTTGGAATGGAACAGAAAACGGAAGAAGTATCATCACGGGAACATATTGGTATGTTTTAGAATGGACAGAACCTGATACCAACACTAAGATTACTTATAAAAACTGGATTATTGTAAAAAACCGAAATTAATACGACACAAAGCTTCCTAAAATTTAGGAAGCTTTTTTATTAAGAAAATTTAATTTTCATGATTAAAAAAAAACGTTTAATTTTGCAAAGAAAGTAAAGATGTCTATTCACAACAAAATCGTAGAAACCGCCATCACCTTTGATGATGTGCTTCTTATCCCTTCTTACTCAGAAGTTTTACCCAATCAAGTTTCTCTTAAATCTAGAATTTCAGACAAAATCACGCTAAATGTTCCTATCGTTTCCGCAGCGATGGATACGGTTACAGAAGCAGATTTGGCTATTGCTATTGCCAGAGTTGGAGGTTTAGGTTTTATTCATAAAAACATGCCTATTCCAGAACAAGCTGCACAAGTAAACCGTGTAAAACGTTCAGAAAACGGAATGATTGCTGATCCTGTTACGCTTTCTAAAGATCATACTTTAGCTGAAGCTAAGGAACTTATGGCGAAATATAAAATCTCTGGACTTCCAGTAGTAGATACAGACAATAAATTAATTGGAATCATTACCAATCGTGATGTAAAATATCAAGAAAATCTTTCTGCAAAAGTAGAAGAATTGATGACCAAAGAAAATCTTATCACTTCTGATAAATCTACCAACTTAGAGCAAGCCAAAGAAATTTTGCTTAAAAACAGAATAGAAAAACTACCGATTGTAGATTCAGAAAATCATTTGGTAGGATTAATTACCATAAAAGATATAGACAATCAATTAGAATATCCTCAAGCCAATAAAGACCAAAACGGAAGATTAATCGTAGGAGCTGGAGTTGGTGTAGGAGATGACACAATGACTAGAGTTGCAGCATTAGTAGAAGCTGGTGTAGATATTATCGCAGTAGATTCAGCGCATGGTCATTCTAAAGGTGTTCTCGATAAAATTACAGAAATTAGAAATGCTTTTCCAGATTTAGATATTGTAGGCGGAAACATTGTTACAGCAGATGCAGCTGAAGCTTTAATCAAAGCTGGAGCGAATGTTCTAAAAGTAGGAGTTGGCCCTGGTTCTATCTGTACTACTAGAGTTGTTGCAGGTGTTGGTGTTCCTCAACTTTCGGCAATTTATAACGTTTATGAAAAAGCTAAAGAATATAATGTAGCCGTAATTGCAGATGGTGGAATAAAACTTTCTGGTGATATTGTAAAAGCTATCGCTTCTGGAGCTGGCGCAGTAATGCTAGGTTCACTTTTAGCAGGAACGGAAGAAGCACCAGGTGAAGAAATTATTTTCCAAGGTAGAAAATTCAAATCTTACCAAGGAATGGGAAGTCTTTCTGCCATGAAACGTGGCGGAAAAGAAAGATATTTCCAAAGTGAAGCCAAAAAATTTGTTCCAGAAGGAATCGAAGGAAGAGTTCCATACAAAGGAAAATTAGAAGACGTAATCTTCCAATTGACTGGTGGAATTAGAGCTGGAATGGGTTATTGCGGAACAAAAGATATCGAAACTTTACAAAAAGACGGAAAAATGGTGATGATTACAGGTTCTGGATTGAAAGAATCTCATCCTCACGATGTAATTATTACGCAAGAAGCTCCGAATTATTCACTATAATTCTTAGAAACTTTAAAATAGAAATCTCTCAAAAATTTTTGAGAGATTTTTTTATATCTGTCTTGTCTTGAAAAAAGTTGACTAAAAATTAGATAATATGTCAACAAAAAAGAAAATTTCAAAAATTCCAATTGCCCCACAAATTTATAGCGAAGCATTTAAACGTCAAGTTGTAAGTGAATTTGAGAGGGGTTTATTTACTAAAGCAGAACTTCGAAGACGTTACAATATTCAAGGCAATAGTTGTCTACCAAGATGGTTAAAAAAATATGGTAAATTTACCTATGAAGATAAATTAACTATTGGTCGTCCTATGAAAGATCCTCAACAACAGCGTATAAAAGAGCTAGAGGCTCAATTAGCAAAAAAAGAAGAAGAATTAAAAGTATTCAAACGATTTATTGAAATAGCTGAACGTGAGCTTAAAATTGATATTGTAAAAAAGTCTGGTTCCAAGCAGTTGAAGAAATAAATGTAAATAGTTCATTGACTATTTATGAGTTATGCGAACTGTTTGGATACACAAAACAAGCATTTTACAAGCGAAAGTCAAAGGTAAAAACGCCTAAATACAACTCAGAATTATTACGAAGTTTAGTAGTTACTATTCGTAAGCAATTACCCCGAACAGGTGGCAAGAAACTTTATGTAATGTTACAAGATGAATTTATAAAACATCATATATCAATTGGTCGGGATCATTTTTTAGATTTTTTAAAAGCAGAATATTTACAAGTACCTAAAGTTCGAAGATATTACAAAACAACAAACTCAAGACATTGGATGAAACGCTATCCAAATTTAATTAGCAATTTTGTACTTAACAGACCTGAGCAAGTTTGGGTTGCTGATATAACTTATTTACGAACAAAAGAGAAAACATACTATTTGCATTTACTCACTGATGCTTGTTCCAAGAAAATCGTTGGTTATCAACTGTCAGATAATTTAATGAGTTCAACTACAGTAAAAGCTTTAGAAATGGCTTTGATTAACAGGGAAACAAAAAATCAACTCATTCACCATTCTGATAGAGGTTTACAATATTGCAGTAAAGAGTATACCGAATTGTTAAAGAAAAACAATATTTTAATTAGTATGACGCAAGAATACGACCCGTATGAAAATGCAGTAGCAGAAAGAGTAAATGGAATTTTAAAAGAAGAATTTGGTTTACATGAAATATTTGAAAACTATCAAAATTTAAACAAACAAGTTACACAAGCCATAACTTTATACAACAATTTTAGAATACATATGTCAATTAATATGATAACTCCAAACCAAGCGCATCAACAAAAAACAATACAATTAAAACAATGGAAAAAAATAAATCGTAACAGAATTAATTCTGCTACGATTTAACTATATTTGAATTATTAACGAGTCAACCTTTTTTAGGACAACTCAATCTTTACTAAAAACTTATAATTATGTTTGAATTAATTTGGGGAATATTAAACTTTGTTTTAATCTTCTATTTACTTTACATCTTACTTTACTCTGTAAAACTAATAAAAGAAAAGTTTGGAATTTTTGCTTCATTTATTTTTGTCATCGGTATAATGTCTTTTGCATCACCAGAAAATAAAGAAAAGGATTCAAAAGAATTTCCTGTAGAGGAAAAAGTAAATTCTGAAATAAACAAAATAAGTGGTTTTAAAAATATTAAAATAGATAAGCAAATTGCTACATCAAAAAATTTATTCATTTATTTTAAAAACACAAATGGAAGCATCGTTCCCGTCAAATATTCAAGTACTTATGAAGGTTTTGTTTCTGGAAAACATTGGGATGTTTCTGATATTAATTTAACAAAAGTTCAAAATAATACATATAGTTATAATGTTGATGGAACTCTTAAATGGAGAATTTTTGGATTAGAATTATATTCACAACCAAAGTATTATTTTGGAACAGTAAATTTTTAACCCAAAACTTAAAATTATGAAAACAGTTTACAACATTTTATGCATTCTCTTCGGAGTGGGAATGATTATTTTCGGGGCAAATAAATTTTTCAACTTTATGCCAACACCAAAACTAACCCCAGAACAACTAGAAATGTTCGGTGCTTTTGGCAAAATTGGTTGGTTAATGCCTCTCATTGCGATTACAGAAATTGTAGGAGGACTTTTAGTATTACTTCCAAAAACGAGAGCAGTTGGCGCATTAGTTATGTTACCAATTATTATTGGGATTTTAGCGCATCATTTTCACCATGATCCTGCTGGAATTGTTCCAGGATTGGTTTTCGCGGTGATTTTACTTTGGATTTTGTGGGAAAACAGAAAAAAATATGCTCAACTGATGAACTGATATTCTAAAGCTCAATTTTTATTGCGCTTTTTTATTTTTCACAAAAAACGATAATCCAATTCCCAAAGCTATTAAAACCAAAGCTACTTTATAGGCATATAATCCTGCATCTTCAGAGAAATGGTCTTTCATGTAAGCGGTAATTTGAGGTCCTAAAATTCCTCCAACTCCCCAAGCTGTAAGTGCTGCTCCGTAAACTATCGGCATCAGTTTTGTTCCAAAAAAATCTTTGATTAAAGAAGGTAAAGCGCCGAAACCTCCTCCATAATTCAGTAAAATCAAACAAACACCCACAGAAAATAGAACAGGAGATTTAATAAAAATCAAGGAAGCAAAAACGCCCATTTCTATTAAAAGTAATAATCTGAAAGTGGTTACTCTTCCTAATTTATCTGAAATACTTCCCCAGAAAAATCTTCCTAAACCATTAAATAATGCACTGATTGCAATTAAAGTAGCTCCACTTTTTTCTAGCGTTGCGGTGTCAATATTTACGTTTTCGGCTTTCAATAAGTCTTGTAATAATGGAGATTGAAACGAAATAAAAATCATTCCTGCAACTACATTAAACATGAAAATCAACCAAATGAAAATAAAATTTGGAGAGAGAATTTCTTTGCTAGCACTTAATTTTTCGGCTGAAATTTCTGTAGTTTTTTCTTCTACTGGTAAATTTAGAAAATTGGCAAAAAACGGTAAAAGCACCAAAAGAGTAATTCCAATTGCAAGAAAAGTTTTGGCTAAATCTTTTTCAAAATATTCTAAAAAAATCGGGGCGAGAAGTTTCGACATGAGCAATGCGCCCAATCCAAATCCCATTACCACCATTCCAGTAACCAAACCTTGTTTGTCTGGAAACCATTTAGAAACCGTAGCAACTGGCGTTACATAAGCCAAACCTAAACCAATTCCGCCCACAATTCCATACCCGAAATACAGCAACCACAAACTCTCGTTTTGCAAAGCGAAATAAGAAATAATATAACCAAAAGAGTAAAGAAATGCTCCTATTAACGCTAATTTTCTCGGCCCAAATTTCTGTAAATTTTGTCCGCCCCAACTTGCAGTTACCCCCAACATGAAAATGGCTAAACTAAATGCCCAAGCTGTTTCTGAATTGCTCCAGCCAAAAGTTTCGGAGACGGTTTTCTGGAAAAAACTCCACGCGTAAACTGTTCCTAAACACAGATGTACTAAAGTCGCCATTACGGCAATAAACCATCTTTTTCCCGAATTCTGCATAGCACTTTTCATATATAATTTGACGATGCAAAATTATCACTTGAAAAATCTTCCAGAAATTTTATGTGGCTGAATTATCGCAGGTTTTCAAAATTTTATTTACCTAAATTATTTTTAAAATCCTCTATTCTAAAATCTGTAGCGGCATTTCCTTTTTCTATTTTTTCTTTAGAATACAGTCGGTAATCGTTTTCGGTTTTATCGAGAAGATAATCATAAGGTCCAACTGAGGAAATTAATTTTACCAAAACAGGCGAAATTTCTAGCGTAATAAACATCATCATAATTAAAAATGACGCAAGAGCCATAATGGAATTAGTGTCTCCCAATTCAGAAAGCGCTTGTAATCTCGCAGCAAAACCATCAAATTTATTTTCTGCTTGTTCAGAATTTTTCTGTTCGGTTTGTAGATTTTGATACACACCAGAAATTTGAGAATCCAGATATTTCAATCTCGGCTCCATTTGTTTTTGGTAATTTTCTAAATCTTTTCTGCGTTGTTCTTTCAATTCAGATTTTCTTTTAGCATTCGTTCCGAAGCCAACTTTTCCTGAAGTTAAACCCGTTTTTGTTCCTAGAATTTCTTTTTCTAACTCCACCGCAGCAGAATCGTAAGAAGCTTGATATGTGGCAATTTGTTTCTGAATTTTCTGTTTTTCTTCTGCAAAAGGACCAGATTGTTGCAAAATTCTACCGTTCATGGTTTTCTGCAATTCGGTTTTATTTCTTTGAATAATGGTATTGAGTTGCTTATTGACTTCTTTTTCAAAAATTTTCAATTCCAAAGGCTTTGAAATCACAATTCCAAGAAAAGTTGCCAAAATCAAACGCGGAACTGCCATGAAAAATTGATTCCAAAAACTACCCGTTTTTTTGATGGAAGAGACAATATATCTATCGAGATTAAAAATCATGAGTCCCCATAAAATCCCAAATCCAGAGGAAATCCAAACATCTTCGAAAACGGTAAACATGGCATAACTTGCTGAAAGTGTAGCAAAAACAGCAGTGAAAAGTACAATTCCGCCAATTCCTGCGTATTTATTCCATTCGCTGGGCGATTTTTGTAAAATATGAATATTAGAACCAGAACACATCATCAGAAATTTCTGAAATCCGTTCATTTGGTGATACATTCCATTTTTGGTAGGAATATTTCTATCTGGAGTTTGCGTTTTATTTTCCATAGGAATATTTTTTGATTGGTCGAATAATAACGCAACAATGTTACGAATAGTATTAGGTTTTACCCAGTAAAATGATTGTAAAACTATTTTACAATTTTATTTGACTGAATGTCTGTGGTTTATAAATTTAATTTACAATTTTCGTTTTTTAAATTTTATAGAAAATGGCGCGAGCGTAGCGAGCGTCAATTGTTTTCAAAATAAAGAACATTTTCAAAATTCCCCAGTCATTGCGAGGAACGAAGCAATCAAGGGTAGATTCAAAAATTTATAACTTTTGAAGACTTGGTAGTTTAGAAAAGTGAAAAGAAAAACTTCCCGTGAAATTTAGCCCCGATTGTAGTATTTGTTTGAGCTCTTTTTATACAATTTTCGTGGAACTTGCTTTGGCTAATTGTATAAAAAAGCGAGTGCAAAAAGCGGGTCTGTAGTTGTAGAAAAACGGAATCGTGTTGCTTACTTAATTCTATCAGGATTTTGTTTTAAAAAACTTGCCCAACCGGTGTAATTTTTATCATTTTCAGGTTTTCCTAGATTGAAACTGTGACAAACCGCCACTGCTAAACCATCAGAAGCATCTAGATATTTGGTGGGAAATTCTTTCATCGCAAGAAGATTTTGTAGCATTCCTGCTACTTGTTCTTTGCTGGCGTTTCCGTTTCCCGTAATCGCCATTTTTACTTTTTTGGGAGAATATTCGGTGATAGGAATATCACGATGAAGACTTGCAGCCATTGCCACACCTTGAGCTCTTCCTAGTTTGAGCATAGATTGCACGTTTTTCCCGAAAAATGGAGCTTCTAGCGCAACTTCGTCTGGATGAAATTCATCAATCAAGGCTAAAGTTTTGTCAAAAATCCTTTTGAGTTTCGTTTCATGATTGGGTTCTTTTTTCATTACCAATTCTTCGATGGCAATGAGTTTCATTTTTCCTTTATGAACAGAAATTATTCCGAAACCCATTACAGAAGTTCCCGGGTCTATTCCCAAAATGATTTTTTCGGCTTGCATAAAGCAAATGTAGAGATTTTTTTCTTTAGAAATAAAGCTATCTCACGTTAGAATTTTTATAATTTCTAATTACGAAATTGAGTCCAGTTTCTAGAATTTCGCCCATAGATTCACATTTTTTAAACTGAATACTATAAGTAAGTTTGTGCAATCCTGCTTTCAATTCTTCTACATGTTCTGGTTTAGAAATCTCATCTCTTTTCATAATTTCTAACAAATGAGGCAACCTTCCGTCTGTACTGGCGCGTTTAGCAATGGCAGAACGAACTTCTTTTCGGTATTGTTCTATGGAATTGGGTTTAAGTCTATCATAAACCATTTCTACCATTTTTTTATTTTCTTTGAAATATTGAGGCAGATAAATTTTGAGATTTCCTTCGTAGCATTGTTGGTCAAAATCAATCGGACGAATTCTATACACCACTTGGTCAAAATCATGTGCAGGAATCACCACGTAATTGTAAGAACGCATATCTCCGAGTAAACCTATAAGACATCTTTCGTTAAATTTCACAAATTCTTTGGCAATTTGAGCTTTTTCTTGAGGTGAACAAAGGTCTAAATGCTTTTCTATAAAGACATCTCCAGGAATTCCTAAAATATGTTCCTCAATTAAAGTGTCTTTGTACAAAAGGAAATTAATACGATTTGGAGACAAAATTTCTTCTAGTTCCAGTCCATAAATCCTAGAAGCATCTGCTTTTTTAATGTAAAAATTGGTATAATTATCATTCAGAATATTTCTTACTCTAATTCTGAACGGTTTAGAATTCCCAAACGTACAAAAATGAATAGAATCTACCTTCAAAAAAGGGAGTACATCTACATCTCCATCAGAGTGTAAAAGCGTGTAAATTTTATTAAGATTGGCTTCGATTTCGGCGTGTTCAAATTCTGGGTAATACACATTGAGCCAAAGTGTGTCCTTGCCTTCTTTATCATGAACAGGCATATAATCTGAAAAACGCAATAAATCATCATAATAAAATCTGATATTGGTAAGTCGATGATTTTTTTCCAAATAATCCATCAATTCTGGATTTACGGGATACATTGGTTTTCTGAATTCTATTTTTACGTCTTTCATCCTCCTGAATTTGTCTTTTCAAAGATACAAAATCTTTTGTAGAGCTTTTCTTTAACCTCAACAAAAAACCTCCAAGAAAATCTTGAAGGTTAAAATATACTGTAATGTATTTTTAAGCTTTTACGGGAATGGTTTTCAGTTGTCTGAAAGTAATCATTCTGTAATTTTCTTCGTCCCAGAGTGTATAAAATGCATATTTAATACTGCTTAATAACGTAATAGTCGTCACATATTTTTGGAAAATTGGATTCTCCTTGCTGCATTTTTCTAATTTATAGAAAGGAACTTTCGGAGCCAAATGGTGAATGTGATGATACCCAATATTTCCTGTAAAAAAGTTGAAAATTTTTGGCAATTTATAATAAGAACTTCCTTTAATTGCTGCTAAAAGATATTGCCAATCTTCTTTCCATGCTTTGTAATTTGGGTCGTGCTGATGTTGCATGTAAAAAAACCAAATCGCCGTAAACGCAAACGTGATAAGGATAGGAATATATAAAAGTGCCAATTTTTTAAAACCTTCGATAAGGTCAAAAGTCGGCAAACTTAAAATCACTCCTAAAATGGCAAAAAATCCTAATAAGTATAAATTGGTTCTCAACAGTGTTAAACGCTCTTTTTCCCAACCTTTAAATTTGATAAAAGGAATTCTGTTGTGAATAAAAATGTAGTAAATCGGTCCCAAAACAAACATTACAGGAACGGAACGATAAATTCTGTATTTAATCTTTCCCCAATTAGAAAGTTCGTTGTATTCTCTCACCGTCAACAAAGTAACATCTCCGATGGTTCTGGTATCTAATTGACCTTGATGTGCGTGATGATGATTATGAGAACGCGCCCAATATTTGTAAGGAATACACGTCATCAAACTCATTAGAAATCCTGTTCTATCATTTTTAGTTCTGTCCGGAAAAAAAGATTGATGTCCGCAATCATGCTGAATAATAAAAATTCTGGTTAAAAATAATCCTGCCAAAAAGCAAATTCCTAAAGCGCCCCAAAATTGAAATTCATAAACTATGGCTGCCGCTATAAAAAGCAAACCGAAAGGTAAAACCGTTTTCCAAACCTCTTTTCTTGCTAATTTTACTTCAGGTGTAGCATAAGGTTTGATGAGTTCCTTCCAGTTTTTTAAGTCGTTAATGATGTTTTGTTCTCCTCTCATTTAATTATTATGTTAAAAAGACAAAGATATTATTCTATGAATAAAGATTATAAATTTTAAGACTATTTAACGTATAAATAATTAAATTCGTGAAAAATAATATCATGAATCGCAAAGAATTTCTTACCACTTCTCTTGGCGCAACTTTAGGCGTTGCTATTTTACCTCAATTATGGTCTTGTACTTCTCAGAGAACTGTTTTTGAAGTTTTAAAATCTTCAAAAGGGGACATTTCTAAAATAAGAGGAAATGTAAGCAGTTTCACCAATCGTGGCGGAACCGTAGGTTTGTTAGAAACCAAAGATTCATTTGTAGTTATTGATTCTCAATTTCCAGATTTTATTCAACCTTTAATTGACTCTATTTCTCAAGTCAAAGGAAAACCGATTGAGTTTCTTTGCAACACGCATCATCACGGAGATCACACTGCAGGAAATTTCGCTTTTAAAGATTTGACTCAAAAAATTGTGGCACAAAAGAATGTTCCAGAATTGCAGAAAAATGCAGCAGAACTCGCTAAAAATGTAGACAAACAAGTTTACGCCAATATTTTATTTGAAGACCAATATCTTATCAAATCTGGTGGAGAAAGAGTAACCGCTTATCATTTCGGAGCGGGACATACATTTGGAGATGCAATGTATCATTTCGAAAAAGACAATGTGGTTCACATGGGAGATTTAATGTTCATCAACATGATTCCTGTTTATCGCGTAAAAGATGGTTCTAATTTTAGAAGTTGGATTTCTGTTTTAGAAAAAGCTATTTCTACTTTTGATAAAGACACTTTATTTATTTTCGGACATGCTCCAGATAAATCTTTAACCAAAGGAAATCTAGAAAATCTCACCGAAATGAGAAATTTCTTAGAAGCAAGCGCAGATTTTATTAAAAAATCTCTCGCCGAAGGAAAAACCACAGAACAACTTACTAAAAATCTAGTAATTCCAAAATTTGAACACCGAAAAGCCATGAACAAAGATTTCACCAAAACCTTTGTAGAAGGAATTGCAAGTCAGTTGTAAAATTTACCAATTTTCAGTGCAAAATATTTATTGAAAAGTTTAATTATATAATGATTCTTGTCATGTTTATTTATTAATTGCAGCATGTAAGTTGAACATTTTGTTTAATAGTTTGTAACTTTAAATACCAATTTTACAAACATGAAAACAAAATTATTTTCTCTGATTTTAGTGTTGGTTTTTTATTCTTTACCTTCTCAATTCTTGGTAAATGACAGTTTTGAAACTGATGCTTTAGGAACTTTACCTTCTGGTTACACCATTAAATATAACGGAACAGGAACTGCAAATCAAAAAGTGGTAAATACTGTAGTGAAAAATGGTGCACAATCTCTACAACTAGAAGGAGCAGGTAGCTGGTCTGCGGAACTCTATAGAACAATTACTTTTCCACAATTGGTAACGGTAGAAACTTTTATTAATGTAGATTTAGCCGCAAATGGCCTTTCTGCGGGAATTGGAATTGGAGATTTAAACATAGGAACTTGGGGAACTAGAGTTTCAAGATTAGAGTTTACAAGTTCGGGAGGAATTAGACAAATTGAAATCACTTCTTATAAGGGAAGTTTTGGCCCTAGATATTTGTTAATGGTTAATTACCAACCTAACACTTGGTATCACATCAAAATTGAACATAATTTAAACACCAAAAAAGCCAAAGTATATATCGATGGAAATCTCATGACGGGAAATTACAACAGTCAAGATTATACAGAATTTGATTTAGAACCTACCGTTACTCCTATACATTTACAATTGTTAGCAGGAAATGCAGGAACAGCTAGAGCAATGTTTGATGATGTAAAAGTTTATGTAACCTCTGCTTTATCCGTAAATGATATTCCAAAAAATGAAGGCTATTTATATCTTTCTGAATCTCAAAATGAATTAATACTCAAAAACTTAAAAACGCCTCTAGAATACAACCTTTACAATGCTTCTGGCAAACTTATTAAAAAAGGAGAAATGAAAAATACTTTAAACATATCTGAGCTTCCAAAAGGAGTTTATATTTTCACTTCTTCGGATGCATCTTTTTCAAAGAAATTTTTGAAAACAAAATAGAATAATCCTTACAACAAAAAAATCTCCAGAAAATTCTGGAGATTTTAAATTTTTGGAAGCCGAACTTCGGCTACATATTCCTTCTATATTTCCCGCCCACTTCGAAAAGTGCGTTGGTAATTTGTCCGAGGGAACAATATTTTACTGCTTCCATCATCACTTCGAATAAATTTTTCTGATTAATGGCAGCCAATTGAAGTTTCTGCAACCATTCTTGTGTTTTATCTTCGTTGGATTTTTGGAAATTCTCTAAATTCTGAATCTGCAATTGCTTTTCTTCTTCAGTAGAACGAATTACTTCTCCTGGTAAAACCGTTGGCGAACCATCTTTTCCGAGGAAAGTATTCACGCCAATAATTGGATATTCTCCCGTATGTTTCATCCATTCATAATGCATCGATTCCTCCTGAATTTTAGAACGCTGATACATGGTTTCCATTGCTCCTAGAACTCCGCCTCGTTCTGTAATTCTGTCAAATTCTGCATAAACTGCTTCTTCTACCAAATCCGTCAATTCTTCAATAATGAAAGAACCTTGAAGCGGATTTTCATTTTTCGCTAAACCTAATTCTTTGTTGATAATCAACTGAATTGCCATTGCTCTCCTCACAGATTCTTCGGTTGGTGTAGTAATTGCTTCATCATAAGCATTGGTATGCAGCGAGTTACAGTTGTCATAAATTGCGTACAACGCTTGAAGCGTAGTTCTGATATCGTTAAAATCAATTTCTTGTGCGTGAAGTGAACGACCAGAAGTCTGAATGTGATATTTCAACATTTGGCTTCTTTCATCAGCTCCATATTTAAGTTTCATTGCTTTTGCCCAAATTCTTCTCGCTACTCTACCGATTACCGCATATTCTGGATCAATTCCGTTAGAGAAAAAGAAAGATAAATTCGGTGCAAAATCATTGACATCCATTCCTCGGCTCAAATAATATTCCACATAGGTGAAACCATTTGCCAATGTAAATGCCAACTGAGAAATTGGATTTGCGCCAGCTTCGGCAATATGGTAACCAGAAATAGAAACCGAGTAGAAATTTCTCACTTTATTTTGAATGAAATATTCCTGAACATCGCCCATTAATCTCAAGGCAAATTCCGTAGAGAAAATACAAGTATTTTGTGCTTGATCTTCCTTCAAAATATCTGCTTGAACTGTTCCACGAACCGTTGCAATAGTTTCTGTTTTTATCTTTTGATACGTTTCTGCATCTACAATTTCATCACCAGTTAAACCTAGAAGTTTTAAACCCAATCCGTTATTAGACTCTGGCAAATTACCGTTATAAGCTGGTCTTTTTAAGCCTTTATCATCGTATTTTTCTTTCAACTTTGCCTCGACCTTGTTCTCAAACTCTGCCTTAACCTCTGCCTCAACCTGATTAATATATTTTTCTACGTTTTGGTCGATGGCTGCATTCATAAAAAATGCCAACAACATTGGAGCTGGACCGTTAATCGTCATCGAAACTGAAGTCAATGCATTGATTAAATCAAAACCAGAATATAATTTTTTAGCATCATCTAAAGTCGCGATAGAAACTCCCGCATTTCCAATTTTTCCGTAAATATCTGGCGGGTAAGCAGGATCTTGACCATATAAAGTCACAGAATCAAACGCTGTAGAAAGTCTTTTCGCAGGCATTTCCGCAGAAACGTAGTGGAATCTTCTGTTGGTACGTTCTGGACCGCCTTCTCCAGCAAACATTCTGGTTGGATCTTCACCTGTTCTCTTGAAAGGATAAATTCCCGAAGTGTAAGGAAACGCCCCTGGAACGTTTTCCTGACCTTTCCAACGGATTAAATCGCCCCAATCTTGGAATTTTGGCAAAGCAATTTTTGGAATTTTAAGATGCGAAAGTGATTCGTATTTGGTTTCTACCTTAATTTCTTTTCCACGAACTAAATAAGAGAAACTATCTTGTTGCATTTCTTCTTTGAAGTGATGCCAACCTTGAAGGAACAACCTGTTTTCCTCCGAAAGTTCTTTTTTAGTTTTTAGGAAAACTTTTTCAAGTTTATCAGTAGTATGTTCATCATCTGTAATCAGTGCTTTAGCACCATCGATAAGGTACATTTTCTTAGCAATTAGCGCTTGTTCCTCAACTTGTTTATCGTAATTTTTATTATTGTCTACGATTTCAGAAAGATAACGAACTCTTTTCGGTGGAATAATGGTAGATTCTTCCGAAACATTTTGTTCTTCGTATGATTTTAGATCTAATGAAGTGAATTTAGCATTTACTTTTTCAACCAATGCATTGTACAAAGCGGTAGTTCCCCAATCGTTAAACTGACTTGCCTTCGTAGAAAAAACCGGCATTTCTTCTAATGGCGTTTCCCACAAATGGTGGTTACGCTGAAACTGTTTTCTCACCGCTTGAATCGCATCTAAAGCTCCTCTTTTGTCAGATTTATTCAATGCGATTAAATCTGCATAATCTAACATATCAATTTTTTCTAACTGAGTAGAAGCACCATATTCTGGCGTCATTACATACATAGAAACATCTGCAATTTCAGTAATTTCTGAACCAGACTGACCAATTCCCGAAGTTTCTAAAATAATAATATCTGGATTTGAAATCTTCAAAACATCTAATGCAGAATGAATGTAAGGCGAAACCGAAACATTGTTCTCACGAGTTGCCATAGAACGCATGTAAACTCTAGAATCATTGATGGAATTCATTCTGATTCTATCACCAAGAAGCGCACCTCCTGTTTTCTTTTTACTTGGGTCAACAGAAATAATCGCAATTTTTTTATCTGCGTTTGCTCTTAAAAATCTACGCACCAATTCATCTGTTAATGAAGATTTACCAGCGCCTCCAGTTCCTGTAATCCCGATGATGGGAATATTGAAATGTTTTGCTTTTCCTTTTAATGCTTCCACCAATTCTGGTTTCTCATCTGAGAAATTTTCAACGGCAGAAATTACTTGCGCAATAGATTTAGCATCTTCAAATTTGATATTTTCGATATCAGAAACGGTGATATTTTCGCCTGTAGCAAAATCAGATTTTTGAACTAAATCATCAATCATTCCTTGCAATCCCATTTCTCTACCATCATCTGGAGAATAAATTCTGTCGATTCCGTACTCCATTAAATCTTTAATTTCTTCGGGAAGAATTACTCCACCACCTCCACCAAAAATTTTGATTTGAGGAGAGTTCTTCTCACGAAGTAAATCATAGATGTATTTAAAATATTCATTGTGACCGCCTTGATAAGACGTAAGTGCAATAGCGTTTGCATCTTCTTGAATAGCACAGTTTACTACTTCTTCTGCGGATTTATCATGACCAAGGTGAATAACTTCGCATCCTGTTCCTTGAATCACTCTTCGCATAATGTTAATGGCAGCGTCGTGTCCGTCAAAAAGTGAGGCTGCTGTAACTACTCTTACCTTATTGTTAGGTTGATATTTTTGGGTTTCCATAAATAACTTTTCGATAGGTCTCAAAGATAGAAAAATCCCGAGAATTGAAAAATTAAGTATTTTTGTAAAAATTTTAAAACATGAAGAGAGTTTTATTATATACGATAGCAGGAACTTTAATCAGTTTTTTAATCAATCATTTTTTACTAGAAAGTGGCGGATTATGGCTGGAACTTTTTTACAGTTTTGCTTTCGGTTTAGCTTGGGGAATGGCTTATTATTTAGACAATCCTGTTATTTCTTTGCCGAAAAAACTAGGAATTTCTTTTGGCGCGATGATTTTTTTAGTACTCATTGGCGCTTTCATTTTTGATTTAGAAAAGGCTTTACCTTCTGTTTTTAAGTTTTCTATAGTATTTGTGGGGTATTATTTACTGGCAAGTTTCAGAAACAACAAGTCCTTAAGAGATTGAAAATTAATTTTTTAAGGTTAAATTTACGTTTAAATCTTGATAAAGTTTTTCAATTCCAAAAAAAATTAATACCTTTGCACACCTTTTTAGGGGAAAATTATGTTTAATCGTAAACGATAATAAGTGAATACATTAAGTTACAAAACCGTATCAGCTAACAAAGCTACCGCTAAGAAAGAATGGGTTGTGGTAGATGCAGCTGGGCAACCATTAGGAAGATTAGCTTCTAAAGTTGCAAAGATTTTGAGAGGTAAGCACAAAACGAATTACACTCCACACGTAGACTGTGGTGATAACGTGATCGTTTTGAATGCAGAACAAGTTGCTTTATCTGGCAACAAGTGGGCAGACAAAGAATACATTTGGCATACTGGATATCCAGGTGGTCAAAAATCGTTAACTGCTGAAGAAGTGCACAAAAAAGACAATTGTAAATTGGTAGAAAAATCTGTAAAAGGAATGTTACCAAAAAACAAATTAGGAAGTGTTATCTACAAGAATTTGTATGTATACGCTGGGTCTGAGCATAAGCACGAAGCACAGCAACCAAAAGTTATTAACCTTAACGAAATTAAATAATTATGTCTATAGTTCACAAGATTGGAAGAAGAAAAACTTCTGTAGCTAGAGTTTACGTGAAACCAGGTACTGGTAACATCACTGTAAATGGTAAAGATGCAAAAACTTACTTCTGTACTGACATGTTAGTATATAAAGTAAACCAACCGTTCTTATTAACTGAAACTGTAGGTCAGTACGATGTTACTGTAAACGTTTTCGGTGGTGGAATTACAGGTCAAGCTGAAGCAATTAGACTAGGGATTTCTAGAGCACTATGTGCAATTAATGAAGAAAACAGATTAGCGCTTAAGCCAGCTGGTCTTCTTACTAGAGACGCTAGAATGGTAGAAAGAAAAAAACCAGGTCAGAAAAAAGCAAGAAAGAGATTCCAATTCTCAAAACGTTAATCTTTTTTCTCGGTTTATTTACAAATTATTACAAAAATTGCCCGTTATGTTTAGCACCCAAACTTTACTCCCATCCAACGTAAAGTTGATTGCTTAAAAGCGGAACGTAAACTAACAAAAATTAAAAAAATGGCAAAAGCACAAGTTAAAGACTTATTAGAAGCAGGCGTACACTTTGGTCACATGACTAGAAAGTGGAATCCTAATATGGCTCCATACATTTTCATGGAGAAAAACGGTATTCACATTATCGATTTGCATAAAACTGCAGTGAAATTAGATGAAGCTTGCAACGCTTTAGAAAAAATTACTTCTGCAGGTAAAAAAGTTCTTTTCGTGGCTACTAAAAAACAAGCTAAAGAAGTAGTAGCAAAACACGCATCAGAACTTAACATGCCTTACATCACTGAAAGATGGCCAGGTGGAATGTTAACTAACTTCGTTACAATCAGAAAAGCGGTTAAGAAAATGAACGCTATTGATAAAATGAAGAAAGATGGTACATTCGAAACTTTATCTAAAAAAGAAAGATTACAAGTAGACAGACAAAGAGCTAACTTAGAGAAGAACTTAGGTTCTATCGCTGACATGGTTAGACTTCCTTCTGCTGTATTCGTAGTAGATATCATGAGAGAACACATCGCTGTAACTGAAGCTAAAAAATTAGGCATTCCTGTATTTGGTATCGTAGATACTAACTCAGATCCTAGAAAAGTAGACTTCGTAATTCCAGGAAACGATGATGCTTCTAAATCTATTGACATGATTCTTTCTGTAGTATCAGAATCTATCAAAGAAGGTCAATCTCAAAGAAAAGCTGATAAAGAAAAATCTAAAGAAGGTGAAAAAGTAACTGCTGATGCAGATAAAGACTTTGACGCTGAATAATTTTCCGAAGATCATACAACAAAAAACTCTCAAGAAATTCTTGAGAGTTTTTTTATTATTTAAAATTTTTAATCTTCCATTCTTTTAATAGCTACCAAAAGATTTTTATTCAAATCTTTTTGTGCTTCATATTGGAGCTCACATACCTTACCTGTCAATTGATACACTCCTTTCTCTACCATAATTGCATTTTGTCCATTTGCAGGAATAGGAATATTATAATTAGTCTTCCCTTCAACTTTCAAAACCATATTACATTCAGATACATTCTTCACCAGTAAAAGGCTTAAAGCGTCACTTTCATCACTTCCTAGCATTTCATTAAGCACTTGTGCTGTTAGCGCTTTTTTATTTTTTTCATTTTCAGATGTCATCAATGCTTCAAACGCTTCTTCCTCTTCCTTATCTGTTTTAGGCTTAATGATTACTTTTTTAATTTCTGCAGACTCTTGAGTAGATTTAATTTCTAATAAAGAAATCGCTTCTTTCGTAGTCACTTGACCTTTATCTATCGGCTGCTCTTTTTCCATTTTTTCTTGAGCCGACAAATGCGCGACACCTAATGCCGCAAATAAAACAATCACTCTTTTCATTTTTATACTTTTTATTTCGATTTTTATAACCTAAACTTAATATAAGTAATTGTTTTCCCTTTCCCAGAAAACAATTCCTCATAGTAAGTCTTTATTTCTCTTAGATAGAGAGTGTCTGGTTCATATTCTGGCGCTCCATATATATCATGGTGAGCGGTTAGAATTTCGTGGCCATATCCTTGTAAAATTCCCAAAGTATAACCATGCAGAAACTCAGAATCTGTTTTCAAATGAATAATTGCGGAAGGTTTCAGAATTTTTTTGTAGCGATTTAAAAAATCTGGATGGGTGAGTCTATGTTTCCCTCTTCTGTACTTAATCTGAGGGTCTGGAAAGGTAATCCAGATTTCATCAACTTCATTTTCATCAAAAAAGCAATCTATCAATTCTATTTGGGTGCGTAAAAAAGCTGCGTTATTTAAACCTTTTTCTACAGCTTCTTTTGCTCCAAACCAAAATCTTGCTCCTTTAATATCTACTCCGATAAAATTTTTATCAGGAAAAGCTTTTGCCATTCCTACACTATACTCACCTTTCCCACAACCAAGCTCTAGAACAATAGGATTATTGTTCTTAAAAACGCTCTCTCTCCATTTACCTTTAAGTTCAAAATCACCTAAGGCATCCTCTCTACTTGGTTGTATTACATTTGGAAGTTTTCTATTTTCTTCAAACCTTGCTAACTTATTCTTCCCCACAAATATTTCGATTAGGGTGACAAATATATAAATATTTTTTTTTCAGAAAATAAAAAAAATGTTAAAAAGCGATAAAAATCATAATGATAAATGTTTTCTATTAAAAATTTCAACTAACAACTATTAGTTAGTTGAAAATTTCTTGAAGATGAGAGTTTCGTAATCTCTTTTGATAAATAGGCAAATATTTCTCTATAGAAACCTTTATTGCCTCATAATTAGCCACATCTAAGTAAATTTTCAAATTATCAGAAGTATATACAAATTGCAGAAAATTATCAACTAAATGAAGAGGAACCTTTAATCTAGTAAAATAATCGTCTCCTAAATAAGCTTTAATATTTTTAATACCAATTTGCATCTTTTCGTATTCTTGAAGCCTTTGTTTTTTCTTGGCTTGACCAGAAATTACATCATAAAGACTTTCTAAACCGATACTTAAACCACCATTCGCTAAGCTTGCAACTGGAGTTATTGGCGGAGTCCCATCGCCTTTTGGAGCTGGTAAACCTATTATTTTCGCTATTTCAAGAGAAGATTTTTTAGAATCTAAAGTGCGAACATCTTTTCTAAGATTTCCTGTAGGTTTAAATCTACTCAAAATCACTTCTTGAATTTCCCTATAAGCCACTTCGAGTTCTATCAAATTTCGAGGATTTTCAAGCAATTGAAGAGTAATTTTGATATCTTTTCGCTCCGAAACAATTGAGGTAAATCTTATTACATCTCCTACTTTTGCAGGAATTTTAAATTCTCCAGTATAAGAAGTAAGATAAGTTCTCTGTTCATTAAGATTGGTAACATAAATCTGGTTGAGATAGAAAGAAGATTTATCTCGCATGAAAAGAGTTCCAGAAAAAGTTTGAGCGCTTATTGAAGTTAAAAACAGCAAACAGCTTAGTAATAAAATTCGCTTCATAAATATGTAACAAAAATACTTTGTTTTTCGGACTAAATAAAACGTTGATAACTAAAATTTTAGTTAAACTTCTATTAAACTTTTTTTTCAACTGTTAATAATTGTTAGAAGAACTACAGGATTATAAAAAATTTTAACATTCTGGGAATTTCGCCTTATTTTAAAGCAATTTAGAGATTTTTTTGGGAGAAATTTTAAAACTTACTGATGATTCCCCAATGAATTTTGGTGTCTTGGAATTTAAATGGATTATTAAATTCTTGTCCGTTTGATATTTGAAAAGTCATTAAACCAATCGGTAACAAAAAATTAAAACCCAGTCCGAAACTATAAAGTTTAGAGGTCGTTTTCAATGTAGAATTTCTCACATTAGCCAATTGCCCAAAAACATCAAAAAACGCTTGATTGCTTACCAAATAACGATATTCTACTCCACCGAAAGCATAAAAATTGGTAAAAAGCGATTGCTCATTAAAACCTCGTAATGAATTATACCCTCCAATTCTGAAAAGTTCATTAGTGGTGATTTCTCCATCTGAATCCAGCATTGCAGATTCTGCTTTCACATTGAAATAATGATTTCCTTTGAGGTGAAAATTCCGCTCTGCAAAGAGAAAATAACGGATTTGTTGAAAAGTTTTATCTAAATTTTGGTAAAAAGAACTGAGTAAATCTGCCTCGCCAATAATTTTGGTTTTGTAAACAAAAAGCGGTTCTTCCGAAGTTTCTGTAAATTCGTAAAAAGCTCCAATTCCTTTTTTGCTAAAATCTTGCCCTGAAGTATAAGTATCATCTAAAACCGAAGAAATTTCGATATTTCCTCTCGCTCCAATTTTTTGTTTGGACGAAAGATGAAAATACAACGCTGGACGAAATTTCACATTGGCAAAAGTAGAATCTTGGCGATAAATATTCATATTGAGATTCGTGCCGATGTTAGAACCAAAAAGATACGGAATATCGGTTTGTAAATCGAAGTTTTGTCCGCTTTGTTGGTTTCTTTGCCAGTACAGAGAAATGGTTTCGAAACTATTAAAAACGTTCTTCAGATTGAGATTAATGCTTCCTGTGAAAGTAAATTTCTTATTATCATTATTCCCAAAACCTATAATTCCATCAAAATTATTGGATTTTTTCTTCTGAAAAGTAAGGTAAATTTGTGTAGAATCTTTTGTGAAAAGGGTTTGCGGAGTTTTTTCTAACATCAAAAATGGATGATTTTCTAACCGATAATTGATTTTCAACAGATTAACATCATCATACGTTTTCCCTACAAATTCTTTTTCTAAATTCTTGACAAAACGTTTCGGAACTTTGGTGAATCCTTGTAAAACAAAACCATTGATTACTCTTTTATCACCTTTAAAAATAGAGATTTCAACTTTCGGAACATCATTTTCAAATCCTAAAAATTGTGTTTTCACTCGGTTGAATGCAAAACCTTCGTCTGTATATTTTTGATTGATAACTTGTTTGAGAGAATCTAAATTTTTGGTAAAAATCTCTGATTTTGATTTTAAAAACAAAGCAGTTTCTGACGAAAATTTCACTTTGGCTTCATTGAAATTTTTGCCTTTATCAAAATTGATTTTGGTGATTTTGCCAGCTTTTTCTACGTTTAAAATTTTAGTAAAATAGTAATTGTTTTCCGCCAAAGAATCTAGAAATTTCACTGCAGAAAGTGAGTCTTTTTTTACAAATTCTTTTTTTGTTTGAGCATCTATTAAGATGAATTGTTTCTGTTGGGATTTCAGAAAAAAAGGAAGAAAAATTAGGAATATGTATAGATTTTTTTTCACGCAATGTCGCAAAGATGATTACGCAAAGAACGCAAATTTTTATTGAATTAGTATTTGGTAATCGCCACGAATGCACGAATAAACATTATTAAAATAAACTTTAACAGCTTTTTAAAATTAAACTCTCGCTGATTAAGCAAATTTTGCAGATTGAAAATTGTAATAAATATAGTGTAATCATCACACACCGCGAGAAAATATCTATAAATTATTCGTGTATTCGAGGCAAATTTAATCCAATTTATTATACTTTTTCATCAGATTTTCATAGGTTTTCTGAGGAAGAATCCATTTCAAAGGAACGCCAATTTTCTGTCCGAACTTCCCGAAATAATAATGTGCTTTCCAAGATTTTTTTTCTAATAATTTTTCAATGTAAAGTGCTACTTCCAAAGGTTCTGTTCCTTCGTCAACGTGAGCATTCATCAAAGAATATACTTTGTCAAAAACGTTTTTATACGGCTCTGAAACTTGAGTTTTTACCCTATTTTCAGCGATTTTAGTTTTAATATCTCCCAAATGCAAACTGCAAACTTCTACATTCCATTGATAAACTTCGTAACGCATTGCTTCTACCACTTTATCCAGCGCAGATTTCGAAGCCGAATAAAATCCACGAAACGGAAGTCCCATTTCAGAACCTATACTCGAAACATTGATGATTTTTCCGAATTTTTGTTCCCGCATTTTTGGCATTACAGCACTCATCATTTGCACAGCTCCTACTAAATTTAGGTTAAACAATTCTGTGATATTTTCTTTGGTAGAATCTTCAACAGCGCCTACCATTCCCATTCCTGCATTGTTGATAAGTACGTCTATTCTACTTTCAGTTTTTAAAATTTCTGAAATCGCAGATTGAACTTGCACGTTATCTGTAATATCTGTTGGAATTGTGGTAAAATATTGACTTTCCACATTTTTTCGACTTAAGCCAAAAACTTTATGCCCTTTTTTGCCGAAATATTCCGCGAGTGCAAAACCAATTCCTGTGGAAGTTCCTGTTATTATTATTGTCATCAATTTTGTTCGTTTTTTATATCACAAAGTTCTCAAAGCTTTTCACAAAGTTCACTAATTAAGATTTTTGAGACGCTTTGCTTTTTGAAGAGAAATATTAAAAACCTTTGTGCTCTCCGTGCAAAACTCTGTGAACTCTGTGTTACAATCTCTCCGTAATCTCAAAAAAATCCGTCCAAAAATCTGGATAAGATTTTTCTACCACGTCTTCGTTTTGTATGTCTAATTCTTTTACCAAAGCAAACGGCGCAAAACTCATCGCCATTCTGTGATCATTGTAAGTGGCAATAGAAATCTCACTATTTGAATCAAAAAATTCTAAAGATTTGATGGAATTTTCGGTAATTTCTGTTCTACAACCTATTTTTTCTAATTCATTTTGGAGTGCAACCAATCTGTCGGTTTCCTTTACTTTCAAAGTTCCTAAACCTGAAATTTCAAAAGGTAATTTTAGCGCAACACACGTTACACAAACCGTTTGTGCAATGTCTGGACAATCATTCATATCCAAAACAAATTTTTCTGGATATTGAAAATGAGTATCTGGAAGTAATGTGATTTTATTCTCTCCTGCATCAGAAATGGTATTTACTCCAAAAAAATTCAAATAAATTTCCTTCAAAGCAGAATCTCCTTGTAATGAATGTGCATAAAAACTCTTGAGATGCATTCTTTTCTTACCAATCGCCACCAAAGAATAAAAATAAGAAGCAGAACTCCAATCACTTTCTACGGTGTAATACTTAATCTTAGAAGAGTGATAATGCCTATCTAATTTTTGATTCGATAAAGACGACGCTGCACTTAAAATCTTGATGCTATTTCCTTCAAAACATGTTTCAACTCCAATGTCTTTTAAAATTTTCAAGGTCATTTTGATGTAAGAACGAGACGTAATTTCACCTTGTAAATCTATTTCTAAACCGTTTTCTAAACTTGCGCCTATCAATAATAATGACGTGATAAACTGTGAAGAAATATTGGCAGGAATTTTTACGAAATTTTCCTCAATTTTCTTTCCTTGAATTTCTAAAGGCGGGAAACCTTCATTTTCCAGATAATTAATTTCCGCGCCTAATTCTATTAATGCATCAACCAATGGTTTTATGGGTCTTTGCTTCATCCTTTCCGAACCCGTAAGAATGGTTTTTCTTCCTTCTTGAATGGCATAAAATGAGGTCAAAAAACGCATTGCAGTTCCAGCGTGATGAATATCTACCGTTTCAGAATTTTCATTCAGTGCTTTTTGTAAAAGTTGAGTATCTTGACTATTTGAAAGGTTTTCTATTTTTAAATCTCCGAATAATTTGCCCAAAATAAGCAATCGATTCGAGATGCTTTTCGAACCTGTAATGGAAATCGTTTTTCCGTCTAAAAGATGTGATTTTGAAATTTTCATAATTTACAGAAATGCTAAATTATAAGGAAATTTAATCAAATGCAATTATATGATGTTCGAATTTTAAAATTTCTTACTTTTATAAAAATTTAGATTATGAATTTAACTTTTGAAAATCATAAAAACGGAAACGGAGGCTTTATTTCTCTTAACAATGAAAGCGAAGAAATCGGAAGGCTGACTTATACGATTCAGCCAGAGAAAAACACACTGATTATTTCTTATGTAATGGTTTTTCCTAAATTCGAAGGACAAGGAATGGGAAAAAAACTGGTAGAAAATGGCATAGAATTTTCGAGAGAAAACGATTGGACTATTGTTCCGCATTGTTCTTATGCTCGTTCTGTAATGCTAAGAATGAAAGATATAGAAGATGTATTTCCTCAATAAAAAAAGCCGCAAAATTTGCGGCTTTTTATTTTTATAGAGAATTCATCAGTTCATCTGTAATTTCCATATTGTGGTAAACGTTTTGCACATCATCATCATCTTCGAAACGCTCTAGCATTTTCATATTAGCTTTGAACTGTTCTTCGTTTACTTCTTTGGTATTATTTGCAATTCTTTGTAGCTCTGCACTTTTAGCTTCTATGCCTAGCTCATCTAATTTATGAGACATAGAACCAAAATCTTCAAATGCTGTGGTAATCATCACTTCTTCTTCATCGCTATCAATATCTTCTGCGCCTCCGTCAATCATTTCCATCTCGAAATCTTCCCAATCCATTTTGATTAAAGACTTATCTATGGTGAAAATTCCTTTTCTATCAAAGATAAAAGCCAACTCTCCGTTTTTACCTAAATTACCATCAAACTTATTGAAAATCGCTCTTACGTTTGCAACAGTTCTGGTAGAGTTATTGGTTGTACACTCTACAAAGAAAGCTACACCACCTTGTCCATAACCTTCATAAGTAACTTCATCATAATGTTCTGCATCTGCACCAGAAGCTTTCTTAATCGCTCTTTCTACATTGTCTTTAGGCATGTTAGCCCCTTTTGCATTTTGGATACATCTTCTAAGAGCAGGGTTAGAATCTGGATCTGGACCGCCAGCTTTTACTGCAATAGCGATATCTTTCCCAATTTTAGAAAACGTTTTGGCCATTTTATCCCAACGAGCCATTTTTGAAGCTTTTCTATATTCGAATGCGCGTCCCATAATTTGATATTTTACGTTTGCAAAAATAAGAAAATTAGCACAAAAAAACACCCTTAAAATAAGGGTGTTTAAATTTATCTTAAAATAATTGATTATTTTTTAGATTTTTTTGGAGCTGGAACATCTGATTTTTGGATTGCATTCCAGTCAGCAGCAGAAATAGCTTCTACAACTACTCTTCTGTCTGATAATCTTTCAGCATCTGATGCAGTTTCAGCTACAGTAGCTTTAGCTTCACCAACACCTCTTGATTTAAGTTGTTCAGGAGCTACACCTCTAGCTTCTAAAGCAGCAACAACAGAAGCAGCTCTTTGTCTAGAAAGTTTTAAGTTGTAAGCATCAGAACCTTTTTTATCTGTTCTACCTTCAACTAAGAATTTACCAGCTGGGAAATCTTTAATGTAAGCAGCAGCTTGATCTAATTTTTCTTTAGATTCTGGTCTAATTGTAGCTTTGTTAAAATCAAATAAGATATCGTTTAATGCTTTAGTTACATCATCAGCTACGTTTACATCAGTTCTTGGACAACCGTTATATTGAGCTAAACCAGCAACTGTAGGACAAGCATCATCTTTGTCAAGGATACCGTCACCATCTGTATCTGGCCAAGGACAACCATTGTTTGCAGCAGGACCTGCTACTGATGGACAAGCATCATCTTTGTCTAGAACACCGTCACCATCTGTATCTGGCCAAGGACAACCGTTATTTTCTACTGGACCAGCAACTTCAGGACAGTTATCATCTTTATCAGCAACACCGTCACCGTCTGTATCAGGACAACCTTGGAATTGAGCTAAACCTGGTACATCTGGACAAGCATCTTCGCTATCTTTGATACCATCTTTATCTCTATCTGTATTACCGAATCTGAACATTAATGAAGCAGAAGCTTGCCAGAAATTAGCAACATTTGAATTATCTCCAGGTGTAGCTACGTAATCACCTTGTAAGTTTAACCCAAAATTTTTAGTTAACCAGAAGTTAGAACCTAACCCAGCAGCAGCTGTAAAATGATTAGCTTTACCTACTAAATCATCACTATTGTAACTTCCTTGAATAGCGTCATTTGCATTGTCATATCTTGGAAAGGTAAGACCTGAGTAATCATGTCTTAAGTAGTTAGCCCCAACTCTTGCATATGGATCAAACCAAGACTCTTCATTCCAAAGGCCAGCAAATTTAAATTGTAAACCAAGACCTGTTTGCAAGAAGAACTCTTTACCCATTGCAAATCTTTTGTTGTCTACATTTCCTACTGAAGTTTGCCAATCAAGTACAAAATACTTGTTAAGGTTTCTTGCAACAGTAAGTTTTGATAATGGAGGCGTAATAGTATAGTTGTTAAGCGTGAAAACTTGATCGAAGTTGTCAAATACTTTGTCAACACCACCGTTAGCAACTCCCATGTGATTCACTCCGTGTGCACCAACTCCAATAACCCAAGGATTAGAAGTAGTTTGAGCGAAAGCAGTAGAGGCAAGTGTAAGTGCCAATGCTGAAATTCCTAATTTTAGATTTTTCATAGAATTAAATGATTAAATAATTGATAATGCAAAATAAACACAAAATATCGTTAAAAACAAAGTTTTTTTAGGTTTTCTTTAATATTCTGTCTAAATTTCTTTTATTTTCTCTGTTTTTTATTGTTTCTCTTTTATCAAAAAGCTTTTTACCTCTACCTAAAGCAATCAACATTTTTGCTTTCCCTCGGTCATTTATGTAGAGTTTTAGGGGCACTATAGTCATCCCTACATCTTTCAACTTCCTTTGAAATTTTTGCAATTCTTTTTTGTGTAATAAGAGTTTACGCTCTCTTTTGATTTTATGATTATAAAAAGTACCCAATTTATACTCATCAATACTCATATTCACAACGAATAGCTCATTTTCTATAAACTGACAAAAACTCTCTGTAATAGAAGCTTTAGACGAACGAAGCGCTTTAATTTCGGTTCCCGTAAGAACAATTCCTGCTTCTATCTGCTCTAAAATTTCATACTCGAATTTTGCTCGTTTATTTAAAATATTTATGGTTTTTTCTATCTTCATTGTATACTGCAAATGTCTAATTATTGCTAAAATATAAATTTACATAATTTATATTAAAGTTTATAAAATTTTACCATTTTTATTGAATTCTGAAATCTTCATTAAAATGACAAGTGACTTGAAAAACCTTGAAACAAGCACCAAAGCACGTGCCAAATTCAGTTTTTCCGCTCATTTTAATTTAATTAAAGAACCAACTTACTGATAATCATTTATTAAAATTTATTAATTTTTTATGAATCAAATAATTTTAAAGGTCAATTTACTTACCCTAGAAATCTATTTTCCTTCATAATAATTCATTCTTTATCCGAAACTTAGCCTCGAAATACCAAATTCTTTTCTTACTTTTGCGCCAAATTTACGAAACAATATGTTAACAGTATCTAATTTATCACTACAATTCGGGAAGAGAGTTTTATTTGACGAGGTAAACATCATGTTTACCAAAGGAAATTGCTACGGAATCATCGGAGCAAATGGCGCAGGAAAATCTACTTTTCTGAAAATTTTAACAGGAAAACAAGAACCAACCACAGGAAATGTATCACTAGAACCAGGAAAAAGAATGTCTGTTCTAGAACAAGATCACTTTGCTTACGATAATTTTACCGTTTTAGAAACTGTATTAAGAGGAAATAAAAAACTCTTCGAAATCAAAGAAGAAATGGATGCGCTTTATGCTAAAGAGGATTTCTCTGATGCAGACGGAATAAAAGCTGGAGAACTCGGCGTAATCTATGACGAAATGGGAGGCTGGAACGCAGAATCAGATGCGCAAACCATGCTTTCTAACGTGGGAATCAAAGACGAAATGCACTGGCAAATGATGGGAGAACTAGAAAACAAAGACAAAGTAAAAGTTCTCTTGGCTCAAGCGCTTTTTGGAAATCCAGATGTTTTGATTTTGGACGAACCTACCAATGACTTAGACATTGATACCATCGCTTGGTTAGAAGATTTCTTAGCAGATTATGAAAATACGGTAATTGTAGTTTCTCACGACCGTCACTTCTTAGATACCGTTTGTACGCACATTGGTGACTTAGATTATTCTAAATTAAACCTTTATACAGGTAACTACTCTTTCTGGTATCAAGCCTCTCAGTTAGCTACAAGACAACGTCAACAAGCAAATAAAAAAGCTGAGGAAAAGAAAAAAGAATTACAAGATTTCATCGCTCGATTTAGTTCTAACGTTGCTAAAGCAAAACAAGCAACTGCAAGAAAGAAAATGATTGAAAAACTGAATATTGACGATATAAAACCTACTTCTAGACGTTATCCTGCAATTATTTTCGAAATGGAAAGAGAAGCAGGTGACCAAATTCTTGAAGTAAAAGATTTAGAAAAAACCAAAGACGGCGAATTGCTTTTCTCTAACGTAGATATTAAGCTAAAGAAAGGTGACAAAGTAGCTATCATTTCTAAAAACTCTTTGGCAATTTCAGAATTTTTCGAAATTATTTCTGGAAATGCAACTGCAGATAAAGGAGAATACAATTGGGGAGTTACTACAAACCAATCTTACATGCCTCTTGACAATACTGATTTCTTCCAAGATAAGAGCTTAAATTTAGTAGACTGGTTAAGACAATTCACTAAAAATGACGAAGAAAGACACGAAGAATTCATGCGTGGTTTCCTTGGCAGAATGCTTTTCTCAGGAGACGAAGCATTGAAATCTTGTACTGTACTTTCTGGAGGTGAAAAAATGAGATGTATGTTCTCTAGAATGATGCTCCAAAAAGCAAACGTTTTACTTTTAGACGAACCAACCAACCACTTAGACTTAGAAAGTATCACTACACTGAACAACTCACTGTCTAATTTCAAAGGAAACATTTTATTGGCTTCTCATGACCACGAAATGCTTCAAACGGTTTGTAACAGAATCATAGAACTTACGCCAAAAGGTGTTATCGATAGAGATATGACTTACGATGAATATCTAGAAGACAAAAAAATCAAAGAATTACAACAACAAATGTATTCTTAAGCTGAAAAGCTAATGTAAAAAATAAACCGCTCAAAAATTTTGGGCGGTTTTTATTTTTATAAAAAACTTTGATTTAATTCTTCTTAAAAGTGAAAGTTCCTTGAAAAGTCGTATTGTTGAAATTCTGCGTCCAATTTCCTGAGTAAGTTTTAGCATTTACATCTGTAATTTTCCCTTTGAACAAAAATCCATTTTTGGTATTGCAAGAAAATTCTCCATCAGCAAAAATATAGCCTAAAAATTCTTCAGAATAATTTTTAGAAGTAGATATTTTGGAGCCTACAATGTTTCCTTCAGAAGTAATCTTAAAAGTGAGCGTTCCATTTTCTGCACCTTGATAATCTCCACTCCAATTTCCTTGAAAAGGTGAATTAATTTGCTCTGGAAGCTCTCTACAAGACATAAAAAATGTAAAAAAGCCGAGAAGAACAACTGAAATAAATTTCATGATTTTTAGTTTTAAACAAAGTTAGAATTTCTTCAAGTATATAATAGTCAATAGACATAATTTATAACTATTCTAATTTAAATGAATTTAAATTTCTAACTTTGCATTTATGAGCCAAAAATGGATATACAAACCAGCACCTGATGAAGAAATTGTAGACAGCATCAGTTCATCGATTGGTTTCGGGACTTTAGAATCAAAAATTTTGGTTCTAAGAGGCATTGATGATTACCAAAAAGCCAGAGAATTCTTCAAACCAAAGTTAGAAGACATTCACAGTCCGTTTTTGATGAAAGATATGCAATTGGCAGTAGACAGAATTGCGTCTGCAATAGAAAACGGCGAAAAAATTCTGGTTTACGGTGATTATGATGTAGACGGAACTACTGCAGTTTCGCTCATGTATCTTTATCTTTCTAAAATTGTAGAAAAAAAATATTTAGATTTCTATATTCCAGATCGTTATTCTGAAGGTTATGGAATTTCTGATGAGGGAATTAATTTTGCTAAAGAAAACGGATTCTCGCTTATCATTGCATTAGATTGCGGAATTAAAGCATTAGACAAAATAGAATATGCCAGTTCTCTAGGTATTGATTTTATTATTTGCGACCACCATTTACCAGGCGAAGAATTACCAAAAGCTTTTGCCGTTTTAGACCCAAAAAGAACCGATTGTAGATATCCTTACAAAGAACTTTCGGGTTGTGGAGTGGGCTTTAAATTATGTCAAGGTCTTAATACCATTTATAAAATTCCAGAAAACGAACTCTATGAACTTACCGATTTACTCGCTATTTCTATTGCCGCAGATATTGTAGCAATGACTGGCGAAAATAGAGTTTTGGCAAAACTGGGATTAAAAACCTTAAGAAAAACCAGAAAATTAGGAATAAGACTCCTGATTCCTGAAGAAAAAATTGCTACGTTTGATATTTCTAACATCGTTTTCGAAATTGCTCCGAAAATCAATGCTGCAGGAAGAATTTCTCATGGAAAAGCTGCGGTAGAACTGATGATTTCAGACAATTTGAAACACGCACATCAAATTGTAGACGACATCTTAAACCTCAACGATTCCAGACGAGAATTAGACGCTAATACTACTCAATCTGCCTTTAACCAAGTCATCGAAACCCAGCAAGAAAATAATTTCACCACTGTAGTTTATCACAATGAGTGGAACAAAGGCGTTATCGGTATTGTAGCTTCTAGACTGACGGAAGTGTACTATAAACCGACTTTAGTTTTCACCGATGGAAACAATGGCGAAATGGTAGCTTCTGCGAGAAGCGTTTCAGATTTTGATGTGCACGAAGCCTTAGAAGCTTGTAGCGAATATTTCCTAAAATTCGGGGGACATCAAGCTGCGGCTGGACTTTCGATGGAGAAAGATAAGTTTGAAGCTTTCAAAGAAAAATTTGAAAAAGTAGTTGCAGAAAAAATTCAGGAACACCAAAAATTCCCTTCCATTACGATAGATTCTGTCATTGAAATAGAAGATTTAAACCGTGATTTCTTTAATTTTCATAGAAAATTATCACCTTTTGGCCCACACAATATGAAGCCTGTTTTAGAACTGAGAAACCAAAAAGTTTCTGGTTACGTAAAACAAATGGGTAAAGATGGAAATCACCTAAAATTCTACATTCATCAACCAGTTTCTGGTAGAAATATAGAATGTATTGGCTTTAAATTAGGGCAATATATGGATGATTTCAAAACTAAAAATTTCGACATTGCTTTTACCGTAGAAGAAAATCACTGGAAAGGAAATGTAACCTATTATTTGAATATTCGTGATGTGAAGTTTCATTAGAGATAAGATACGTGTTACGTGGTAAAACTCGGAACTCGAATCTCGGAACTCGAACCCAAAATTTATGAAAAAAATCGGACTATTTTTCGGCTCATTCAATCCCATTCACATTGGGCATTTGATTTTGGCGAACTATATTTTAGAAAATTCTGATATGGATGAACTTTGGTTTGTGGTTTCTCCGCAAAATCCATTTAAAGATAAAAAATCATTGCTTACAGACCACAATCGTCTTGATATGGTGCAACTTGCAGTGAAAAACTATCCTAAAATGCGCGCTTCAAACGTAGAGTTTTCTTTACCAAAACCGAGTTACACGATTGATACGCTTACTTATCTCAAAGAAAAATATCCCAATTATTCTTTTGCACTCATTATGGGCGAAGATAATCTAGACTCGCTTCCTAAATGGAAAAACGCAGAAAAACTGATGTCTGATTATCAAATCATTGTCTATCCCAGAACTTTTGAAGGCGGCACTTCGACTTCGCTCAGTGTTTCAAAAATCAAAAATCAAGAAAACATAAACATTATTAATGCACCAATTATAGAACTTTCTGCCACAGAAATTAGAAATATGATTAAAGAAGGCAAAAATGTAAGACCGATACTTCCACCAGAAGTTTTCGAATATTTAGATGGAAGTAGTTTTTATAAGTAAAATTCATTATTAAATCTTTATTTTTGTACTTCAAATCAAGTAACACTCTATATAATGGAATTCATCGAAAATTTCTTTTTATCCAAATATTCTCAAGAAAAACTCATCAAATGGTTTAGACAAATTTGTATTGCCGAAGCAATTTCTTGGCTTTTGCTTTTCTCGGCTATGATTTGGATTCGTGAGGACAAGGAGGGAATTTTGCCCATTATTTACATTAGTGTGATGGGAAGTATTCATGGTTTATTTTTCACTTTGTACCTGATTCTAGCCTTTCCTTGTAGAAAAATTTATCAATGGGATGACGAAGATTCTGTATTCGCACTTCTGGCTGCGTTTTTTCCGTTGGCAACGATTTGGATTGACAAAAAACTGGCAAAATTTGAGAGAGAATAAAGATTTGACCTTCAAAATATTATAAAAAGTGGAAAGAAATTTTCACTTTTTTTTTGTTTTTTGATGTAATACTCTTTCCATTTCGATTGTCTTATTTCTGAAAGCAATTCATTAGCTAGAATTTTTATCACTGAAAATCAACAAGTTAAATCAAGTAATAAATTTTATTTACTACTTTGTATTGCATAATACTAAATTAATTATATATCTTTGCAATGTAAATTATTAAACAAAACATACTTCAACTAAATAGAAGAAATTTTTTTAGAAAAACTTTAACCATTTAAAAACGAATAACTAAAACTAATATGGTTATCACAAAAAAGAAAGTGGGTATGTAAATAAAACAGTAATCAGCTATAGTATTCCGTTTTCATCTGGCGCATTAATGTCTACCACTGAAGATTTATTACAATGGCAAAATGCTTTAACACAAAATAAATTATTGAAAAAAGAGAGCCTAGAAAAAGCTTTTAGAAAATACAAACTTAATAATGGAGAAGAAATCTCTTATGGTTATGGATGGCACATAAAAGATATAGCGGGAATGCTTTCTAGAGAACACGGAGGTCATCTTTTTGGCTATAAATCAATGGCTGTTTATATTCCTTCGAAAGATATTTATGCAGTTACCCTTAGTAATTGTGACTGTAACTCTCCCACCGAAATCACAAGAAAAATCGCTGAAATTGCTCTTAAAAATTTTGAAAATCAATAGAAAATAAAAAAATTGCAAACTCATCTCACAAAAACCCATCATATTAAACTAAATTTTAATTAAAGAAATCACGAGCAAAATTTTGTTCGTGGTTTTTTATATTTTTACAACATGATATACAGAAAAGCAACCACTGATGATATTCCGCAAATACAAATTGTAAGGAATTCTGTAAAAGAAAATCAACTTTCTAATCCTAACTTAATTCCTAATGAATTGGTAGAAGAGTTTATTACCAAAAGAGGATCAGGTTTCGTTTGCGAAATTGATGATAAAATTGTAGAATTTTCTATTATAGACTTTGTAGAAAATAATGTTTGGGTGCTATTTCTTTTACCCGAATACGAAGGAAAAGGTATTGGTAAAAAACTTCATCAATTAATGCTTGACAAATATTTTAGCAAAACCCAAAAAACCATTTGGCTTTCAACAGAAACAAATTCTAGAGCAGAACTATTTTACAAAAAACAGGGCTGGAAAGACGTAGGATTCCACGGAGAGGAAATAAAATTTGAAATGAGTTTTAAAGATTGGAAAAAATAAAAGCACCGAAGTTTTCGGTGCTTCAGTTAATATTTTATTTCTTCGGTAAAAAAACCTCAGCAAGCATACATCTTGCACTTCCTCCACCATTTATTTCTATGGTTTCTAGATTAGAATAAATAATTTCATTGTACTTTTTGATAGCTGAAATTTGCTCCGGAGTTAAAGCATTGTACGCGGTTTCGCTCATCACCAAAAACTTTTTGCCATCTTCATTTTGCACTTGAAGCATATTTCCCGCGAATTGTTGCATTTGATTTTCAGAAATTTCTATAATTTCCTTTCCTGACTCTAAAATGGTATTCACTACATTCACTCTTTCGGTTTCATCATCAATACAATCTAGGCAAATCACCACAAATTGGTCTGCTACACACATCATCACATTGGTATGATAAATTGGCAATCTTTCTCCATTAGCTGTTTGAAAAGAATGAAAAACAACAGGGGTATAACCAAATTTCTCACAAAATTCTCTGAACAAAGCTTCGTCTAACCTCAGCGAAACAGAACCATACGCTAATTTGTGATCATGATCGAAAATCATGCTTCCTGTTCCTTCTAAAAATTTTCCCTCTTTTTCTGGCGCCGAAAAATCAATGATTTCTTTTACCTCAAATTTCTCTTGAAGCTTTTCTAAAATATCATTTCTGCGTTCCCATCTTCTGTTCACCGCACACATAGGATAGAGCACTACTTTTCCATCTTGGTGCATAGAAATCCAATTATTGGGGAAAATAGAATCTGGAGTATGAGGTTCTAAAGTGTCTTTAATTGTCATCACATTGATGCCACGACTTCTTAATTTTTCTGCAAAATTTTGAAACTCTTGTAGCGCTTTTCCTTGTGTTTCAGCATTTTCTGAATTCACTTGAAAATAATTATTCTGTGCCGTTTCTGCATTAAAACCAAATGCAACGGGCTCTATCATTAAAACGGTGCTTGTTGTTTGCATAATCTGTATGTTGTCTGCCAAAAATACAAAAAATAAAGCGTCATTTTTCAGAGAAAAATAACGCTTAAGGAAAAAACAAGTTAATAATTATAAAATATCAATCAACACAAATGACACCTCATCTTGATGCTTTGTGAAAACGTCTTTTAGTTGCTGAAAACGAATACTTCCTACGAAATAAGCATCCTCTCTATTGCCGTAAAACTCTTCGATTTCTTCAAAATAATTTTCAAAATTTTTGCTGTCTTTAGCTTTATGTCTAAATAACACTTTCAAAGGAAAATCTTGAGCTAGTTTCAGATTTTCTGAGTTGGCTATTTTCTTGTATTCATATCTGTAATCATAAGCAATCGCAGAAATATCAGACAAAACTGCACTTGCAGTAGGCAATGAACCCGCTCCTCTTCCGTAGAAAAATTGCTTATCGGCAAAAGCGGTTTGTACTTTTACTCCGTTAAAAACATCACTCACTGTAGAAAAAGTATCAGTAGATTTTACAAATTTAGGAATCACAAGTGCGATGACTTCTTCTTCATTTCTTTTTTGAGCGTAAGCCAATAATTTAATCTGTAGATTTTTTTCTTTGGCATATTTGATTTCTAAATCTCCCAAATTCTGAATCCCCACATTGAAAACTTCTTCTGGTTTCGTGGTAATTCCGAAAGAATGCGTCAATAGAATTTGAAGTTTAGAGCGTGCATCAAAACCGCCTGTATCCAAAATAGGATTGCTCTCTGCATAGCCTTTTTCTTGGGCTTCTTTCAGCGCTTCTTCGTAGCTTAAATTATCTTGGAAAGTTTTGGTCAAAATATAATTGGTAGAACCATTTACAATTCCTTGAATAGATTGCAGAAAGTCATTATTGTAATATTCTTCTAAATTTCTGATAATCGGAATACTGCCACAAACTGCCGCTTCATACAGGAAAGGAACTTGATGCTTTTTTTGCAGTTCATACAGTTCTTCGAAATGTTCTGCAATCATTTTTTTGTTCGCCGAAACCACTGCTTTCCCTTTTTCTAAAGCAGTTTTTACAATTTCAAAAGCTGCATCTGCATCATCTATTAATTCTACCACTAGATTGATTTCTTCATCTTGCAGAATTTCGTTTTTATCATAATGAAAATGCTCTGGCGAAATATTTCTAGGCTTATCTTTATGCTTTACCACAATTTTTTTGATGGTGGCATCTACCGTTTTACTTTTGTGCAAAACGTCATAAAGACCAGTTCCTACCACTCCATAACCAAACAATCCTATCGTTAATTTTTTGCTCATTTTTTTAATTTTAATTTTTTGAAAATCATCATTTGTGTTTTCTTATAAGTTGAAATGCTTTTTAAGCAAGGTGGAAATCTTATCAGTTTCGATTAAAAATCCATCATGTCCATAGAGTGAAGAAATCACTTCTAGCTTTGCGTTTTTTATATGTTCTGCTATAAATTTTTGCTCCGAAACAGGAAAAAGAATATCGCTATCAATTCCTATCACCAAAGTTTCTGCGGTAATTTGGTTCAAAGCATTTTCTACTGAATTTCTGCCTCTTCCCAAGTGGTGAGAATCCATAGCTTTAGAAAGCATGAAATAACTTTCTTTAGAAAATCTTTTTCTGAGTTTTTCTCCTTGATGTCTTTGATAAGAAGCCGCTTTATAATTTTCTAATTTTTCTTCTTCATCAGTTTGAGTCGCTTCAAAAGTAGCATAGTTTCTGTACGAAAGCATGGCGATAGCTCTAGCTGCATCTATTCCGTTTTCGCCTAATTCCAGCGCCATTCTTTGTGCTTCGTTAAAAGCAATTCCCCACGCAGAATGCTTTGCGTTGGTAGCAATTACAAATAATTTTTTAATAAAATCTGGTTCTGCAATCGCCCACTCTAAACATTGCATTCCGCCGAGAGAACCTCCTAGAAGCAATTCTATTTCAGAAATTTGTAAAAATTTGGCTAATTCTTGGTGAAGTTTTACCATATCACGAATGGTGATTAATGGAAGTTTTTCTTGTTTTTGGAAACTCGTTCCGTAACAAGAACCTAAAATATTGGCACAAACTATGGTATATTTTTCGGTGTCTAAGGTTAAATTTTCGCCAATGAAATTAGGCCACCAATCTTGCGCATCTGAATTTGCAGTTAAGGCATGACAAACCCAAATCACTTTTTTTTCTGGAGCTAGTTCCCCAAAAATATGATAAGCAATTTCTACATTTTGTATTTCTGTTCCACTTTCGAGTAGAAAATTTCCGACTTCTAATTTTTTCAAAATATGAGATTTAAATCTTAAGTTTTCAGCAATTAAATTTTAGAAAATGACTGTTCTAAATCTGCAATAATATCATCTATATGTTCTATTCCTACACTTAATCTAATTTGCCCCGGAGTAATTCCTGCTTTCAATCTTTCTTCGTCTGAAAGTTGTTCGTGTGTGGTAGAAGCAGGATTGATGATAAGCGTTTTAGAATCTCCTACGTTTGCTAAATGTGAAATCAATTGTAAATTATCTATGAATTTTACAGCTGCTTCTTTTCCGCCTTTGATTTCAAAATTAAGTACCCCTCCGAAACCTTTTTTCAGGTATTTTTTGGCATTCTCATAATCTGGGAAACTTGGCAAACCTGGATATAATACTTTTTCTACTTTCGGGTGATTTTCTAAAAATTCCGCTAATTTCTGAGCATTTTCTACGGTTCTGTCTACTCTCAGCGATAATGTTTCTAAACCTTGAAGCAATAAAAATGAATTGAATGGAGAAATAGCTGGACCGAAATCTCTAAGACCTTCTACTCTAGCTTTGATGATAAAGGCAATATTTCCAAAAGGTCCATTTACCCCAAAAACATCAGAGAAAACCAAACCATGATAACTGTCTGAAGGTTCAGAAAACTGTGGGAATTTACCATTTCCCCAATCAAAATTTCCTCCATCAACAATAATTCCACCAATAGAAGTTCCGTGACCACCAATCCATTTGGTCGCAGATTCTACCACTACATTTGCGCCATGTTCAATCGGTCTGAACAAATAACCGCCTGCTCCAAAAGTATTGTCTACGATAAGTGGAATATTATGTTTTTTAGCCACTGCAGCGACTGCATCAAAATCTGCCACATTCAACGTAGGGTTTCCTATGGTTTCTAAGTAAATTGCTTTGGTGTTTTCGTTAATCAATTCTTCAAAACTTTCTGGCTCATCGTCTTTAGCAAATTGTGCTTCGATTCCTAATTTTTTGAAAGAAACTTTGAACTGATTATAACTTCCTCCGTACAAATAAGGCGAACTCACGAAATTGTCACCTGCTTGTAAAATATTGGTAATCGCCAAAAATTGTGCAGCGTGACCAGAAGCGGTAGCCAAAGCAGCTACTCCACCATGAAGTGCAGCCACTCGTTTTTCGAATACATCTGTAGTGGGATTCATGAGTCTGGTGTAGATATTCCCAAATTCTTTTAAACCAAAAAGATTGGCAGCATGTTCTGCACTGTTAAAAGTATAAGACGAAGTTTGGTAAAGCGGCACCGCTCTAGAATTGGTAGTTGGGTCGATTTCTTGACCAGCGTGAAGTTGAAGCGTTTCAAATTTTAAATTGCTCATTTTTTTAATAATTTTTTAATTGTTAAATATTAGAGCAACTTATTTGCAGAAAATTCTTGACGAAAGAGCATAAAAAAACTCTTCCGACAAGTCGAAAGAGTTTTTGATATAGTGTATGACTATTTTAAACTGATTTCAGACTTATCTTTCCCGAATTTCGGGGTTGAATTTGGCACCTTACTCACATTTCTGTTAGCAGGTTGCCAAGGTTTCGCAGGGTCAATTCCCTCCACCTTTCTTAATAAGTTGCGTGTATAAAGAACGTTTTTCGTGGTGCAAATATAAAAACAAGTTTTTCAGAAAACCAAATTTTTAGAAGAAAAAAATATTTTTTCAATTTTAAACAAATTATAACTACCTGATTAACAATTAATTTATTGATTTTTATTTTTAAATATTCAATTTCAAGATAAGTTTTTTGAAAAATTTATTATCTCATTTTGAGATAATAATAAAAAGTTGTAGTTTTACTGAACCAAAAATTAATTCTTATGTTCAAGAAAATTGTTCTTGTTTGCTTAGTTTCACTAATGAGTTTTCAAGTAAAAGCACAAGAAAAAAAGACACAAATTTATTTAGATGATTCGCAACCTATAGAAGCCAGAGTAGAAGACGCTCTTTCTAAAATGACTTTAGAAGAAAAAGTAGCGATGCTTCATGCTCAGTCAAAATTCAGTTCACCAGGTGTTCCAAGATTAGGAATTCCAGAATTTTGGACAACTGATGGACCACACGGAATTCGTCCTGAAGTAAAATGGGATGAATGGGATCAAGCTGGTTGGACCAATGACTCCATCATTGCATATCCTGCGCTTACTGCACTCTCTGCAACTTGGAACAAAAAAATGTCTTGGAATTACGGAAAAGCTCTTGGAGAAGAAGCTCGTTATAGAAAAAAAGATATTCTATTAGGACCAGGTGTAAATATTTACAGAACTCCATTAAACGGTAGAAACTTTGAATATATGGGAGAAGACCCGTTTTTATCTTCTAAAATGGTGGTTCCATACATTAAAGCAGTACAATCTAATGGTGTAGCTGCTTGTGTAAAACATTATGCACTTAATAATCAGGAACAATTTAGACATACCAGCAATGTAATTGTAGACGATAGAGCACTATATGAAATTTATTTACCGGCTTTCAAAGCAGCTGTACAAGAAGGAGATTCTTGGACCATCATGGGAGCTTATGATATGTACAAAAATCAGTATGCAAGTCAAAATCAATATTTATTAAACGATATTCTAAAAAAAGAATGGGGCTATAAAGGTGTGGTTGTTTCTGACTGGGGCGCTGTAAACGATACCAAACAAGCCATTATGAATGGACTTGATATGGAATTCGGAAGCTGGACGAATGGACTTTCGGAAGGAACTAGCAATGCTTATGACAATTACTATTTAGCGCATCCTTATTTAAAACTCATCAAATCTGGTGAAGTTGGAACAAAAGAATTGGATGATAAAGTAAGAAGAATCCTAAGATTGGCTTTCTTAACTACCATGAATAAAAACAAACCTTTTGGAAACATTGCTTCTGAAGAACACAGAGCGATTGCCAAAGAAATTGGCGAAGAAGGAATTGTATTGCTGAAAAATCAAAAAAATGTATTGCCAATTAACGTTGCCAAAACTAAAAAGATTGCTGTAATTGGTGAAAACGCTATCAAAATGATGACTGTAGGCGGTGGTTCTTCTTCATTAAAAGTAAAATATGAAACTTTACCTTTAGACGGAATTAAAGCAAGATTCGGAAAAAATGCAGAAGTAGTTTTTGCGAGAGGTTATGTAGGAGATGTAACTGGAGAATATAACGGTGTAAAAACTGGAAGAGACCTTACTGAAAAACGTTCACAAGCAGAATTAACAAAAGAAGCAGTAGAATTGGCTAAAAATTCTGATTTTGTAATTTTTGTAGGTGGACTTAATAAAAGTGATTTCCAAGATAGTGAAGGAAATGATAGAAAAGATATGGGCTTGCCTTATCATCAAGATGAATTAATTTCTGCTTTGGCTAAAGCAAATAAAAATTTCACTGTAGTTTTAGTTTCAGGAAATGCTGTAGAAATGCCTTGGGTAAAAGAAGTTCCTAGTATTGTTCAAGCGTGGTATTTAGGTTCAGAAAGCGGTCATGCTATCGCTTCAGTTTTAGCTGGTGATGCTAATCCTTCTGGAAAATTGCCTTTCACTTTCCCTGTGAAATTAGAAGACAATTCAGCGCATCAATTAGGAGAATATCCTGGTAACAAAGAAGAATTGGCTCAAGGAAAAGGAAAAGACCAACAAAACCCTATCAACATTACGTATAACGAAAGTATTTTCGTGGGTTATCGTTGGCATGATACTAAAAATATTAAACCGCTTTTCAGTTTCGGACATGGATTAAGTTACACCACATTCGAAATTGGTCAAGCTAAAGCAGACAAAGCCGTTATTACCGAAGATGAGACTATTACTTTTACCATTCCAGTAAAAAATACAGGTAAAAAAGCAGGTGCAGAAGTAGTACAATTATACATAAGAGACGTAAAATCTTCTTTACCAAGACCATTAAAAGAATTGAAAGGTTTTGAAAAAATCTACTTAAATCCGGGTGAACAAAAAGAAGTAACCATCACGATTGACAAATCTGCATTAAGTTTCTTTGACCCAGTAAAACACGATTGGGTAGCAGAACCTGGTGATTTTGAAGCGCTGATTGGGAATTCTTCAGACGCCATTAAAACGAAAATCAAGTTTTCATTACAATAATTTTTTATTTCTTATTTCTTTAAATCGAAAGGACAACCTCTTTATGAAGTTGTCCTTTTTTATTTTGATAAAAACAATCTAATTATTCTCTAACCAAAGGCATGGTAGAACATCTGAGCAAACCTCCCATTTTAGAAATTTCACGATACGGAATTTCTTCTACCGTAAAACCCCACTCATTTCTCAGAAAGTCATTCATTCTGGTAAAAGTTTCGTCTGAAACCACCACTTCTGGCGAAATAGAGAAAATATTAGGATTCATCTCGAACATTTCTTCTGGTGTAATGTGGAAGCAGTTTTCTTCACCGAAAATATCTATGATGAGCTGATAATCACTTTCATCTACAAAACCGTCTTTATAGATAATACATTTGTCTTTTCCGATAGGATTAAACGTACAATCTAAGTGCAAAACACCTTGATATGGAACCTTGTCATTTTTCTTAAGGTCAAGGTCTATGATACGTTTTTTAGGGAAATATTCTTTCAGAATTTCTATGGCGTATTCATTGGTTCTGGCCGTTTTATAATTTCTGTAATCTTCGGAGAAACATGTTCCCACAAAGAGAAAATCATCCCAAACAATTACATCTCCGCCTTCTATATGAGCAGTTTCGGGTAGATTAATAATTTTACGCCATTCTACTTTTTCAAAAATTTTACGATAAGCTTCCTGTTCATCTGCTCTATCTTTGATGACGTTTGAGATTATCATTTTATCTTCGATGACGAAGGCTACATCTCTCGCAAAAACCTGATTGTAATCTTTGATAATATTCGGTCTGAAAACTTCTACATCATATTTTTTGAGCACTTTTTCGAAGGCGGTCATTTCTGCGATGATGTCTTCTTCTTTAGGATAAATGCCATTTTCTATGGAGTAATATGATTTAGCATCATAACTTTCTTCTAAAGTAGGAACTGGGCCAATAGACTTTGGCTGACCTAGAACTACTGATTTTAATCTGCCTGTTTCGTTTTTTATATTGAGCTTCATAAATAATTTCTGCTTAAAGCAAATATAAATAAAGGTTTTGAAGTGAGGAAATTTTTACAGAAAATCAAGCGGACTTCTTAATTTATGTTTCTGAACATCTGTTATATGAGTATAAATTTCCGTAGTCTTTATCGAGTTATGCCCAAGAAGCTCTTTAATAATCCTTATATCAGTTCCATTCTCTAATAGATGTGTGGCGTAAGAATGTCTGAGAGTATGCACAGAAGCCTGAGTTTTAATTTTTGCAATTTCTATTGACTTTTTAAGAATCTGCTGAACGCTTCTTGCAGAATATTTTCCGCCAAGTTGCCCTTCAAAAACATATTCTTTTGGTTTGTATTTTTTATAATATTCTCTTAATAGATCTAAAAGTTTGGGTGAAAGCATTACTATTCTATCTTTATTTCCTTTTGATTGTCTAATAACAATACAATCTTGTTCTGATCTTATGTCAGATATTTTTAATTCTATAATTCACTTAATCTAAGCCCGCAAGAATAAATAGTAGTAATGATGGTTTTATGTTTTAGGTTTTCTGTAATATCAATAATTTTTTTAATTTCATTTTGTGTAAGAAATTTTGGTAATTTATTTTCTTTTCTTTTAGGATAAAGATGAGACAGGTTAACTTCTCTATTAAAAATTTCTTTATAAAATTTTTTTAGTGTTGCTAACATTGCTTTTTGATAAGATTGACCAATATTTTTTTCATTCACTAACCATATAATAAATTTTTCTAATTGATTATCAGTTATATCTTCTGGTTTATACTGATTAGAAATTTTTAAAAAATAAATTAGTTGACTTTTATAATTCTCAATTGTATTTTCTGAGAATCTTTGTACCCTCAGTCTAGTTAAAAATTTTTCTACTAATTTGTAGTCCATATTACAATTATTGCGCAAGTCCAAATTAATAAAAATACTGATTATCAAATATTTATATATTTTTATTGTTTTTTTACGCAGGTTTATATAATTAAATTATACGCAATGCGTATATTTGGATGTTGGTGGCAATTTTATGAAAAATCGTAAATAAATGAAAACATACTTAACACAAATTTTATTTTTAATATCAATATTTTCCTTTGCGCAAGAGAAAACAACAATCAGAATTTCTGTTCCAAATAGAAGTGACGAAGTTTATATTGTAGGAAACCAAGACAATCTCGGAAATTGGCAGCCTGACAAAATAAAGATGGTTAAAACTTCTGATTATCAAAGAGAGATTTCTGTTGAACTAAAGTTACCCGCTGAATTTAAATTTACTCGAGGAAAATGGGAAAATGAAGCAAAAGTTGTTGACTTTGAAAATAATATTAAAATTAATGAGAAATCATCTATTTTTAATTTCGAAATTGAAAATTGGAAAGACGAAAAAAAAGTAACTGGTAAATTAAGTTTAACTTATGACATCAAATATATTTCTTCAAAATATTATCCAAATGAAGAAAGAACCTTAAAAGTTTTTCTTCCAAAAAATTATAATGCTGACAAAAAGTATCCCGTAATTTATACATTGGATAGCGAAAGTCTATTTGATTTAGTGATACAAAATGTCTCTTTTTTACAAGACGAGAAAATATCTGAAAATAACATAATCCCCGAATGTATTGTCGTAGGAATTGACAATACGAACAGAAATAGAGATTTATTTCCTAATGATGGTACAAATAAAGAAATAACACTTCAACAGTTTTTACCAAATACAGAAATTTTCAACAAAATTTTAAACGAGGAAATTGTTCCTTTTATAGAAAAAAATTATTCTGTATCAAACTACAATATAATAATTGGTCATTCTGATTCAGGACATTTTGTAACAAATTTATTTTTAAGAGAAGATAATATATTTGACGGAATTATTGCGCTTTCAGTAAATGATTTTGAAAGCTATTTTAAAGACAATCGTTCCAAAATATTAAATCCTAGTTCAAAATCCTTATTTTTAGGTTTCGGAAGTAAAGACGATGAATTTAATATTTTGGGTAGATTTTTGGTAGGAGAAAAAAATTCAAACCCAAATTTTATGGTTAAAGAATATAATGCTGACCATATGCAATTACCATTTTCCAGCATAAACGATGGAATCAAATTTTTATTTTCTGATTATAAATATTATGATAGCTTAATAGAAAAATATTACACCGACGATTTTAATTACAATAATTTTGAAAAAAAATATTCAGAAAACATTCAACAAAAATATGGCATCGATGTAAAAATTGAATATGAAATTTATTATTTACTAAATAAAGCAAGAGATAAAAACAATCCATACGTTTTTAATAAAATATTAGACGAAATAGATAATAGCAATAGCTATCAACTGCAAATTAGGTTTTACGCTTCAAATGAATTTAACCAAAATGAAAGAGCGAAAAACTATTTATATAAAATGTTAGAAAGCAATGATGAAACAGACAAACTTATTTTTTATGCTATGTTAAAGACACAATATAAAACTTTTTTTATTGATAAAATAAAGCAAACAAATGAGTTTATAAGTTTTATTGAAAAGGCAAAAAATAAATGGCCAGAATACAAACTAGAATATAATTACTTGATTTTAAAAGTAGCAAATGAACAAAATTTTAAAATTGGTAGTAAGTCGAAGGAATATTTTAAATACTGCAAAAATAATTATAAAGAAAACCGATATTTTAAAATGACTGACCTTGAAAAAATAAAATAAAAACTGCCACCAATAACTAGAGTTTCGTTGCGTGCGGAGCACGAACAATGAAACTCTTGTTATGGCAAAAATCCGCTCCGCTATTTTTTTTTAATTTATCCGCAAAGCGGATTTTTTGTAGCTTAATTCAATCATCTTTCTTCTCAATAAAAACAAAAAACCTCTCAAAATTTGAGAGGCTTCCTTTTTATAAATTTGTTAAAATTATCTGTTTTCCATAGGAACATAGTCACGTTTTGGAGCACCTTGATACACTTGTCTTGGTCTACCAATTGGGTCACCGTGAAGACGCATTTCTTTCCACTGAGAAATCCATCCTGGTAAACGTCCTAATGCGAACATTACCGTAAACATTTCTGTAGGAATTCCTAATGCTCTGTAGATAATACCAGAGTAGAAATCTACGTTTGGATATAGTTTTCTTTCTACGAAGTAATCATCTTCTAGCGCTACTCTTTCTAATTGCATCGCAATGTCTAGAGCTTTGTCGTGAACTCCTAGTTTGTTTAAGATATCATCTGCAGCTTTTTTGATGATTTTAGCTCTTGGGTCGAAGTTTTTATAAACTCTATGCCCGAATCCCATTAATCTGAAGTTGTCTTCTTTATCTTTTGCTTTTTCTACATATTTAGCAACATCTCCACCGTCTTTTTCAATCATTTCTAGCATTTCGATTACTGCTTGGTTTGCACCACCGTGAAGTGGGCCCCATAATGCAGAAACTCCCGCAGAAATAGATGCAAATAGACCAGTGTGAGCAGAACCTACCATTCTTACTGTAGAAGTAGAACAGTTTTGTTCGTGGTCTGCGTGTAGAATTAATAATTTGTCTAGTGCAGCTACCACTACTGGATCAATTTCGAACTCTTCGTATGGTTTTCTGAAAGTCATTTTGTAGAAATTCTCTACATAATTTAGACTGTTATCTCCGTGGTTAAGCGGGAAACCATTGGTTTTTCTGTAAGTCCAAGCACAAAGATGAGCGAATTTAGCCAATAATAATTCTGCAGCATGGTCCATTTCTTCTTTAGATTTTACGTCTACAGCTTTTGGGTTAAATGCTGTAAGCGCAGAAGTAAGAGTAGAAAGTACACCCATTGGATGCGCAGAACGTGGGAAAGCATCAAGAATTTTTTTCATTTCTTCGGCTACGAAGTTGTAATTCTTAATGTTATTCTCGAATTGAGTAAACTGAGTAGCATTTGGTAATTCACCGTGAAGCAATAAGTACATTACTTCAGAAAAATTAGATTTCTCAGCAATTTGCTCAATAGGATAACCTCTGTAGAAAAGTTCTCCCAAATCACCATCTAAGTAAGTAATATCACTTAAAGTGGCTCCTGTATTTTTATAGCCTAGGTCTAAAGTAATAAGTCCGGTTTGATCTCTCAACTTAGAAATATCAATACCTCTATCACCAATTGTGCTTTCTACGATAGGATACTCATAAGAATTTCCGTCGTAATTGAGTATAACTTTATTATCTGACATGTTTTAGAATATATTTTCAGTAAAAATACAAAAAAAAGAATTTTACCGAAAACTTTCTATTATGCAAACCTATTTATTTTTACTATATCTGTAATAAACTTGCTAAATTGATATAGTTGCTGTTTTTAAAAATAAAATTACTATGAAGAATCCACAAAAAAACCTCCTAAAGTAGGAGGTTTTTCAGATTTATATAAGATAAATTATCTTTTAATTTTAAAAGCATCTAATCCTGGGAAAATTGCATTTTCTCCTAAAGCTTCTTCAATTCTTAATAATTGGTTATACTTCGCCATTCTATCAGAACGAGAAGCAGAACCTGTTTTAATCTGACCACAGTTGCAAGCTACCGCTAAATCTGCAATTGTAGCATCTTCAGTTTCACCAGATCTGTGAGACATTACAGAAGTATACTTATTATGCTGAGCCATTTGTACGGCTGCTAAAGTTTCAGATAATGAACCGATTTGGTTTACTTTAACCAAGATTGAATTAGCGATATTTTCTTTAACTCCTCTAGAAAGTCTTTCTACGTTTGTTACAAATAAATCGTCACCTACTAATTGTACTCTATCACCGATTTTATCAGTTAACATTTTCCATCCTTCCCAGTCATTTTCTTGCATACCATCTTCAATAGAGATAATTGGATATTTGTTTACCAATTCTGCTAAGTAAGAAACTTGTTCGCTGCTTGTAAATTGTGCAGAATCTGGAGTTTGGAATTTTCTATAATCGTAGATTCCATCTTTGTAGAATTCTGAAGAAGCACAGTCTAATGCAATCATTACATCATCACCTGGTTTGTAACCTGCTTTTTCGATTGCTTTAAGTAAAGTATCTAAAGCGTCTTCAGTTCCTTTGAAAGTTGGCGCAAAACCACCTTCATCACCTACTGCAGTAGATAAACCTCTGTCATGAAGAATAGATTTAAGATTATGGAAGATTTCAGTTCCTTTTCTCAAAGCGTGAGAGAAAGAATCTGCTTTTACTGGCATAATCATAAATTCTTGGAATGCAATTGGCGCATCTGAGTGAGAACCACCATTGATTACATTCATCATAGGCACAGGAAGTGTATTAGCATTTACACCACCAATATATTTGTAAAGAGGTTGTCTTAATTCAGCAGCAGCAGCTTTAGCAGCAGCTAAAGAAACTCCTAAAATAGCATTAGCACCTAAGTTTCCTTTGTTGTTTGTACCATCTAAATCAATCATAATTTGATCGATAAGATTTTGGTCAAAAACTGGAAGTCCTACTAATTCTGGAGCAATTACTTCTTTTACATTTTCTACGGCCTTCAGTACGCCTTTCCCCATATATTCTGAACCGCCATCGCGCAATTCTACTGCTTCGTGTTCTCCGGTAGAAGCACCAGAAGGAACAGCTGCACGTCCCATTGCACCGCTTTCGGTAAATACATCAACTTCTACAGTTGGATTTCCTCTAGAATCCAAAATTTGTCTTGCTTCAATAAATGAAATGTAACTCATATTATTCTATTTTAAAGTTTCTATTGTAGGGCTAATCTTTCAAAAAAAATGAAGACCAGCTCTTTTCTTATTTTTTGCATTGCAAATTTACGCATAATTTAGCAATGTAAGTTTATGATTTTTGTAGGGTATTTTTTGTATTTTTAAAACATAAAATCCTTCAAATTTTATTTAAAGATACTTATTAATTTTTAAAAAATTGCAATGAAAAAATCTTTTAACTATATCTTAATATTAGGCTTCATCGGCATTATCAGCTGTGATAAAGAAAGCAAAACTGCCATAGAAAAAGAGGTAAAAGTAATCAAAACAATAGATGTTAATGGAGTAAGCAAAACAGATTCTATAATTTTAGAAAATACCAATTTAGAGGGCAAGATTACCAAAACCGAAAATAAAATTGAAAAAAAGGAGTACGTTTATCGTGCTTTTGATGGTACAGAAGCCAGTGTAACTTTTACTACGGGAATTAAGGAAGGTAACTTCATCCTTATCGAAAGAAATAAACTCAAGATAGAACTACCTGAGATAGAAAGTGATATTTATGAAAAAGATGGTATAAAGGCAATATCTAAAGGAGATTTACTAACCATTACCCAAAACGGACAAATTTTCGAGTTAAGTCGTAAAAAATAAGCACAAAAAAACCATTCAGAAATCTGAATGGTTTTTTATTTATAGAAATTCTGAAAATTATTCTTCAGTTTTTTCTTCAGTAGCTTCAGCTTTTGGCTCTTCTACTACAGCAGCTTCTTCTACCACTGGAGCAGCTACTACAGCAGCTTCTTTCTTAGTAGATCTTCTGCTTCTTCTAGTTGCTTTTTTCTCTTCAGCATTAGGATTGTAAAGTTCATTGAAATCTACAAGCTCGATTAATGCAGTGTCTGCAGCATCACCAGGTCTGAAACCAGTCTTGATGATTCTAGTATAACCACCATTTCTGGTAGCGATTTTAGGAGCTACAGTTCTGAAAAGTTCTGCAACTGCTTCTTTACTTTGTAAGTAAGAGAAAGCAATTCTTCTGTTGTGCGTAGTATCTTCTTTAGCTTTAGTTAAGATAGGTTCTACGTATACTCTTAAAGCTTTAGCTTTAGCAACAGTAGTATTTATTCTTTTATGTTCAATTAGTGAGCATGCCATGTTAGAAAGCAAAGCGCTTCTGTGAGAGGCTGTTCTACCTAAGTGATTGAATTTTTTTCCGTGTCTCATTGTTAAGGATTATTTATCAGCGTCTAACTTATATTTTGCAACATCAAACCCGAAGTTTAGTCCTTTTGAGTGAACAAGTTCTTCAAGTTCTGTCAATGATTTCTTACCGAAATTTCTGAATTTCATCAAATCAGACTTACTATAAGAAACTAATTCACCTAGAGTTTCTACTTCAGCTGCTTTTAGACAGTTAAGAGCTCTCACAGAAAGATCCATATCTGCTAATTTAGACTTAAGTAATTGTCTTGTGTGAAGGGTTTCTTCATCGTATTGGATTGATGCTTTTACAGCTTCAGTTTCTAGAGTTATTCTCTCATCAGAGAATAACATGAAATGATAAATTAATATCTTAGAAGCTTCAGTTAAAGCATTTTGAGGGGTGATAGAACCATCCGTCTCAATGTCTAATACAAGTTTTTCGTAGTCTGTTTTTTGCTCTACACGATAGTTTTCAATGCTATATTGAACTTTCTTAATAGGAGTAAAGATAGAGTCAATTGCAATCGTTCCTATAGGTGCATTGTTAGATTTGTTTTGTTCTGAAGGAACATAACCTCTTCCTTTGTCGATGTTGAAATTCATTTCGAAAGACACCTCTTTTGTCAAGTTGCAGATTACTAAGTCTGGATTAAGTACCTCGAAGTTATTCATCGAGCTAGCAAAATCACCTGCAGTGATCACTTCTTTACCAGAAATTTTCACACTTACTTGTTCTGCTGATGCGTTTTCTACTTTTGCTTTAAGTCTTAATTGCTTAAGGTTAAGGATGATTTCCGTAACATCTTCTATTACACCTGGAATTGTTGAAAATTCGTGCTCTACTCCTTCTATTTTGATAGATGTGATAGCATATCCTTCTAGAGAAGAAAGTAAAACTCTTCTCAAAGCATTACCGATAGTAAGTCCGAATCCTGGCTCTAATGGTCTAAATTCGAATTGACCTTTGAAATCCGTAGAATTAAGTAGAATTACTTTGTCGGGTTTTATGAATTGTAAAATTGCCATAATATTGGGTTGAGCAAAAATTTGATTAAAATTATTTAGAGTATAATTCGACGATTAGCTGTTCTTTGATATCTTCAGGGATCTGAATTCTTTCAGGAGCTGAGATAAAAGTACCTTCTTTCTTTTCGTCGTTAAATTGTAACCATTCATAAGATGATTTAGAAGCTAATGAATCAGCAATTACTTCTAGAGATTTAGATTTTTCTCTAATAGCGATTACGTCACCTGCTTTTAATAAATATGAAGGGATGTTTACAATTTCTCCGTTTACTGTTACGTGTCTGTGAGAAACTAACTGTCTAGCACCAGCTCTGGTTTTAGAAAAACCAAATCTGTATACTACGTTATCTAATCTAGATTCACATAATTGTAAAAGAACCTCACCTGTAACGCCTTTGCTTCTGTGCGCTTTATCGAAAAGGTTAGCAAATTGTCTTTCTAAGATACCGTAAGTATATTTAGCTTTTTGTTTTTCAGCTAACTGTACAGCATATTCAGATTTTTTAGCACCTCTTCTTTTGTTAGGTCCGTGTTGTCCTGGTGGTTGATTTTTTCTTTTTTCGAAACTTTTATCGTCTCCGTAAATTGCAGCACCAAATTTACGTGCAATTTTAGTTTTTGGTCCAATATATCTTGCCATAGGTTAAATTTCTAAAAATTAAACTCTTCTTCTTTTAGGTGGTCTACATCCATTGTGTGGCATAGGAGTCACGTCAATGATTTCTGAAACTTCAATTCCTGAATTGTGAATAGATCTGATTGCAGATTCTCTACCTGCACCTGGACCTTTTACAAACACCTTTACTCTTCTTAAACCAGCTTCGTAAGCTACTGAAGAGCAATTTTCTGCAGCCATTTGAGCTGCGAATGGAGTATTCTTTTTAGAACCTCTGAATCCCATTTTACCGGCAGAAGACCAAGAAATTACTTCTCCGTTTTTGTTTGTCAAAGAAATAATAATATTATTGAAAGAAGCTTGGATATGTGCTTCACCAATAGCTTCTACTTTTACTTTTCTTTTTTTAACTACTTTAGTTTGTTTTGCCATAATTCTAATCTAAAGATTATTTACTTGCTTTTTTCTTGTTAGCAACTGTTTTTCTCTTTCCTTTACGGGTTCTAGAATTGTTTTTCGTTCTTTGGCCTCTTAAAGGTAATCCCAGTCTGTGACGTATTCCTCGTTGGCAACCTATGTCCATCAATCTCTTGATATTCAATTGCACTTCAGAACGTAATTCACCTTCTACTTTGATGTTTTCAGTGATGTAATTTCTGATTGCAGCCAATTCATCGTCATTCCATTCGTTGACTTTCTTGTCTTCGCTGATACCGGCATTTTTAAGGATTTCAGAAGCTGTGCTTCTACCAATTCCGTAAATGTAAGTTAAACCGATAACGCCTCTTTTGTTTTTTGGTAAATCAATACCTGAAATTCTCGCCATAATTTAATTTTAGCCTTGTCTTTGTTTAAATTTTGGGTTCTTCTTGTTAATAATGTACAATCTGCCTTTTCTTCTTACGATTTTGCAATCTGCACTTCTTTTTTTAATTGATGCTCTAACTTTCATTAGTATTTAATTTAATATCTAAATGTTATTCTTCCTTTTGATAAATCATAAGGAGAGAGTTCTAATTTTACCTTGTCTCCTGGTAAAAGTTTTATGTAATGCATTCTCATTTTCCCTGAAATGTGAGCGATGAGAACATGCCCATTTTCCAGTTCCACACGGAACATGGCGTTAGATAGTGCTTCCACTATAACGCCATCTTGTTCTATATGTTTTTGTTTTGCCATAGATGTTTTTTATAAGTTTGATGTTCTAGATAATTTAGATTGCATCAATCCATCATAGTGATGGTTCAACAAATACGTGTTGATTTGCTGAACTGTATCTAAAATTACTCCTACCATGATCAATAATGAAGTTCCTCCGAAAAAATGGGAGAATCCTTCAGTCTGAACAAAGCCTCCATGCACTAAAGCTGGAAGGATTGCAAAGATAGATAAAAAAACCGCACCCGGCAAGGTTATTTTAGATAAAATATCATCTAAGTAATTTGCAGTCTCTTGTCCTGGTCTTACTTTCGGTATTAAACCTCCATTTCTCTTTAAGTCATCTGCCATTTGATTCACTGGAATAGTGATGGCTGTGTAGAAATAAGAGAAGATGATAATTAAAATTACTAGTAATACATTATACTGCCAGCTGAATGGATTTTTGAATCCTGCTAAGAAAGTATTGGTATCATCGAATTTAGTTAACAAACCAGGAACAAACATTAATGCTTGTGCGAAAATTAGTGGCATTACTCCAGATGCATTTACTTTTAGAGGAATCCATTGTCTTGCTCCTTGTAATAAATTTCTGTTTGCACCACCTGTTGCGTGAGCTCTACTTACATACTGAATAGGAATTTTTCTTACCGCAACTGAAAGTACAATTGCTAATAAGATTACCACCAACCAGAATAAAACCTCGATGAGGATCATGATGCTTCCTAAACCTCCGTTTCCTGTTTGAGTAGTAAATTCTTGTAAAAATGCAGTTGGTAAACCAGCTAGAATCCCTACCATGATTAAGATAGAAATCCCGTTACCAATGCCTTTATCTGTAATTTTTTCTCCTAACCACATTGCAAAGATAGAACCTGCAACTAATATCACTACACTTGGAACATAAAATGCAATAGATTGCGGATCAATATAATACGCAGATCTAAATTGTTCGTAAGGTAAAAAAACCTGTGTAATAGTACCTAGGTAAAATGGTGCTTGTACGAGACAAACACCTATTGTTAACCATCTTGTAATTTGATTTAAGGTTTTTCTACCACTTTCACCATCTTTCTGAAGTTTCTGTAAATAAGGAATTGCCATTCCCATAAGCTGCACAATAATAGATGCAGAAATGTACGGCATGATTCCTAGAGCCATGATTGAAGCATGACTGAAAGCTCCTCCAGTAAATGATGATAATAGACCTAATAGACCTGCAGCTTGTTTACCGCCACCTTGTTTTTGAAAATGATCTAATAAATTTCCTACTTCTGCCATGTTAATAGCTGGTAGAGAAATATAAGAAGCAAATCTATATACTAGAATCAAAGAAAGAGTGACAATAATCTTGTCCCTCAATTCTTGTAAACTCCAGATGTTTTTAAGTGTTTGAATAAAACCTTTCATTTGTTTTTATTAAAGAGTGATCGCTTTACCTCCTGCTTTAGAGATTGCCTCTTCAGCAGATTTAGTGAATTTGTTAGCAGAAATAGAAACAGAAGATTTAAGTTCTCCTCTACCCATAATTTTCACTAATTCATTTTTAGAAGATAAACCATTTTCTACCAATACTTCTTTAGTAACTTCAGAAAGATTTTTAGCGTCTACTAATGCTTGAATAGTATCTAGATTAATAGCTCTGTATTCTTTTCTGTTAATGTTATTAAATCCGAATTTTGGTAATCTTCTTTGTAAAGGCATTTGACCACCTTCAAAACCTATTTTCTGTGAGTAACCAGCTCTTGATTTTTGACCTTTGTGACCTTTTGTAGATGTACCACCTTTGCCACTACCTTGTCCTCTACCTACTCTTTTTGAATTATGAGTAGCTCCAGATGCTGGTTGAATATTATTTAAATTCATTTTTGTTAAAATTTAATTAGTTTTCCTGTACTTCTACTAAATGTCTCACTGCTGCTACCATACCTAAGATAGATGGAGTAGCTTCGTGTTCTACAACTTGGTTTAATTTTTTAAGACCAAGAGCTACTAAAGTATCTTTTTGTACTTTAGGTCTTTTGATAGCACTTCTTACTTGTTTGATTTTAATTGTTGCCATGATATAAAAAATTAACCGTTAAACACTTTAGTTAAAGAAATTCCTCTCATTCTTGCAATTTCTTCTGGTCTTCTGATATCTAACAATGCTTTGAAAGTTGCCTTTACCACATTGTGAGGGTTAGAAGAACCTTTAGATTTTGAAAGTACATCATGTACTCCTGCAGATTCTAGTACCGCTCTTACCGCACCACCTGCGATTAATCCTGTACCGTGAGAAGCTGGTCTTAAGAAGATATCAGCACCACCGTATCTAGCAGAAGTTTGGTGAGGGATTGTATGATTCATTACAGGAACTTTCACTAAATTTTTCTTAGCATCTTCTACTGCTTTAGCAATAGCAGAAGCAACTTCTTTAGATTTACCTAAACCGAAACCGATTACTCCGTCTTCATTACCTACTACTACGATTGCAGAAAATCCGAAAGCTCTACCTCCTTTGGTTACTTTAGTTACTCTGTTTACGGCAACTAGACGATCTTTAAGTTCTAGACCACCTGGTTTTACTCTTTCTATATTATCTAATCCTAACATAATTTTTTAATTTTTAAAATTTCAAACCACCTTCTCTAGCACCGTCTGCAAGAGCTTTTACTCTACCGTGATATACGAAACCGTTTCTATCAAAAACTACTTTTTCAAATCCAGCAGCTAAAGCTTTTTCAGCAATTTTCTTACCTACTGCAGTTGCAACTTCAGTTTTAGTTCCATTAGCATCTACTCCTTTCTCTCTAGAAGAAGCAGCTACTAAAGTTTTACCTTCTTTATCGTCAATTAATTGAGCGTAGATTTCTTTGTTACTCTTGTAAACAGAAAGTCTTGGCGCTGAAGAAGTTCCAGAGATTTTGCCTCTTACTCTTCTTTTAATTCTATCTCTTTTTTGTACTTTTGTTAATGCCATTGTCTTAATTTTTAAGCAGATTTACCAGCTTTACGTCTAATTATTTCACCAACGAATTTCACACCTTTACCTTTGTATGGTTCTGGTTTTCTGAATGAGCGAATTTTAGCAGCCACCATTCCCAATAATTGTTTGTCATAAGAAGACAAAGTGATGATTGGGTTTTTACCTTTTTCTGTTAAAGTATCTACTGTGATTTCTTTTGGAAGATCTAGTACGATACCGTGAGAGAAACCTAGAGCTAATTCTAGTTTTTGACCAGAGTGAGATGCTCTATAACCTACCCCTACTAATTCTAATTTTTTGGTGAAACCTTCAGAGGTTCCTACCACCATATTATTGATTAACGCTCTATAAAGACCGTGTAATGCTTTATGATTTTTAGCTTCAGATGGTCTGTTTACAGTGATTTTACCATCTTCTTGCTCAAGAGTAATTCCGCCTGTAATTTCTTGAGAAAGTTCTCCTTTAGGACCTTTCACAGTTACTACATTATCGTTTACAGTAACTGTAACACCTGCAGGAATTTCTATAATTGATTTACCAATTCTTGACATTTCTTCCTAATTTTTACAATTAATAAACATAGCAGATTACTTCGCCACCTACTTTTTCTTCTCTGGCTTTCTTATCAGTCATTACTCCCTTAGAAGTAGAGATGATAGCTACACCTAAACCGTTTAATACTCTTGGTAATTCTTCTGTACCAGCGTATTTTCTCAAACCTGGTCTAGAAGCTCTTTGGATAGACTTAATAGCCGGTTTGTTAGTTTGCTTATCATATTTCAAAGCGATTTTGATAGTCCCTTGAACAGCGTTATCTTCAAACTTGTAGTTTAAGATGTAACCTTGATCAAATAAGATTTTCGTAATCTCCTTTTTGATTTTTGATGCAGGAATTTCCACCACTTTGTGGCCTGCGCTTTGTGCGTTCCTTACTCTAGTTAGGAAATCTGAAATTGGATCTGTTACCATTTTTTTATTTTAAATTATTATTGGTGAATGATATTCAGTATTGCAGATGGCTTTTAATTTTGAGGCTAAAAGCCATAAGCAACTTAAATATCTTGATTAAAAACTAATTGTTACCAACTTGCTTTTTTAACTCCCGGGATAAGACCATTGTTAGCCATTTCTCTGAAAGTAACTCTCGAAATACCGAAAGTTCTCATGTAACCTCTTGGTCTTCCTGTTAATTTACATCTGTTGTGTAATCTTACAGGAGAAGCGTTTTTAGGTAATTTCTGAAGTGCTTCATAATCACCTGCTTCTTTTAGGGCAGCTCTTTTAGCAGCATATTTAGCAACTAGTGCTTCTCTTTTGCGCTCACGCGCTTTCATTGATTCTTTTGCCATTTCTTAGTTCTTTTTAAACGGTAAACCGAAATGAGTTAATAATGCTTTTGCTTCTTTGTCAGTTTTAGCAGTAGTAACGAAAGTGATGTCCATCCCTTGGATTTTTTTCACTTTGTCGATCACGATTTCTGGGAAGATAATTTGCTCAGTAATCCCTAAGTTGTAATTACCTCTACCATCGAAACCATCGGCTTTGATACCGTTAAAATCTCTAATTCTTGGTAAAGCAGATGACGTAAGTCTATCTAAAAATTCGTACATTTTTTCTGCTCTAAGCGTTACTCTTGCACCAACTGGCATCCCTTTTCTTAATTTGAAAGCTGCCTCGTCTTTTTTAGATAAAGTTCCTACTGCTTTTTGACCAGTGATAGCTGTAAGTTCTTCTACTGCATAGTCTACGATTTTTTTGTCTGCAGTTGCAGCACCTAAACCTTGAGACACAACAATTTTTTCTAATTTAGGTACTTGCATGATAGATTTGTACCCAAATTCTTCCATCATTGCTGGAACAATTTTTTCTGTATATAATTTTTTGGGTCTTGCTACGTATTCCATAATTAGATTTCTTTACCTGTTGTTTTAGCAATTCTTACTTTTTTATCACCTTCTACTTTATACGCTACTTTAGTAGCTTTTCCGTTTGCATCTACTAGAGATACGTTAGAAATATTAATAGATGCTTCTTTTTCTACGATTCCGCCTTGAGGATTAGATGCAGATGGTTTTACGTGTTTTTTAACAACGTTTACACCTGCTACGATAACTCTAGCATCAGCGTTTTCTTTCTTAATCACTTCTAGAACTTCACCTTTACTACCTTTGTTTTTACCAGTAGTAACGATTACGTTATCTCCTCTTTTTATTTTAACTTTTGCCATTTTTTCTAAAATTTTTAAAATTATAATACTTCAGGAGCTAATGAAATGATTTTCATATATTCTTTGTCTCTCAATTCACGAGCAACTGGCCCGAAAACACGAGTTCCTCTCATTTCTCCAGCAGCATTTAGAAGAACGCAAGCATTGTCATCAAATTTGATGTATGAACCATCTTTTCTTCTAACTGCTTTTTTAGTTCTTACGATAACTGCTTTAGATACTTGTCCTTTTTTTGCATTTCCTGATGGAGTAGAATCTTTGATAGTAACTACGATTTTATCACCTACAGAAGCATATCTTCTTCTAGTTCCACCTAGAACTCTGATTACTAGTACTTCTTTTGCACCAGTATTATCAGCAACTTTTAATCTTGATTCGGTTTGTAACATTACTTAGCTCTTTCAATTATACTTACTAATCTCCATCTTTTATTTTTGCTCAAAGGTCTAGTTTCTGTAATTAAAACTTTATCCCCTTCGTTGCACTCATTGTTTTCATCGTGAGCGGTATATTTTTTCGTTTTTAATACGAATTTACCATACATTGGATGTTTCATTCTCATCGTTTCACTAACTACAATGGTTTTTTCCATTTTATTGCTAGAAACGATTCCGATTCTTTCTTTTCTTAAATTTCTTTCCATGATAAAATGAAATTATTGTTTGTTAGTTAACTCAGTTTCAAGTCTTGCGATTGTTCTTCTTAAATCTCTGATTTGAATAGGATTTTCAATCGGGCTAATTCTGTGCGCTAATTTCATTTTCGTGTAATCAGCTTTAAGAGCAGCTAATTGATTTTTAATATCTCCTGCGCTTAGATTTTTGATGTCAGCTTTTTTCATTTTTCAAAGATTATTGAGGTTGAACAAAATCGTTAGCTACTACAAATTTGGTAACTATTGGAAGTTTCTGAGCTGCAAGTCTTAACGCCTCTTTAGCTATTTCATAAGGAACTCCACCTACTTCAAACATAATTTTACCAGGTTTTACTACAGCTACCCAATATTCTACAGCACCTTTACCTTTACCCATCCTTACTTCGGCTGGTTTTTTAGTAATAGGCTTATCTGGAAATATTTTAATCCATAGTTGACCTTCTCTTTTCATATATCTTGTAGCAGCGATACGCGCAGCTTCAATTTGTCTTGCAGTGATCCAAGCACCGTCTATAGCTTTAATTCCGAAAGTTCCATACGCTAATTGAGATCCTCTTTGCGCATTTCCCTTCATTTTCATTTTATGAACACGACGGAATTTCGTTCTTTTAGGTTGTAACATAATTTCTTAAATTTTAGATTTTAGATTTTAGATTTTAAAAAAGTAACGGTGATTTAAAAAATATCCTCTAAAATTTGATTAATTATTTTTTATCTCTTGGTCTTCTGTTGTCTCTTCCACCAGAAGGTCCTTTTTTCTGTTGACCAACAAGTGGAGATAATTCTCTCTTGCCATACACTTCACCTTTCATGATCCAAACTTTCACTCCTAGCTTACCGTACTGAGTAAGTGCTTCACCAATGTGATAATCGATATCTGCTCTGAAAGTAGACAATGGGATTCTTCCTTCTTTGAAAGATTCTGATCTTGCCATTTCAGCTCCGTTTAATCTACCTGAGATTTGAACTTTGATACCTTCTGCACCCATTCTCATAGTGCTGGTCATAGCCATTTTAACAGCTCTTCTGTAAGAAATTCTGTTTTCTATTTGCTTAGCAATACTTTCTGCAACTAGAATTGCGTCTAGTTCTGGTCTTTTGATTTCGAAGATATTGATTTGGATATCTTTATCAGTTATCTTTTTTAATTCTTCTTTTAATTTATCAACTTCTTGACCACCTTTACCGATGATAAGACCTGGTCTTGCAGTAGTGATTGTTACTGTTACTAATTTTAGGGTTCTCTCGATGTAGATTCTAGAGATACCACCTTTAGATAATCTAGCTTCTAGGTATCTTCTGATTTTGTAGTCTTCTGCGATTCTGTCTCCATAATCGTTTCCACCAAACCAGTTAGAATCCCATCCTCTGATGATTCCTAATCTATTACCAATTGGATTTGTCTTCTGTCCCATACCTTTGATTATTGATTATCTTGTTTGTTACCTAATATTAATGTTACGTGGTTAGATCTTTTTCTAATTCTGTAACCTCTACCTTGCGGTGCAGGTCTTAATCTCTTAAGTTGTCTTGCACTGTCTACAAATATTTCTTTTACAAAAAGATTTGCCGCTTCTATGTCAGCACCTTCATTTTTTGCTTGCCAGTTAGCAATTGCAGAAAGAAGAAGTTTTTCTAATTTATTAGAAGCGTCTTTTTTAGAATATTTAAGGATGTATAAAGCTCTGTCTACATTTTCTCCACGGATGATATCAGCAACGAGTCTCATTTTTCTTGGAGAAGACGGACAATTGTTTAATGAAGCTTTTACAACGTCTTTGTTAGCTTCTTTTCTTGCGATTGCGCTATCTTGTTTTCTTGATCCCATGATTATCTGCTACCTTTATTTTTGTTACCAGAGTGTCCTCTGAAAGATCTCGTTGGAGAAAATTCACCTAACTTATGTCCTACCATGTTTTCAGTTACATAAACTGGGATAAAAGATTTCCCGTTGTGTACTGCGATAGTTTGACCTACCATGTCTGGAGAAATCATTGATGCTCTAGACCATGTTTTAATAACTGTCTTCTTATTTTGTTCTATGTTTGCCTGAACCTTCTTTTCTAAATGATGTGCGATGAAAGGTCCTTTCTTAAGTGATCTTGCCATAATTATTTTCTTTTAGATACGATGTAACGGTTAGACACTTTGTTTTTCTTTCTAGTCTTGTAACCTTTAGCTGGTTTACCGTTTCTAGATCTTGGGTGACCACCAGAAGATCTACCTTCACCACCTCCCATTGGGTGATCTACAGGGTTCATAGCTACAGCTCTTGTTCTTGGTCTCTTACCTAACCATCTGCTTCTACCTGCTTTACCAGAAACGGTAAGTTGGTGATCTGAGTTAGATACAGAACCAATCATAGCCATACATTCTACTAAAATCATTCTAGATTCTCCTGAAGGCAATTTAATGATTGCATATTTACCATCTCTAGAAGTTAATTGCGCAGAAGAACCTGCACTTCTAGCAAGGATTGCACCTTGTCCTGGTCTTAGTTCGATGCAAGAGATCACAGTACCTAATGGTATGTTTTTCAATTTCATTGCATTTCCTACTTCAGGTTCTACATTATCTCCAGAAACTACAGTTTGACCTACTTTAATACCGTTTGGAGCAACGATGTATCTCTTTTCTCCATCTGTGTATTCTACTAAAGCGATAAACGCAGTTCTGTTTGGATCATACTCCACAGATAAAACAGTAGCAGCTACATCAAATTTATTTCTTTTGAAATCGATGATTCTGTACTTTTTCTTGTGTCCACCTCCGGTATAACGCATGGTCATTTTACCAGTGTTATTTCTACCTCCTTTTTTAGAAAGTCCTACAGTTAGAGACTTCTCAGGTTTGTTGGTAGTAATTTCTTCAAAATTGTTTACAATTCTGAATCTCTGTCCTGGGGTGATAGGTTTTAATTTTCTAACAGACATTACTATTAATTATATAAAATTATTAATTTGTTGCAAAAATATCAATGGTTTCGCCTTCTACAAGTTGAACCAAAGCTTTCTTCAATTTATTGGTTTTACCAACTTGAAGTCCTTTTTTAGTGTATTTCGAAGAAACTTTAGGAGCATAAATCATTGTTCTTACGTCTTCTACCTTTACACTATAAGCAGCTTCTACAGCTTGTTTGATTTGGATTTTATTAGCTTTAGTATCTACTAAAAACGTATAAACTCCGCTCAATTCTGACTGGCTGTTTGCTTTTTCTGAAATGATTGGTTTAATGATAACTGACATGACTTATTTTCTTAAATTTTCTTGAAATTTTTCTACAGCACCTTCGAAGAATACTACTTCACCAGCATTAACTAAGTCATAAGAAGAAATCTCATTATAAGTTAAAACTTTTACTTTCGGTAAGTTTCTTGAAGATAAATATACGTTCTTGTTTGTTTCAGCAAGCACGAATAATGCTTTTTTGCCTTCCAAACCTAATGCATTAAATACATTGATGAAATCTTTAGTTTTAGGAGCAGCAAATGTTACTTCTTCTAATACTTTAATAGAGTTTTCTCTCATTTTTTGAGAAAGAACAGATTTCTTAGCTAATCTTTTTAATGCTTTATTTAATTTGAATCTGTAATCTCTTGGCTTAGGACCGAATACTCTACCCCCACCTTTGAAAGTTGGAGATTTAATATCACCATATCTAGCCGAACCAGATCCTTTTTGTTTTTTAAGTTTTCTAGTAGAAGCAGTAATTTCGCTTCTTTCTTTAGACTTATGAGTTCCTTGTCTTTGAGCAGCAAGGTATTGTTTCACTTCTAAGTAAACCGCGTGCTGATTTGGCTCAATTCCGAAGATAGCTTCGTCTAGTTGAACTTTTCTTCCGGTTTCTTTTCCTGATGTATTTAATACTACTAGTTCCATTTCTTGATAATTACATAAGAATTTTTAGCTCCCGGAACAGCACCTTTTACTACTAAAAGATTTTGTTCTGTATCTACTTTTAACACTTGAAGGTTTTGAACAGTTACCTGTTTTCCTCCCATTCTACCAGCCATTCTAAGTCCTTTGAAAACTCTAGAAGGGTCAGAACCTGCACCGATTGAACCTGGAGCTCTTAATCTGTTGTGCTGACCGTGGGTAGCTTGCATTACACCACCAAAGTTATGTCTTTTAACAACCCCTTGGAAACCTTTACCTTTAGAAGTACCTGTTACGTCTACATATTCACCTTCGTTGAACATGTCTACGATTATTTGATCTCCTACTTTCACTTCGTGTTCGAATTCATTTCTGAATTCCACGATTTTCGCCTTTGGCGTAGAACCAGCCTTTTTGAAATGACCAGCTAACGCTTTAGATACGTTCTTCTCACTCTTGTCATCGAAACCTAGTTGCACCGCTTTGTAACCGTCAACTTCTTCGGTTCTGACCTGTAAAACCGCGCATGGACCAGCTTGAATAACTGTACAAGGGATATTCTTCCCTTCTTCGTTAAACAAAGATGTCATACCGATTTTTTTACCAATAATACCTGACATTATTAATATATTATACTTAAATTGTTTATTATAACTCCCTATTCTAGAGGAATTTAGTAATATCTACGTCTGAAATAGGCATACTTCTTCCCTAAAATGAGTGTGCAAATGTAAGAATATTTTTTGAACTGACAAACAGTAAGTTAAAATTATTTTCTATTTTAATCCATTCATGTTCAGTCACTCGTGAAATCATAAACTTATAATTATTCTATCATAAAGATTAATTAAAATATGATGTTTGTAATTAGGAAAAGGAAGTCCTTTTAATGCTTATTTTTTTGCTATAAATTTAAAATTGCTGTCAAATCGCATATTTTCGACACTTAATTTACTTTCATAACCGTTTTGAAAGCCGTATTTTTGCAAAATAAATTTAATCCTTTCTAAAAATGAATCATTCAGTATACGTAATCACCTCTTCTGCACAAAGCGGAAAATCTATTGTAAGTCTTGGATTAATGCAAATGCTGAAACGCACCACTCCTAATGTGGCGTTTTTTAAGCCTCTTATCGAAAATAAAAATGTAGTAGACAATCATATAGATACTATTTTATCTCACTTTAATGTTAACATGAATTATGAGGATGCTTACTCATATTCTAGAAGTGAGTTTACCGAACATCAAAATCAAGGAAAAATCAATGAGGTTTATGATACCATCATCGAGAAATATAAAAATTTAGAAAATGAATTTGATTTTGTATTGGTAGAAGGAAGTGATTTTACAGAAGAAGGTTCTGTTTTCGAAATAGATTTTAATGGTTCTATTGCCAAGAATTTAGGAATCCCCGTTTTATTAGTAGTAAAAGACAGTTTCGAAACCGTTCCTGAATTGGTAAACAATGTGATTGCAGAAGTCAATTCATTTTTAGAAAAAGACGTTAATATAATAGGAGTAATTGTTAATCGTTGCGAAAAAGAACAAAGCGAAGTACAAAAACTCATCAATAAAGAAATTAAAAAAGGAATTTTCGTAGCCGTTATTCCAAACAATCCAGAATTAGGAAAACCATCTATCCGCGAAATCATCAATCATATTAAGGGTCATGTTTTATTCGGGAAAGAAAAACTAGACAACATTGCAAAAACCACGGTTATTGGAGCGATGCAATTAGCGAATTTCTTGCCTAGAATTACACCAGACAGCCTTTGTATTATGCCAGGAGATAGAAGCGACCTGATTGTAGGAACTTCTTTGGCAAATATTTCACCGAAATACCCTAATATTTCTGGTATTGTTTTAACAGGTGGTTTCACGCCAGAAAGATCTATTATCAAATTAATGCTCGACAATCAAAAACCTATTCCGATTATCACCACTAGTCTCGGAACCTTTGAAGCAGCATCTGTAATTTCTAGAATTAAACCGAAAATTTACGCAGAAAATAAATCAAAAATAAAATTAAGTATTGACTTGTTTGAAAGTTCTGTAGACGTAGAAGAACTCAATGCCAAAATAAACTCTGTGAAAACAGAAAGTCTCACCCCGAGAATGTTCCAATACAATCTCTTGAGTAATGCTAAAAAAATTCAAAAGCACATTGTTTTACCAGAGGGCAATGACGATAGAATTCTAACCGCTGCATCTCAAATTGCAGAAGACAAAGTGGCAAAAATTACCATTTTAGGCGACCCAGAAAAAGTAAAATCTAGAGTAGCGCAACTCGGATTAAACTGGGACGAAACTAGAATTTCTATCGTAGACCCTCACAACAGTGAATTCTATGAAGATTACGCCAACGCTTTATATGAATTAAGAAAATCAAAAGGTCTAGAATTGACATCAGCACAAGATTTAATGCTAGATGCTTCTTACTTTGGCACCATGATGGTACACAAAGGTCATGCAGACGGAATGGTTTCTGGTGCTGTAAATACTACAGCTCACACCATAAAACCAGCTTTACAATTCGTAAAAACAAAACCAGGTTTCAAAACCGTTTCTTCAGTATTTTTCATGCTGTTAGATGACAGAGTTTTGGTTTACGGAGATTGTGCCATTGTACCCAATCCGAATCCTGAACAATTAGCAGAAATTGCGATTTCTTCTGCCGATTCTGCCAAAACATTTGGTATAGAAACGCCTAAAGTAGCAATGCTTTCTTATTCTTCTGGAACATCTGGAAGCGGCGAAGAAGTAGAAAAAGTGAGAAAAGCTACAGAAATTGTAAAATCACTTCGTCCTGACATTTTAGTAGAAGGACCGATTCAATATGATGCTGCAGTAGATCCAATAGTTGGTAAAAGCAAATTGCCAAACTCACCAGTTGCAGGACAAGCCAATGTTCTTATTTTCCCAGACTTGAATACTGGAAACAATACTTATAAAGCGGTTCAAAGAGAAACTGGTGCATTAGCAGTTGGCCCAATGTTACAAGGTTTAAACAAACCAATTAACGATTTAAGTCGTGGTGCTACCATTGAAGATATTTACAACACCGTAATTATTACAGCGATACAATCTACTAACAATTAAACCTCATATTTAGACAGCTCGTCTTTGCAGCCCGACTTGAGTGGAGCTCTTTTTATTTTTTGAATGTAAAAAGCTTTGGCAAAAAATAAAAAAGCGGGAACGGAAGGCGGAAAAGCTGCCCAAATTAAAAAATTTTAAAAAATCATTACATGAACATATTAGTTATTAATGCAGGAAGCTCATCTCTGAAATACCAAATCATCAATATTCTTTCTCAACAAGTTTTGGCTAAAGGTTTAGCAGAACGTATCGGAATTGAAGGGGGTAGAATAAAGCATCAATATGCAAAAGATGAAGGCTTCGGCGAATATATTTTAGAAGAAAATCTACCAGAACATGCTACAGCTTTCGAGGCGATTACGGGTTTATTAACTCATCCAGATTTTGGCGTTATCGAAAACCCAGAAAGCATCAAAGCAATTGGTCACAGAGTAGTTCACGGTGGCGAAAAATTCACAAAAACGCAAATCATTACTCCTGAGGTGAAAGAAGCGATAAAAACTTTGATTCCATTAGCTCCACTTCATAATCCGGCAAACTTAATTGGGATAGAAGCTTCTGAAAAATTCTTTCCAAATGCAGTTCAGGTAGCAGTTTTTGATACAGCGTTTTTCGCTACACTTCCAGAACACGCTTACCGATATGCTATTCCTAAAAAATTCTATACAGATAATAGCATTAGAGTGTATGGTTTCCATGGAACAAGCCACAAATTTGTATACAATGAAGCCAAAAAAATTCTGAAAAATGACCATTTAAAAGCCATTACCATTCACTTAGGAAACGGCGCAAGTATGGCTGCAGTAAATGAAAACGGAGAAAGTATAGATACGACTTTAGGTTTCGGCCCACTTTGTGGATTGGCGATGGGAACCAGAAGTGGCGATATAGATCCTTCTGTGATTTTTTACATGGTAGAAGAATTAGGCTTTTCTTTACAAGAGGTGAAAAACATATTGAATAAAGAAAGTGGAATGCTAGGTTTAGGCGGAAGCAGTGATGCAAGAGACATCAACGAAAAATGTGAACAAGGCGACGCTGATGCAAAACTGACTTTAGAATTATATACTTACAGAATTAAAAAATACATTGGTTCTTATTTTGCTTCACTCAATGGAATTGATACCATTATTTTCACGGCTGGTTTAGGAGAAAATGATGCTGTGGTAAGAAGTTGGTCTTGTAAAAATTTAGAAGCTCTTGGTATAAAGCTAGACGAAGAAGCGAATGTGAAATTTAATCACACCAAAGTTCCTGTAGAAATTCAAGCTCCAGAAAGCAAGGTGAAAATTCTGATTATTCCTACCAACGAAGAATTAGAAATTGCACAGCAAACGTATGAATTGATTCAGTAATTAGACTTTAAATAATAGAAAATGATAAGAATTTGGACTAAGAATATTAGTCCAAATTTTATTTTAAAGGAAGTTTTAGAAATTTTATGTCGGAAAATAAGCATTCCCAAAAGTGAGCCTACACTTCCGCCAAGAAATGAGAGCAATAAAAGGACAAACTCCGAAATTCTATATCCACCACGAGTTGCGTTTCTTTTGTCAAAACCAAATAACAAAAAACTAAAAGTAGAAATAATAAGTATATAATTCAATATCATTTCAACATAAAGGCTAATGGAATAGAAAGTCTTTTTGTCCAAGATTTTTCGCTGTGGTCTTCACCTTCAAATTTTAAAGTTTGCCAGTTTTTCTTCCCATACTTTTTAGCTTTCATAATCTCATCTACTTTTATTTGATAAGGCTCATACATTTTATCAAGCGTTTCTGTACCGAAATCAAAATAGATTTTATGCGTTTTAGGATTGGGTAAATTGGCTTTCAAATAATTTCGAAAAGCAAGAGGAATAGGATTATTTTCTGACGCAAAAATTCCTGGCCAATGTGTAGAAATACAAATTGCACCGCCAAAAACTTCAGGATATTCACAAATAGCATACATAGAAATCAATCCGCCCATAGAACTTCCCATCATAAAAGTGTGTGGAGCATCTGTATAAGTGCTATAATTTTTATCTACAAAAGATTTGAGTTCTTTTACTAAAAATTTCAAATATTCATCTGAATAGATTTTACCACCAAAAAGTGATTGGTCTTTATTTCTGAAAAGATTGTATAGAGAATCTTGCTTTTTTTGAGACAAACTTTCAAAAGGTTTCTGCGGAAAATATTCGCTATGACGGTTTTTGTCAGCATTGTCTATGGCAACTACAATCGTAGGTTTTATTTTCTTTTCACGAATGAGTCTTCCTAAATTTTCGTCTAGTTTCCATTCTTGCTTGTTCCAAGTGATGTTTTCGTCCCAAAGCATTTGTCCGTCATTGGCATAGAGAACTTGGTGTTTTACCTTTGGATTATAATTTTCGGGAAGCCAAATTCTCACGGTTCTTTCTCCGATGATTTCGGATTTAAAATTTTTGTATTCTATGATTTTTCCAGAAGAAACTTTTGGCGTTTGTCCGAAAGTAAAAAGGGAAAAGAGAAGTAATACTAGGTTTTTCATTCGTTAAAATTTTGAATAAAATTACGAATTAAAACAAAACTCCCAAACTAAATAGTTTGGGAGTTTTTATCATAGCACGCTTCGACTTCGCTCAGCGCACGGAAACAAATTTTGATATTTTTAAGAGAAAACTTCTGTCTTCAGACTTCCATCTTCTAACTTAATTATCACACTTTGATTTCTACGTCTACACCTGAAGGTAACTCTAATTTCATTAGAGCATCTACAGTTTTAGAAGAAGAAGAGTAGATATCCATCAATCTCTTGTGAGCAGAAAGTTGGAACTGTTCTCTTGCTTTCTTGTTTACGTGTGGTGATCTAAGAACTGTAAAGATTCTTTTGTGAGTTGGCAATGGAATAGGTCCGTTTACCACAGCACCAGTAGCTTTTACAGTTTTCACGATTTTCTCAGCAGACTTATCTACTAAATTGTAATCGTAAGACTTAAGTTTTATTCTGATTCTTTGTGACATTTTCTAATTTTTTAAAGATTAACCTCTTGCTTTAGCAATTACTTCTTCTGCAATATTTGTTGGAGCTGGTTCGTATCTCTCGAACTCCATAGAAGAAGTAGCTCTACCAGAAGATAAAGTTCTAAGCGAAGTAACATAACCAAACATTTCAGATAGTGGAACGAAAGCTTTGATAACCTTAGCGTTATTTCTATCATCCATACCGTTTACAGTACCTCTTCTTCTGTTAAGGTCTCCTACGATATCTCCCATATATTCTTCAGGTGTAACTACCTCAAGTTTCATAATAGGCTCCATAATTACAGCTTTAGCAGCTTTACCAGAAGCTTTGAAACCCATTTTAGCAGCTAATTCGAAAGATAATTGGTCAGAGTCTACTGCGTGGAAAGATCCATCTTTAAGGGTTACTTTCATAGATTCTACTTCAAAACCAGCTAATGGACCGTTTTTCATAGATTCTTTGAAACCTTTTTCAACTGAAGGGATAAATTCTCTAGGAATGTTACCACCTTTAATTTCGTTGATGAATTCTAAACCAGTTTTACCTTCGTCTGCAGGACCAATTTCGAATACGATATCTGCGAACTTACCTCTACCACCTGATTGTTTTTTGTAAACTTCTCTATGGTTAGCAACTTGTGTAAGTGCTTCTTTGTATTCTACTTGCGGTTGACCTTGGTTAACCTCTACTTTAAATTCTCTTCTCATACGGTCAACGATGATATCAAGGTGAAGTTCTCCCATCCCTGAAATAATCGTTTGACCTGAAGCTTCATCAGTTTTCACAGTAAATGTAGGATCTTCTTCTGCTAATTTAGCAAGAGCGTTACCCATTTTATCTTGGTCTGCTTTAGTTTTAGGTTCTACAGCGATACCAATTACTGGATCTGGGAAAATCATAGATTCAAGAACGATTGGCGCTTTTTCATCAGAAAGAGTATCTCCCGTTTTGATATCTTTGAAACCTACAGCTGCACCAATATCACCAGCTTCAATATATTCTACTGGGTTTTGCTTGTTAGCGTGCATTTGGTAGATTCTAGAAATTCTTTCTTTGTTTCCAGATCTTGTATTAAGAACGTAAGAACCTGCATCTAATCTACCTGAATAAGCTCTAAAGAATGCTAATCTACCTACGAATGGGTCAGTAGCAATTTTGAAAGCTAATGCAGCGAAAGGCTCTTTTACGTCTGGTTTTCTAATGATTTCAGCATCAGTTTTAGGGTCAGTTCCTTTGATATCATCCTTATCTAATGGAGAAGGAAGATATTTACAAACTGCATCTAACATGAACTGAACTCCTTTATTTTTGAATGAAGAACCACAAGTCATAGGAATGATAGATAAATCAATAGTTGCAGCTCTAAGTGCAGCATTGATTTCTTCTTCAGTAATAGAATCTGGATCTTCAAAGAATTTCTCCATTAGAGTTTCATCGTAATCAGCTACTGCTTCTACTAATTTTTCTCTATATTCCATTACCTCATCTTTCATATCTTCAGGAATTGGAACTACATCAAAAGTTGCTCCTTGTCCTGCTTCATCCCAGATGATAGCTCTGTTCTTAATTAAGTCTACTACACCTTTGAAATCTTCTTCAGCACCGATTGGCAAAACGATTGGAACCGCATTAGAACCTAACATTTCTTTAACTTGTTTTACAACGTTTAAGAAATCAGCTCCTTGTCTGTCCATTTTGTTTACGAATCCCATTCTCGCAACTTTGTAGTTATCAGCCAATCTCCAGTTGGTTTCTGACTGAGGCTCTACTCCGTCTACTGCTGAGAATAAGAACACAAGACCATCTAATACTCTAAGAGATCTGTTTACTTCTACTGTGAAGTCTACGTGTCCTGGGGTATCAATGATATTGAAGTGGTAAGGTTTAGTTTCAGGAAGTGTTTTCCCTTGATCTGTTGGGAAATTCCAGCTACATGTAGTAGCAGCAGAAGTAATGGTAATACCTCTTTCTGCTTCTTGTTCCATCCAGTCCATTGTAGCAGCACCTTCGTGTACTTCTCCAATTTTGTGAGTTTTACCTGTATAGAAAAGAATACGCTCTGTAGTGGTAGTTTTACCGGCATCAATGTGCGCAGCAATCCCAATATTTCTTGTGTATTTAAGATCTCTACTCATTTCTTAATTAAAATTTAAAGTGAGAGAAAGCTTTGTTAGCTTCTGCCATTTTGTGAGTATCAGTTTTCTTCTTGAAAGCAGCACCTTCTTCTCTAGAAGCAGCGATAACTTCTGCAGCTAATTTCTGAGCCATAGACTTATCATTTCTAGCAGTAGCATACTTAATTAACCATTTCATTGCCATAGAAATTTTTCTATCAGCTCTGATTGGCATAGGAATTTGGAAGTTTGCACCACCAATTCTTCTTGATCTTACTTCTACGTGAGGCATTACGTTAGTTAATGCATCTTTCCAGATTTCAAGAGAAGATTTTTCGTTATCTCCTTTTTTAGCTTCTACGATATCTAATGCATCATAGAAAATTTTGAATGCGATTGACTTTTTACCGTCAAACATCAAGTTATTTACAAATCTTGTTACCAATTGATCATTAAACTTTGGATCTGGTAACAACGGTCTCTTTTTTGCTTTTGTTTTTCTCATTGTTCTTGTTCCTTATTTAATGATTACTTTTTCTTACCTTTTGCAGGAGCAGCAGCCTGTCCTGGTTTTGGTCTCTTGGCACCGTACTTAGAACGTCTTTGCGTTCTTCCGTTTACTCCGGCAGTGTCTAAAGCACCACGAACAATGTGATATCTAACTCCCGGTAAATCTTTTACTCTTCCGCCACGTACTAATACTATCGAGTGCTCTTGGAGGTTGTGTCCTTCTCCCGGGATGTAGGCGTTAACTTCTTTTCCGTTTGAAAGTCTTACTCTCGCAACTTTTCTAAGTGCTGAGTTAGGTTTCTTAGGAGTAGTTGTATATACTCTCGTACATACGCCTCTTCTTTGTGGACATGAATCCAAAGCAGCCGATTTGCTCTTCTTAGCAAGTGTGGCTCTTCCTTTTCTAACTAATTGTTGAATAGTAGGCATTTGATTGCTTTATATTATTTTTTATTTTAGGGTGCAAAATTATGAATTATTTTTAAACTGACAAGCATTGATTATGAATTATTTGTAATATTTTTCAAAAAAAATAACTCGGAAGAATTTCCCGAGCTACTTAATAATTATATATGTGTATCAAGATTAATCTATTAATACATTGCTTTTTGTTTCTTTTGCTTTTTGTCTCTCGTTGAGTTCTCTTTGTTCTGCATTCATCATAAGGCTTCCATTATACTTACCTCCCATTTCTATTTCTATGGCTTGTACAGAAATATCCCCATGAATGGTTCCTGTTTTTTTGATTTGAACTTCCGCTGCGGTAACGTTTCCCATTAATTTCCCGAAAACAATAATATTCTTACTGCTTAAATCTCCTTTAATTTCTGCCTTTTCTCCTACAATAATTAATTTCTGCGCGGTAACATTCCCCATTACTTTACCATCTATTCTAATACTGGTATTAGAAATTAAGTCTCCATTAATATTTACATCTTCTCCTACAATAGAAGTAACGGCTTCTTGTAAAAGTTTATGAGTAGTATTGTTTTCTTTTTTAGTAAGGTTAAACATATAGCGTTATTTAAAATTAAGATATTGTTCTGGATTAATTCTTTGTCCTTTGAAATGTACTTCGTAGTGAAGATGCGGACCTGTACTTCTACCTGTATTTCCTAACTCTCCTATTACATCTCCCACATTTACTTCGTCTCCTACTTTCACATTTATTTTAGAAAGATGTCCGTATAAAGTTTGCAACTGATATCCATGTTCTATCATTACACAATTTCCATAACCTCCGTTTACACCAGCTTTAATAATTCTTCCTTTCGCAGTAGATTTTATAGCCTCACCCGTTTTTCCTCTAAAATCAATTCCCGAATGCGTTTCTGCTCCGAATCCTGAAAACGGATTTTCTCTCGTGCCAAAATGAGACGTAATTTCGCCATCATGAGGTTTTCCCATAGGAACATTTACAATTGCTTTTTCTAAATCTTCTATATATTTGGCATAAAAAGCACTCACTTCATTCACATCTTCTATTTCGAAACCTTCTTCTCCTCCTACATTTTTCATTTTAAAAGTCTGCAAACCTCGTTGCATCATAAATTGATTTACACGATGCATGCTTTCGTCAATAGATTTAAAAGACTCTTTGAGTTTCTGAATATCGATTTGTTTTTTAATAGAATTAGCACGATTGAGTTCCTCTTGATAATGGTCACTGGTTTTTTGGTAAATAAAAATGCCTACAATCACCAAAAGTAAGGTCAAGACACCTCCAATTGTAAAAATAAACTTTTTCCAGTACAATAATATAAATGTAGGAACCACTAAAATTTTGTTGCCATCACCCTCTGTATTTACGAAATGTACAGATGTTTTATGATTTAACATAATTTAAATTTTAAGCAGTTGAAATTAGTAATTTTTAGGAATCTAAATATATTTTTAACAATTTTTAATACCTAATATTTATCATGCCCATTGATTTCCTCTATTAATTAATAGCCATTCATAACAGTTTATACGTTAATAATTATTATATATTTGTTTATATAATTAGGTTTTAAATAACAAATTATATTTTATATTAAAAAACGAAGTAAATTTGCAAAAATCAAAGTGATGAAAAATTCAAATATTATTGGCCTTAAAGAAACCGATTGTAAAAAAATTGCAGAAAAACTAAATGTTTTACTGGCAAACTACTCTATATTTTATCAAAACACCAGAGGTGCTCATTGGAACATAAAAGGAAATGACTTTTTTACATTACACCTTAAATTTGAAGAATTGTATGACGGATTAATCCTTAAAATAGACGAAATCGCAGAAAGAATTCTTACTTTAGGTTATCACCCTCATCATAATTTTTCTGACTATCAGAAACTTTCAACCATACAAGAAAGCAAAGAAGTTTCTGATGGTAATAAATGCATTCTAAATATTTTAGAATCTTTTAAAACAATTATTGATATCCAAAGAGATCTTTTAGAAATCACAGATAAAGCAAGAGACGAAGGAACCAATGCACAAATGAGCGGCTACATTACAGAACAAGAAAAATTAGTATGGATGTATAATGCTTACTTAAGTAAATAATTCCATATCAAATCGTTATAAAGAAGTGTTACTCAAAACGTAACACTTCTTTTTTTGATAAAAATGCTTATTTTTTAATTTATATTTTATATTTGCACAGATTTTTAAACACAAATTTTGAAGAAATTTTTACTTTTATTAGTATTCCTTATTTTTAATATTCATAGTGCTCAATACAGCGTTTCTACATCCGAGAGAAATGCCCTTATTTCTATTTACAATCAAACCAATGGAGATAACTGGAGTCAAAAATGGGACCTTACCAAAGATCCTTACTATTGGTACGGCGTAAAAATAGAAAACGGAGCAGTTACAGAATTAAGATTGAACGGAAACCTTCTTGAAGGCAACTTTCCAAATAGTGTTTTAAGTCTTACCAATCTAAAAAAATTAGATGTAAGTTCTAATAAACTCACTGGAAACATCCCTAATTTAGGTTCGTTGATTAATCTTACTTATCTTAATATTAGCAATAATAATTTAAGCGGAGATTTTTACAGTAACATTTCATCACTATACAATTTAGAAGAAATTCTACTAGGAAATAACTCTGGAACTCTTGCTTCTACCAATTTCTCATCGTTTACCAATCTTAAAAGTTTAGACTTTTCTGGATTTGGTTTAACAGAAATCCCTAGCACATTAGGAGGTCTTAGTTTTCTTAAAAATTTGAATGTAAGCAATAATTCCATTACACAATTCAGCAATCTTTCTGCATTGGGGAATTTAGAAGAACTGAATATTTCTAAAAATCAATTGACAGAAATTCCTTCGGAAATAACTGCTCTTGCTTTTTTAAAAACATTAGACGCAAGTAGAAATAATCTTACTCAGTTTTCGGCAATTAATAATTTAACCACTTTAGAATGGCTATCTCTAGAAAATAACAATCTGCAAAATCTTCCTACAGAAATTGCCTCTTTACAAAATTTAATTCACTTAAATCTTGCTAATAATAAGCTTTCTAGCAATTTTGGAGCATTAAGTTCTTTAACAAAACTAGAGCAACTTTGGCTAAATCATAATGAGATTACCGCTTTTCCTACAGAAGTTTTAGCACTTCCTCAGTTAATGAGTTTATCCTTGCAGAGCAATAAACTCAGTGGAAACCTTCCAGCTAATCTTCCAGAAATTTGCAACATTTCTAACAACAGATTTAGCGCAACAGAAATTCAGAATTTTCTCAATCAAAAACCAAATAACACAGATTTTGTGTATTCTCCTCAAAGATATGACGAAGAAAAAACCGAAAAAGCAATTTTAGCGGGCGCCGTTAGTTTGAACCAATTACTTTCTTCTTCAGACGGTTATGATTTTACTTGGTATAAAAATTTAGACAACAAAACTTCTACGACTACAGAAAATTACAATATAAATTCTGTGAAAGCTACGGATTTCGGGAAATACACTTGTGAAGCAATCTTGATTAAAGAAAATACGCTGTATGTTTTAGATTTTGCCACTTTCCGAGAACCGATTACCTTAGAAAAAACCGAAACTTTGGCGACCAACAATCCCAATGAAAAAATTCTTGCCATTTATCCAAATCCTGTAAAAGATTTCCTTCACATCAAAAATCAAAATTATAAGATTGAAAATATTTCGATTTATGACTTATCTGGAAAAATCATTTACTCAGGAAAATCTACGGTAATCAACCTACAAAACTTCCCAACTTCCACCTATATTTTATACATCAAAACCGAGGAAGGTTATCAACATTTTAAAATTATCAAAAAGTAAGTTCAAAAATTTTTACATTTGTTGAAAACCTTGTCACAAATGAAAAATTTTCTTTATCTAATCATCACTTCAGTTTTAGTGAGTTCTTGTATCATTTACCAAAAAGGTCAAGATGGAAAACCAGGAACCGCAGGTAAAAATGCAGATGAAATGGTAACTGCTCAGGAAAAAAACAAAAAATTAGCAGATTCTCTCGGCTCAGATGAACGTGGCATGAAAACTTATATGCTCGTTATTCTGAAAACCGGCCCAAAAGATGCTGAAATTACAGATAAAACACAGCGCTCCGAACTTTTCAAAGGACATTTTTCTAACATGGAAGCCATGGAAAAAGCAGGAAAACTGAAATTAGCGGGGCCTTTTGCTACGAAAAACAACCTTCAATATCGTGGAATTTTCTTAATCGATGCTAAAACCGAAGAAGAGGTAAAAACTTTGCTTCAAGGAGATCCAACTATTAAAAACGGAATTTTCGATGTAGAAATTCTTCCTTGGTACGGTTCTGCAGCAATACCAATGCATCTGAAATATCACAAAATGATTTCTAAAGAGTAATAAGATGAAGATTTACTTTTTTTTAGCTTTTTTTCTGATAGCATCTTGTTCCAAATCCAAAAAACATTATTATGATTGGCAAGAAAAATATATTATCCACGAAAAATATAAAATTACAAAAACGGAGAGATTTTATGAATATAAAAACTCAAGATATACTTTAATTAATAAAGACTCAACTGAATTTTATTACGACATTAACAATAACTTGATTAGTAAAAACAACACTTTATTTTATAGATATAACAATCGTAAAATTACACTAGAAGAATTTTGTACAAGAACTTGTGAAAACCCATTCAAAATAACTTACAATTATAACAATGAAAATCTTTTAATTGAAAAATATCATCAAAATTTGGAGTTCTTACTTGAAAAAAATAGATATGACGAGAAAAAAAATCTCATTGAAAAAAAACTTGGAAAAGATTCTTTAGGAAAGTCCTTTCAGTATTTTTATGATTCTAAAAACAGATTGACTTCAAGAAAAGAAAAAGAATTCAATAATAATATAAACAAATGGCTACATTATACGGAGACCTATTTTTACAATCAAAAGAACATGATAAGCAAAATAATCAGAAAAAGTAATGACGAATACTTAACAACAACTACTGATTATTTTTATAATGCAAAAAACCAATTAATATCAAAAATCTATAAAACCAGTACTTCAATTAAAGGCTACCAATTAAACCCAAAAGACAAAACAGTTCACAGCGCCTACTACGGTAGAATAGATTACAAATACAATTCTAAAAATCAATTGGAAGAAATGATAATTTATCAACCAGATTACAAAACACCAATCTTTAAGACAATTTATTCTCAAAAAAATATAATTTGTAGATGAAAACTCCCAAAACCTACGAAGAATATTGCTTAGATTTCCCTGAAGAAACTCAAATAATTTTAGAAAATCTAAAAAATTTCATTCAAAATCTTCTTCCAGAAAGTGAACTCTGTATCAATTACGGAATTCCAACTTTTAAAATGAAAGGTAAAAACGTGATTCATTTTGGTGGTTTCAAAAATCATATCGGTTTGTATCCTGGATCTGAGGCCATAGAAATCTTCGCCGAAAAATTAAAGAAATACAAAACGTCCAAAGGTACAGTTCAGTTTCCTTTGCAAGAAGAATTGCCTTTTGACTTGATTCAAGAAATTGTAGAATTTAGAAAAGAGAAATTTTAGTTTTCCACAAGATAATCATTATAACTTTTTCTTTTTGTAATTTTGAAAAATGGAAATCATATACATTATTCTCGCATTTATTTTCGGTGCTGTTTTGGCATATTTTATTTTGAAATCTTCTTCGGTTTCTAGAAAAAGTTATGAAGAATTGCAACAAAATTTCACTCAAAAAGAAGCCGATTTTAACAAAATTATCGCGGAAATTTCTGCTCAAAATAAAGCTCAAATTCAGAAAATTGCAGAGCAACAAGAACTTAATGAAAGACAAAACTCCGAAATTAAAGACCTTCAAAACGATAAAAATCAATTAATCGGTTTGAAATCTCAATTGGCCGCTCAGAATGAAAGTCTTCAGCAACTTTTGGATTCCCAAAAAGAAGAAATCGTCAAAATTCAGGAAGAAGCAAAACTGCAATTTGAGAATTTAGCGAATAAAATTTTGGAAGAGAAAACCCTAAAATTCACGGAACAAAATCAACAAAACTTGAAGAATATTCTGAATCCTCTTCAAGAAAAAATTACAGATTTCGAGAAAAAGGTAGAAAATACGCACAAAGAAAGTATAGATTATCACGCAGCTCTTCGTCAACAAATTCTTGGACTTAAAGAAATGAATTTGCAAATGAGCAAAGAAACGCTAAATCTTACTAAAGCATTGAAAGGCGATAGCAAAATTCAAGGAAACTGGGGAGAACTAGTTTTAGAAAGAGTTTTAGAAAAATCTGGCTTAGAAAAAGGTAGAGAATATGAAATTCAGAAAAGTTTTGTAACAGAAGAAGGAAATAGAGTTCAACCAGATGTAGTGATTAATCTTCCTGATGGTAAAAAAATGATTGTAGATTCTAAAGTTTCACTCACAGCTTACGAAAAATACATTAATGAAGATGAAGAAGAACAAAAATCTGCATTTTTGAAAGAACACGTAAATTCTCTAAAAAGACATGTAGAACAACTTGGAAGTAAAAATTATCAGCATCTCTATCAAATGGAAAGTCCTGATTTTGTTTTACTTTTCATCCCAATAGAACCTGCATTTGCAATTGCTCTAAACGAAGACACTCAACTATACAATAAAGCTTTTGAAAGGAATATTGTCATTGTAACGCCTTCTACTTTATTGGCAACACTTCGCACCATCGATTCTATGTGGACGAATCAAAAACAACAAGAAAACGCCTATGAAATCGCAAGACAAGCTGGAGCTTTGTATGATAAATTCGATGGTTTTGTTACTGATTTAGTTAAAATCGGCAAAAAAATGGACGAAGCAAAAACCGAATACGAAGGAGCCATGAATAAATTAGTAGACGGAAAAGGGAATCTGATAACAAGCGTTCAGAAATTGAAAATAATGGGTGCAAAAGCTAAAAAATCTTTACCTGATGCTATTCTTAATAGAGCAAATTCTAGTTTAGAAAATTTAGACGAGGAATAGAATAATGAAAATCTTATCATTTTCACCTACGCTAACTTAAAGACTTTTACCAATTTTAAAAAATATTTGCGCACTTTGCGTTTCAAAAATATGATTATCGAAAGCTTACAAAACGAAAAAATAAAAAATCTCAACAGATTAATTACAGACAATAGGTTTCGTAAGAAATCTGGAGTTTTTGTGGTAGAAGGGAAACAAGAAAACGAACGCGCATTGCAATTCGGGTTCGAAAATGTAGAATTTTTTATTTGCGAATCTATTTTTGGCATCAATCATCCCGAAGGTAAAATACATTTTGTTTCCAGTCAAGTTTATGAAAAACTAGCCTATAGAGGAACTTCTGAAGGAATTATTGGCATTTACAAAACCAAAGAATTTGATTTAAAAAATTATCAGCCAAAAGAAAACGCTTCCATTATTGTAGTAGAATCTGTAGAAAAACCAGGAAATCTAGGCGCAATTTTGAGAAGTTGTGAAGCTTTTGGAATAGATGCATTAATTGTCACCGATTCTAGAGTAGATTTTTACAACCCAAACGTTTTACGAAGCAGCGTAGGTTGCTTTTTTGGAATGAACGTATTCTCTGCAACCAATGAAGAAACTTTATCGTTTTTACAAGAGAACAATTTCAAAATCTACACCACGTTTATGGATGAAACCGCCGAAGATTTATACAAGAAAAACTTCAATGAAAAATCTGCATTATTTTTCGGAACGGAACATTCTGGATTAAGTGATTTTTGGCTTCATAAAGGTGAAAACATTCTTATCCCGATGTCTGGAACTATAGATTCGCTTAATCTAAGCAATGCAGTTGCCATTTCCTGCTACGAAATACTGAGACAAAAACTCACCAAATAAAAAACCGCCTCGTTTTCACGAGGCGGTTCTGTTTGTAATTAATTTCTTAATTATTTTTTCACAGCTTCTTCTACTTTAGCTGCTCCTTCTTTCACTTTTGCAGCAGCATCCTTTACAGCGTCTTTTGCATCAGCAGAAGCATCTTTAGCAGCGTCTTCTACTTTAGCAGCAGCAGAGTCTACAGTTACCGCAGCTGAATCTACCATTGCAGTTGCAGCTGAATCTACAGTTTCAGTGGTTTCAATTGTTTCTTTTTTGTTACAAGCAACTAATGCTAAAGCTGCTACAGCTGCTACGAATAATGATTTTTTCATAATAATAAATTTAATTTAAGGGTTTAAAAATTTGTTTGTTTCATTTTGTTGATACAAATGTATAACCACTCCGAAAATATAATTTGAAAATTCATTGTAAATATCTTTGTAAAGAGATTTTACAAAAAAATAAGATTGATAATCAGAAAATTAAATATTTTAAATCAAAATTAAATTCAATTTCTACAACTTATAAATACAAAAAAATCATCTAAAAAAAATTAGATGACTAACTATTTAATTTTACATTTGCAAGTATAAAAAAAACGCTCCTCTGAGAGGAACGTTTTAGTTTTTTTCTGTTGAGAAAAATTATTTTGCAGCTTCTTCAACTTTAGCAGCAGCTGAATCAACAACAGCAGCAGCAGAGTCAACAACAGCAGCAGCTGAGTCAACAGTAGCAGCAGCTGAGTCAACAACAGCAGCAGCAGAGTCTACAGTTTCAGTAGCTTCAGTAGTTTCAGATTTTTTACAAGCAACAACAGCTAATGCAGCGATAGCTGCTACGAATAATGATTTTTTCATAATAAATTAATTTAATTAAATTGTTTAAAATTGTTTTTGTTCACTTTTAACGGAGCAAAGATAGGGTCATAGAAAAAATTTGTTTTAGAAAATTAATTGTAATATATTTGTAAAATAGTTTTACAAAAAACTAACACTGATAATCAAATACTTAAATAATTTTATAAGATTTTGGCAGATTTAGATTTATTGCATTTCGAGCAATTAAAAGCAGAGGTTCAAGCAGAATATCTTAAAAATCACCATCCTTCCTACGATGAAATTTCGAAGTGGAAAGGTATTGATATTATTTATTTTCAAGAAGATTTACGAAAAAAAGCAAAGGGAAACATTAGCGAAAAGTCTTTCTATACTTACTTTAAGACCTCTCCATCTAGCAAATTACCAAGAATAGACATGCTCAATTTATTGGCCACCTATGCAGGATATCAATCTTGGTATGATTTTAAGAAAAATCATCTTTTTGCTAATGAAATTATTTCCGAACATGAAAAACCATCAGAAATTCTCATTGCAGATGAAGAAAATATAGAAACTTATACTGAAAAACAAGCAGAAACAGTTATTTCAACACCTGAAAAAGTTATTCCATTTATTGAAAAAACTACCACAGCAGAAATACAACCAAGTCTTGAGGAAATAAAAACAACGGTTGCAACATCTTCTTCACCACAAAGGATTTTCAAAAATCCTTTGATAAGCCTTATAAAACAATATTTTTGGCTCATTTCTTCTGTAGTATTGATGACCATGGTCTTGATTTTAGTTTTTTGGCAAAGAATTTTTGCAACAGATTATAAATTTACTTTTATAGACGCTGATAGAAATACAAAAATCAAAGACATCATAGAAATAAGAGTTTTAAAAGAAAATGAAACTCCAATTAGATATATTATCAATTCTGGCAAAGATATTGAAGATGATGATGTAGGGGTTTTCAGATTTCCTACTCAGAGCAAGACATTGGCTATGGAAGTTAATTCACCTTTTTACAGAAAGGATACTATTTATAGAAATCTAGATCCTGCAAGAACTAATGAAACTATAGAGTTAGAACCGGATGTTTACGCACAAGCATTGTACTACTATTCTACCAATGACATTAGTAAGAAAAGAGAAGAACTAGATAAAATCATTAGCAATAACGCTTTAATTTATCAAGTTTTTGATAATGAAACGTATGGCGTAGAAACCTTAGACAAACAAAAATATATAGGACTCGTCACGACACCTACCACTTCTTTGAAAAATTTTAAAATGATAGAGACTAAAGTGAGTCCAGAAACTAAAAAAATAATCCTTATTAAATTTAAAATACAACCTGATGAAATCACTAAATAAAAATGTAATCTTTACTTTATTTATAGCATTAATGACAATTATTGCTTGTAAAAAAGAGCAGCCAAAAAGTGATATAGATGTATTAAGAAACGGTAATAATGAAGATGTATATTCTACCACAAAACTAGACAGTGCGCAAGCTATAGCAAGTATAACTCAACAAAAATTGCAAGAATTATACGATATTTCTGCATTATATTCTTCTGGAAATAAAAATACTGCAATTGACTCACTAAATTATGAGCAAATTCAAGGATATTTTGTAAAAAAAGATTCGGCGAATGTAATGGGGTTATTAAAAGAACTGGATAGCCTAAAAGTAAAATTGATTAAAGTAAAAAACCTCAGCATCAATACTGAAATCAACGGAAAAGATACGTTAGATTATGCCAATTATACAGTAGAATATAAAGATAGAGACCAAAGAATGATTGGCGAATTCAATAAAAAATCTCAATATAAACTCTTGAAATCACCTGTGAATTTCAAAAAAGAATTCAAATTTTATTTTGTAGAAATAGATGTACAACAAAAAGACAGCACTTCTGTAGGCGTAACCAAATAATCTAATTTTACATCTTGTAAAGAAACATCATCAATAGAATCAGTCGGCGAGAAATAATTCACGCCGATTTTTTTTGCAGCAAGATTAATTCCTGCAAAAAATTGGTCGTAAAAGCCTTTTCCATAGCCAATTCTATTTCCAGATGCATCACAATATAATAATGGTGTAATTACATAATCAAAAGAATCAGATTCATTTTCATTAGATTCTGGCTCCAGAATTCCCCATGAATTTTGCAAAAAAACAGTATCTGGTTTAATCTTAATAGAAATAATCTTATTCCCAACCATTTTTGGAACAAAAACCTGAATATTTTTTTTAAAAAAATAATTAATGAAGATTTTAGTATTGATTTCGTTCAATTTTTCAATTGGAAAAAAAATATGAACTTTCTGATTTTCAAGTACATTAAATTGTAAAACGAAATTTTCAAATATTTTTTGAGATAAAGACAAGACCTCATCTTTCGATAAGGTCTTTCTCAAATCCATATATTTTTTACGTAAATCTTTTTTAAGCATTTTAGATTTCCTTTACAGATATAATTTTCACTGGACAAGCTTTTGCTGCTTTTTCACATGGTTCATAAGCCTCGGGAATCGGTGTTTTAAGCGTAAAGAAACCTTTCTTATCAGCAGATTTCAATAAAACAGATTTTCCGTCTTTCTTAGACATTCTAAAAAATTCTGGTGCAAATTCGGCGCAATAATTACAACCAATGCATTTATCTCTTTGTAATGTAATAATTACCATTATAACTTAATTAGTGTGAGTAAGCTCCTTCATCTACATTATTCTGTTGTGTACCAGGCTCTTCTACTTTTACAATTTTGTATAATTTATCAGAAGGACGAACTCTAAATTCTGTTTTAAAGGTAACCACATCAGATTTCGAAGCTTTAGTAGCCCCTTCTTTACCATCTACCATCATATGTTCAATTACAATTTCTTGAGAACCAGTAGTAGGACCTTGAATCAGAACTCTATCTCCTATATTTAAATCATAGGCTTCAATTAAAAATTCTGCAATATTTGATTTTGGATAGAAATGTCTTCCTTTACCAATGTAAATTTTCTTTTGCGTAGCACTACTTCCAGAATTTGGTGACCATTCTCCTAATTCTTGGCCAAGATAATAACCAGTCCAGAAACCCCTGTTGTAAACCGTTTCCAACTGCTTCATCCAACCTTCTACTTTCTCTGCAGAAAAAGTTCCATCTGCAATACTATCAATAGCTTCTCTATAACATTTAGTCACAGTTGCTACATATTCTGGCGCTCTTCCTCTTCCTTCAATTTTCAGAACCTTTACACCTGCATCTACAATTTGGTCTAAAAATCCTATCGTACAAAGATCTTTAGGAGACATCATGTATTCATTATCTAGTTCTATTTCAAAGCCAGATTCTTGGTCAATAACCGTATATTTTTTTCTACAATTTTGTTTACAAGCTCCTCTGTTTGCTGAAGAATTATGAGAATGAAGGCTCAAATAACATTTCCCCGAAACTGCCATGCAAAGTGCTCCATGACCGAAAATTTCTATTTCTACTAAATTTCCAGAAGGTCCTTTGATTTGCTCTTTTTCAATTTGAGAACAGATTTTTTTGATTTGAGTAATAGAAAGTTCTCTACTCATCACCATCGTATCTGCAAAAAGTGCATAAAACTTAACCGTTTCTATATTGGTGATATTAATCTGAGTAGAAATATGTACTTCCATGCCTATTTGCCTTGCATAAGCAATTACCGCCTGATCCATTGCAATGACCGCAGTAAGGTCTGCTTCTTTTGCTTTGTCAAGTAAAGTTTTGATGATGGATAAATCGTGGTCGTAAATAATGGTATTAAGAGTAAGATAAGTTCTCACCCCTTTTTCTTTACATCTTCTAGAAATTTCTGGTAAATCTAAAATTGTAAAGTTCATAGAAGCTCTAGCTCTCATGTTGAGCTGCTCTACACCGAAATATATTGAATCTGCACCATTATCTAGTGCTGCTTGTAAAGAAGTAAAATCTCCTGCTGGAGCCATTAATTCTATTCTTCCGCTTTTTGTCATTCTAAAATGTAAAATTTTTTACAAAGATATGTTTTTTAGAATTATTCTAAAAAGCTTATAATAGATAGATTCGATTTATACTAATATCTTATTTTTTTCTTACTTAAAGTATAAAATAAGATAATGAAAAATAGAATTATAAAAAATAAAGTAGTCCACATGATTACTAAAATTAATGATTTTGTTAATATTCAAATTTACTTCAACCTATCTTTGGATTCAATACGTAAATTGTATGATATTCAATAACAATTCTAAAATTTTCTTAAACTCGTTAAACTTTGTTAAAAGTGTAACACTAATAATTTAGTGAACACTAATTTTGCATTAAATTTGTTATACATAAACTATAAAAGAAGAATTAACAATGAAGAACAGTTTAAAACAATTATTACCTTTTGCTGTTGTAGGTATATTATCTGGTGCCACAACTTTTGGTGCAATAGAGTATTTCAAAACGAATGAAAATAACAGCGATTTTTCTTATTTCCATACTGCAAATGATAATGTAAAATTCGCAGGAATAAATTCCGCAAACGTGGGCGATGACTTTGTAAAAGCTGCAAAAACTACAGTTCCTGCAGTGGTCACCATTAAAAATTATCAATCCAGAAGTTCAAGTTCAAACAGAATGTCAGAACAAGACTTATTTGAACAATTTTTCGGAAATCCTTTTGGAAATCAAAGACAAAACCAAAAACAACAGCAGCCTCCTAAAGATGTCCCTTCTGGATTAGGAAGTGGTGTGATTATTTCACCAGACGGTTACATTATTTCTAATAACCACGTAGTTGCTGGTGCAAATAAATTAGAAGTTATTCTAAGCAACAAAAAAAGTTACGTAGCCAATCTTATTGGAACAGACCCAAGTACAGACATCGCTCTTCTAAAAATTGAAGAAAAAGGTTTGCCTTATCTTAATTTTGCCAATTCAGATTTAGTAGAAGTAGGACAATGGGTTTTAGCAGTAGGAAATCCACTGGGTTTAAATTCTACCGTTACCGCAGGAATTGTTTCAGCTAAAGGAAGAAGCATAGATTTATTAAGCCAACAGTCTAGAACTCCTATTGAAAGTTTCATTCAAACTGATGCAGCGATTAATCCAGGAAATTCTGGTGGTGCTTTGGTCAATGTAAACGGAGACTTAATCGGCATCAACTCTGCCATTTCTTCTAATACAGGCTACTATCAAGGTTATGGCTTTGCAGTTCCATCTAACCTGGCAAAAAAAATAGTAGAGGACATTAAAAAATTTGGTTTGGTACAAAGAGGATTCTTAGGAGTTGTAAGTTTAGACCTCTCTGATGATAGACAAGTTGCCGCTTATAATCAAAGTCAAAAAGCCAACATCAAAGCAAGTAGCGGAATTATGATTACTGAAATCACCGAAAATAGCGGTGCTGAAGATGCTGGATTAAGAAAAGGAGATATTATCAAAAAAATAGATAATTCTACCATAGAAACTTTCGCGGATTTATCGGCAGCAATTGGTAGCAAAAGACCTGGAGATAAAGTTATGGTAACTTATATTAGAAATGGTAAATCTTATACTGAAACCGTAACGCTTAAAGACCAAAAAGGAGGAACTTCATTCCGAAGCAAGGCTGATTTATCTGTTACTGAAAAAATAGGAGGTGAATTCGAGGTTTTAAGCGACCGTTTTAAAACTGATTATGGTTTAAATAGCGGTGTAATTGCAAGAAATATAGTAGAAGGTGGGGAGTTAGAAAGAATAGGCGTTTATGACAATTACATCATTATAGAAGTCAACGGAAAACCTGTAAATTCACAAAAAGATGTAGAAAAAATCTTAGATGGATATAAAGGAACCGTACAAATAAAATACGTAGACGAATACGGTAGAATGTACACCAGAGGTTTTAAAATGCCTTAATCATAGTTTTATAAATTCCAAAGAAAAAGCCTTTCAAAAATTTTTGAAAGGCTTTTTTTATTTAGATTTAGGAAATTCTTTCCTTTTATTTCGTTCGTAAATTACTTCTACTATTTTTCCTCCTAACCATGCAAAAGGAAAATATACAATGAAGATTAAAATTTTATAAAATGTAGGATGATATGGGAAAACAATAATGTCTAACATGGCTATAAATAGCAAAATGAAGCCTATAAGAATCGCATAAGCTACTTTAGCATATTTTACAATGATTGCCGTAGTAACACCACCAATTGTTGCTCCAAAACCTGAAGAAAGAAGTAAAGTCCAAAAGAAACCCGGCTTATTTTCTACACTTTTTAATAGAGCCCACCAATGTTCAAACGGAAAAAAACCTTCATAATTCACCCATGATGAATTAATTTTTACACCCAGCGAAATAACGACTCCTGCCATCGCCAAGCCACATAAAACGCCCAATGTATTTCTTAAAAAATTCATGTCTTAGAACTGATGTGCAATCATAGAAATTTCTACACTCACATTTTTTGGCAAACAAGAAACCTCTACTGTTTCTCTTGCCGGATAATTTCCTCCTTCGAAATAAGATGCATAGATTTCGTTCATCACCGCGAAATCATCCATACTTTTTAAGAAAATAGTAGATTTTACTACATTCCCGAATCCCATTCCTGCTTCTTCTAAAATGGCTTTTAGATTTTTCATCACTTGGTGTGTTTCTATTTCTATTCCATCCAATAAATTCCCAGTAGACGGATCAATAGGAATTTGACCAGAAATATAGAGAACGCCATTAACAAGGTTAGCTTGTGAATACGGACCAATTGCAGCGGGTGCATTGTTAGTAGAAACTATCTTCTTCATATTTTTGTAAAATTATCTTGCAAAGATAAAATTTCTGAACAAATAAAAAATAGTGTTCAGAGATTCCTTCGTTTTTTAAAAAGTACTGCCACTTTGTTGGAAACTTCTTTCCTTGTATTTTACGGCGTCTTTTAAAATATTTGCTTTTATGCTGATAAAGAAATCATATACTTTATATTGACCAAAAGGGACCCAATTAAAGGTAAAAGAGAAACTTCTTTGGTCTCTAGAAAATCCTAATCTGGTATACGCTAAACTTTTTGAAACAAAATCATAATGCGTGTTTCCGCTTAAACTCCAATAAGGTGTAAGTTTTACGCTACCATCTAAACCTAGTGAAGCTACACTTTTCCCAAATCTGGTATTGTTTTTAGAATAACCATAATTGGCATTAAGATTCAAAGTCCAAGGTTGATTAAATCGGGAGTAATTATCTTGATCAAAATAATAGACTTCGTTTCGGATTTCTCCTTTGGTTTTATACTTGGTCGCTAAATCTTCTTTTTTTCCAAAAGTTTCATTGTTCAGAGGGAAAGAAAAATTCATGCTGAAACTCTGGATATTAAAATGCCCGAAATTCTCAGTTCTAATACCGTTTTCTTGGCCTGGAATAAATACAATTTGATAAGGATCTATCGAAACATTAGAATTGACACTTAATTTATTTTGGAAGAAAGAAGTCTGTGTACTAATCGAAATCAATGACCATTTGTATTTATCAGCAGCAAAATTATAACCTCCAGAAATATTTAAACTTTCAAAAATTTTAACTTTTTTGGTTCCTGTAGAATCGGTTTTACTTCTCACCTTCATCTCTAGGTTGTTATTGATATTGAAACCAATAGACTGTGTTAAACCTTGATTAGGTGAACCAAACATCCCTCCTTCAAAAATAGAATAAGTGGTTAAAACGCCTCTTTCGTCATAATAACTTTTGAAATATCCAAACTTTGGATCTCCAAAATCTGGAGAATACGTAAATCCAATACTCGGAGTTACCATGTGTCTGATGGCTTGGATTTTAGATTTTTCACCAAATTTCAACATTCCATACAAAACGGTTTGCAAACTTGCAGATGTAGAAAACGTAGAATAACCCGTCAAATTTTTATTTAAATTTCTTTCTAAAGTATTGGTAACTGGATTGTAGTTCTTGCTAATTGTTTTAGTAGTTGCTACGTTATCAATATTAGCGCCTAATGAAAATGTGAAAAATTTAGCAACAGTAGTGTTCGTAGCGAGTGCAATGTTGTTTTTAGCACCAGTTTGCATATTATCCCACATAGTTTTGGTAAATAAATCACCACTTTTCACTCCAGAAACATAGTTGCTAAATTGCAAACCTGTGTTGACATTAATATTCTCTAGAAGCCCAGTTCTTACACCGGTTTTAGGTTTAAATAAGTAAAACTGATTGGTAGAAACATTCAGCTGTGGCAATCTAATATCGGTAAGTCCCGTAGTAAAATTTTGCGAATAACTACCTGTTCCCGTGATGGTTATTGGTAAATTCAAAAATCTTTTGGTAAAGCTCACCGTAGAGTTTTGTTGTGCATTTAGAGCACTTTGGTTAAAAATATGGGAGTTATTAACCGTGTTATTGTAGAATTTGTTGCTCGTAATATTTACAGATGCCGAAAAATTAAAAAACGGATTGGCTTTAGTATCTTGAGTATGTGTCCATGCAATATTATAAACACTGCTTTTGGTATAATTTTCTAGACCTTTTATTCCTCTGATGGTAGTTCCTATTTCTCCTCGAAAAGAACCATTGTACTTATAATTTTTTCGATAAGTTACTTCTGGCCTAAAGTTCCAACTTCCCTTGGTATAATAATCAAAGTAGGTTTTCACATCAAAATGCTCACCAATTGGCAAATAATACCCCAAACTATTCAAGAAAAATCCCACGTCTTGTCTTTCCCCAAAACTCGGAATAAGAATCCCAGCCATTCTTTTTTCAGAAAACGGAAGAATTGCAAATGGTAAAATAAGCGGTGTAGGAACTTGTTCCAGATACATTTGGATAGGACCTGTAATCAATTTAGAGTTACTTTTCCCTTTTACCAATTTAATATCTGGCGCAAGCAAATAATAATCTGCTATGGTATCTTTTTTCTTAAGGAAATATTCGTCTGTAGTATATTTTCCTCTTTTGAGATAAAAAACAGAATCGTTTACTTTTTTGGTTTTTTCTGCTACAATTACGCCTTCGCTTTCTTCTGTTCTGGCATTGTAAGCAATGGCTTGTTTGGTTTTATAATTGTAATTAAAACTTTCGTATTCGTATTTTTTACCACCTTGAGTAGCAATAGCAGGCTCTACCATTTTGCCTGTAGAATCTATTTTTCCTCTTGCGTAAATCATTCCTTTGTCCCAATCTATTTGGATATAATCTGCATTAATCTTCATATCTTGATATGAAACTTCTGCATTTTGATTGAGATAAGACATTTTTTTCGGAACTTCGTTTCTAATATTATCCGCTTTAGAACGTACAATATCATCTATTTGTTCTCGTTCTATTTTTACGGTATCTGTTTTAGAAACAGCAGTTACCTTATCACTATTTTTAGGCGCATTTTCTAGCTTATTTTGTGCTAAAAAATTGTTAAAAATTAGGATAATTAAAATTTGTAAGGTATTTTTGAGACCGTTTTTAATCAATGGAGTGTATAATTTCAGGCTCCAAAATTAATAATTTTTAAAAAATGAAGACGCATAAACACGCATTTAATATAATTTTAACAGTATTATTTTTAATTTTCGCACAATTAGGCGCACAAAAGAAGTTTGTTATTGTATTAGATGCAGGTCACGGCGGTTCTGATGTGGGAGCAACTAGAAAATACGAAAACATAGGATTAGTACAAGAAAAAGACGTTACACTAGGCATTGTATTGAAGTTAGGCAGAATGCTCGAAAAAAATAAAGATTACAAAATTATTTACACCAGAAAAATAGACGAATATCCTTCTCTAGCAGATAGAACAGACCTTGCCAATAGAAGTCATGCCGATTTATTTATCTCTGTACATTGCAATGCAAGCACTAAATCTACACCTTACGGAACCGAAACTTATGTACAAGGTCCAGACCAAAACAAAACCAATTTAGAAGTTGCCAAAAGAGAAAATGACGTAATTTTCTTAGATGATAAAGACCGCGAAAGATTCGCTTCTTACGACCCAACTTCTCCAGAATCATTAATTGCATTAAGAATTCAGCAAAGTAAATATCTAGAAAGCAGTTTGATTTTCGGAGGTTATGTAGAAGAAAATTTTGTAAAAAAAGACAAAAGATATTCCAGAGGAGTGATGCAGAAAAACCTTCACGTACTACGTCTAAATGCGATGCCATCTGTTTTAATAGAAACGGGATTCATCAGTAATGCTGAAGAGGCGGCATATTTAGCTTCTGACAAAGGTCAAGATGAAATTGCAGAATCTATTTACGACGCCATTACCAGTTATAAAAAACGCATCGATAGAAACCAGAAAAAAATAGTAGAAGAACCAAAAGAACTTCCTCTGAAAAATGATTTCAGAATTCTTTTGATGAGCACTCCAAACAAATATACAGTGGGAGATCCCGCTCTCAAAGGACTTAATTACATCTTAACCATCAAAGAAAATGGTTTGTACAAATACTATTATAGCGTAACTAATTTTGCTTCTATTAAGGAGAATAATCTTAAAACCGCGAAAGATGCTGGATTTAGAAATGCTACTGCTGTAAGTTTTATTCCTAATCAAAACATGAATACTGGTTATTACCGATTAGAAGTATACAGTGGAAAAGATAAATTACCTAACTCTTCACCAGTTATAAAATTATTAAAAGAAGTAGAAAGAGTAAAAGCTAATGGCATATTCTATTACACTTACGGCAATGTAAAATCTCTAGAAGCGGCTATTAAACTACAAAAAGACCTTGAAGAAAAGGGTATTACCAATACTACAATAGAAAAAGTTTATAAATAATCAAGAAAATTTTGCGAGTTCTAAAAAAGTTCTTATTTTTGCACGCACAAAAAAAGAATGGCCTATTCGTCTAGTGGTTAGGACTCAAGATTTTCATTCTTGCAACAGGGGTTCGATTCCCCTATAGGCTACAAATTTTAAAAAATTTTAAAAAATAATTTGCAAATTAAAAAATAGTTTTTATCTTTGCACCCACATTTCAGAAACAATTATGGCAAATCATAAATCAGCACTTAAGAGAATCAGACAATCTGAGAAAAGAAGATTGAGAAACAGATACTATCACAAAACTGCTAGAACAGCTGTGAAAGTATTAAGAAATGAAGAAAACAAAGCAGCTGCTTCAGAGCAATTGCCGAAAGTAATCTCTTTATTAGACAAACTAGTAAAGAAGAATATTATTCACAAAAACAAAGCTGCTAACTTAAAAAGTAAGTTAACTAAACACGTTAACAAGTTAGCTTAAGAATAAATTTCTGGCCCGTTCGTCTATCGGTTAGGACTCAAGATTTTCATTCTTGCAAGAGGGGTTCGATTCCCCTACGGGCTACCAAAATCCTCAGAAAATTTCTGAGGATTTTTTTTATTTTAAAAATTTCATACCTTTGAGAATATGAAAATTCTAATACTAAACGGAGCCAATCTCAATCTTCTAGGAACTCGTGAGCCAGACATCTACGGAAGTACTTCAATGGATGATGTTTTAACACATTTAAAATCTGAGTATTCTCAACACGCTATTGAATATTTCCAGTCTAATTTCGAAGGGGAAATCATCGGGAAAATTCAAGAAAATAACTTTGATGCTCTTGTTATTAATCCTGGCGCTTTTACCCATTATTCTTATGCCATCGCAGATGCGCTTAAAAACCTTAGGAAACCCAAAATAGAGGTTCACATTAGCAATATTTATCAACGTGAAGTATTCAGGCAGAAATCAGTTACTGCAGCTTATACAGATGCTGTACTCTCTGGTTTTGGTACAGAAGGCTACAGATTAGCAATTATTCATTTAATTTCTACCATGCAATAAAAAAATCCTCAGCGTAAACTGAGGATTTCATATTTAGGTATTGCTCTTATTTTTACAATTGAGGACCAGCTGAAACTAATCTTTTACCTTCTTCTGTATCACAATATTGTTCAAAGTTTTTAATATATCTAGCTCCTAAATCTTTAGCTTTAGCTTCCCATTCAGAAACATCAGCATAAGTATTTCTTGGATCAAGAATTCCTTCAGTTACATTTGGTAAAGAAGTAGGAATTTCTAAATTCATAATTGGAACTACAGTTTTAGGTGCAGATTCTATTGAACCATCGATGATTGAGTCAATAATTGCTCTAGTATCTTTAAGAGAAATTCTCTTACCAGTACCATTCCAACCTGTATTTACTAAATAAGCTTTCGCTCCGTGTTCTTTCATTTTACCAATTAATGTTTTAGAATACATTGTTGGGTGTAATGTAAGGAAAGCTTCACCGAAAGCTGGAGAGAATGAAGGCTCTGGAGAAGTAATTCCTCTCTCTGTTCCTGCTAATTTAGAGGTATATCCACATAAGAAGTGATATTGCGCTTGATCTTCATTTAAAATTGATACTGGAGGCAATACTCCGAATGCATCTGCTGATAAATAAACGATTTTTTTAGCGTGACCAGCTTTAGAAGGAAGTACAATTTTATTAATATGATAGATTGGGTAAGAAACTCTAGTATTTTCTGTAATAGAATTATCTTTATAGTCTATTTCGCCATATTCGTTTACCACTACGTTTTCTAATAAAGCATCTCTCTTAATCGCTCTGAAGATGTCTGGTTCTTTTTCTTCAGTAAGGTCAATTACTTTTGCGTAGCAACCACCTTCGTAGTTAAATACACCATTATCATCCCATCCGTGTTCATCATCACCAATTAAATATCTTTTTGGGTCAGCAGAAAGTGTAGTTTTTCCTGTACCAGAAAGTCCGAAGAACAATGCTACATCACCTTCTTCTCCTACGTTTGCAGAGCAGTGCATAGAAGCCATTCCTTTTAATGGAAGATAGTAGTTCATCATTGCAAACATCCCTTTTTTCATCTCACCACCATACCAAGTTCCTCCGATAATTTGGATTCTTTCGGTAAGGTTAAACATTACAAAGTTTTCAGAATTTAATCCTTGAGCTTGCCAATCTGGGTTCACTGTTTTAGATCCATTCATTACAATAAAATCTGGAGTTCCGAAGTTTTCTAACTCATATAATGATGGTCTAATAAACATATTTGTTACAAAATGAGCTTGCCATGCAACTTCCATTACAAATCTCACTTTAAGTCTTGTATCTGGATTGGTACCACAGAACGCATCTACTACATATAATTTTTTAGAAGAAGAAAGTTGTTCTAAAACTAATTCTTTACAAGATTTAAAAATCTCTGGAGTTGTAGGAAAATTAACTTTTCCGTCCCAACAAATAGTATCTTTTGTTACATCATCTTTTACGATATATCTATCTTTAGGTGATCTACCTGTGAAAATACCCGTTTTTACAGCAACTGCGCCTGATTCTGTAAGAGCTCCCTTTTCAAAACCTTTATTTTTAGCAGACATTTCTGCTTTAAAAAGTTCTTCATAGGTTGGATTATACACTACTTCGTGATAACCTGTAATACCTAGATCATGTAGCTCTTGAATGATTTTAATGTTTTTCATAACTAAAATATTATTGTTCATATTTTTTTGTAGTACAAAATTAGCAAAAGTATATAGTTTTACTAAATCATAAATTATGACTTTGGTCACTGAAATCCGTCATAGATTTTATTTTCAACATATTGTAAATCAATATATTAAATTTTTCCATTCTATAATATTTCTAAAATTGCGCTCAAAAAAGTAATTTTTGTAATCCCCAAATTTCGAAGCTAGAACGAAATCTCCGCCCCAAGCTCCCAAACTTTTAATGAAACTTGGGCAATCTTGGAAGTGTTTTTCTTTGGCAGTTTTCATTCCTAAAAATTCACTTAACTTACTCTCATGCAGCATCATAAGGTTAGAAAACTCTTCTAAGGTTTCACATTGTAGTACTTTTTGAGTAATTTCTGAAAAGTCAGTTCTTAAATCTAAAGATTTTTTTTGAGACTGAAAAGCTCTTATTCCTTCTCTGCTATCTTGCTTTTGGTTTAAATGAATGAAGATTAAATCATCAGTAAAACTAGGATTGAATTCTACTCTTTCTACTTTTCTAGGATTATTTTGATAAAGAATGGCAGATTTTTCTTGAGCCACAGCTATATCATAACCACTTCCTCCAAGAGAAAGTTCATTAAGAAGAAAAGCATCTATATGAGACCACTCTGCTAAATTATTCATCAATGTAGAACTACTCCCCAATCCATAATTCGCGGGGAATTGTAAATTAGTAGTAATCTTATACGTAGAATCGCTATGAAATTTTTCTGTAGAAAGTTTTTGGACGTTTTGAAGCACTTTAAGAATAAATGCTGCGCTTTCAGGAAGGTTGGTTTGTACAATTTTCCAATTTTTATAATCTATTTGGATAGAAAGCCAAGGCTTGTTCTCATGTAAAGCTTCCCAAAAAACCATGGAAGCACCATCTTTTTCTTCTTCTGAATAAAAATCTTGTCCCAATCGAGTAGGAACTGCTAAAGCTAAAGCTCCATCTAATACAAAATATTCTGAAGTAATCAGTAATTTGCCTGGTGAAAATATGTGATTTTTCAAAGGATTTTATTTTTAACAAAAATAAAAAGAAAAAGCCACAAAAAAATTTGTGGCTTACTTTTATTTTAAATTGCAGACGAGACTGTTATTTCGGAGTTAATCTTCTTTATCAATCCTTGCAAAGTTTTTCCTGGCCCTACTTCTACAAAATTTGTAGCGCCGTCTTTAATCATATTTTGTACAGACTGTGTCCATTTTACAGGTCCTGTTAACTGAGCAATCAGATTTTTCTTAATTTCATCTGGATTTGTAACAGCAGTCGTGGTAATATTTTGATAAACAGGAATGGTCGCTTTTCTAAATTTTGCATTTTCTATTGCCGCAGCCAATCTTTCTTGCGCAGGTTGCATTAAAGGTGAATGAAACGCACCATTTACTGGCAAAATTAATGCTCTTTTCGCACCCGCTTCTTTCATAGCGTTACACGCTTCTTCTACCGCTTTGGTCTCACCAGAAATCACCAATTGTCCCGGACAGTTGTAATTCGCTGGAACCACTACTCCACCAATTGAAGCACAAATTTCTTCCACCTTAGCATCATCTAAACCTAGAATTGCTGCCATAGAAGATGGATTAACATCACAAGCTTCTTGCATCGCCAAAGCTCTTTCTGAAACCAATTTAAGTCCGTCTTCAAAACTTAAAACTCCATTAGCAACTAATGCAGAGAACTCTCCTAAAGAATGTCCTGCTACCATTTGAGCTCCTGTTCCGTCTATTGCTTTTACAGCAGCTACAGAATGAATAAATATTGCTGGTTGAGTAACTTTTGTTTTTTTAAGGTCTTCATCAGTTCCCTCGAACATGATTTTTAGTATATCAAAACCTAGAATTTCATTACTGAAATCCATCAGGTCTTTAATTTCTTTTCTACTATCGTAGAGTTCTTTTCCCATTCCTACGAACTGAGAACCTTGCCCTGGAAATACAAGTGCTTTCATAATTTTTTTTCGATAAAATTTGAGTCTTATTCTTCTTTTGTTTAGTATTAGTTTTCGCTATTAAGGAACTAATCTCACTACTCTGTAACCCTGGTTTACGTATGCGCCGTTTTTGTTTCGTACAAATTCAAACTTGGTAGCCAATTGAGTCTGAGTTTTATTCATTTGCTTAAACAATTCTCCTTTGCTGTTTTCTCTGGTCAACATATCATTCACTACGTCAAAACCAATTACAGCATACTTAGAAGGTGCTTTGCAATATTTTTTCTTATAATCTGCGAGAACTTCTTTTTCGAAGTCACCGTCTGTGTTAATTTTTCTATCCATCAAATACACCAAACTCGCCTTGCTGAGTTCGGCAATATTTTTTTCAAAAGATGGATGGTAATACATACTGAATGATTTCATTCCGCTGGTTTCTTTAGCCAAGTCAATGATTCTTTTTGAAAAATCACTTCCTGCATCATCATTATCATTCGCTAGAATAGCAATCACTGGAGCGGTTTGACCAGTCATCATATTGGTATCTAACTGAATATCTGCTGAAGAATTTACTACAGTGATGTTTGCATTTTTCAACTGACTTTCTAATTGTTTTTTCATATAATTGGCATACGTCTTGTCAGAATCTGCCACGATATATATTTTTTGGTCAGAATAAGCCAAAGAAACTTCCTTTACAATTCTGTCTGCAAAAACACTTTGTTCTGTTTCGATAATTACTAAATTACTATAATTTCTAAGCTCTGGAGAATTTGCAAACGGAGCTACCACAGGAATTTTTTGAGTTTTTACATAGTCTAAAACTTCTAAAACGTTTGACTTGAAAAACGGTCCTATGATTAAGTCTGTATTATTTTGATTGATTTGCGTAAGTGAATTTTTAAAACTTGCTTCACTTCCCGCATCTATTACTTTTACATCTAGTTTTTGGCCTGCTTTAGCATTTCTTTCGATGGCTAGTTTTGCACCCGTTAAGAAATCAGCAGCCATAGTTCTGTATTTACTATCACCATTATCAAAACCGAATGGCAACATTAACACAACATTTAGTTCATCACCAGATTTTTTAATATAACCCGCTTCTAGCTTCTTCACTTTTAGAACCATTCCTGGTTTTAAACCTTCTGAAAGTTTAGGATTCAGCTCAAGCAATTGGTCTAGCGAAACATTAAATTTATTAAGAATCCCGAAAACAGTATCGCCATTCTGAACCGTGTACGTTTGATATTCTTCTGCAACTACATTTTGAACTTCTGTTTTCTCGGTTTTTTTGTCTTCTTGCCAAGTTACGGTTTCTTTAACCTTAGAATTTTGAGGTTTTTTCACATTAATGACTTCACCAGGTTGCAATCCTTTTTCTTCTAAGCCAGGATTGATGGCAAATAATTCCTCTTGAGTAAGGTTAAAACTTTTGGTAATTCTGTAATAATTATCTTTTGGCTGAATCACATAAGTTCCTTCATCTGCTTTTGGCTTTTCTATTGCCTTTTCCACAGGTTTTTCTACTGGAACTTCTGTTTTTACGAATGCATTTTGATCTGCATATTTTTTGATATTTTCAGCAGGCAAAGTTACCTCGTCACCAATTTTCATATGCTGGTCTAAGTTAGGATTCAATTTTCTTAAATCCACTTCAGAAATATGATATTGTTTGGTAATTCCGTAAATCGTTTGCTTCGGTTGAAGTACGATTTTGCCTAATTTTTGATTGGTAGTAGCCACCGCTTTTTCAGTAGTTTTTACAACTTCTGAGTTTTTCTTAGTGATGATTAAAACATCTCCAATCGCTAATTTTCCCTCTTTGATTTGAGGATTTAGCTTCGTGAGTTCGTCTAGTGTTACGCCATATTTTTTAGAAATATTATACGGAGTATCACCTTTTGCTACAGTGTGTGTTTTCTGTGCAAAAGCTACAAAACCTATTAACGTATATATGAATACAAGATATTTTTTCATCCTTGTTATTTAAAATGCAAAATTAATGTTTTTCGGGCTAAAATTCACTAACAATTAAGACAGAATTTAAAACCTCCATTTCTTGGTAACAATTTTCGAGCCATTTTTCGCCGTTTTCTGCGAAAAAGACACTGAAATTGAGGCTTCTTTCTTGCCAATTATTAGCATGGTGAATTTCTGAATACAAACGCTGAAGATAATCTATTTTATCTGCGTGAAGAATTTTTTCTGCACGTAACAATCTTTTCTTAAATTTTTGAAAAGACTTCAATTGTCTCGTTTCTTCTGCTTCTACCATATTTCTAAAGGTAACGGCAGTAAGTGAAGCTTTATTTTTTAAAATTTCGAAATTTTCTTTTAATAATTGCTCTCGGTTTTCTAAATCAGCATTCAGTTCTGATTCTTTCAGCAATTTTTGATTTAAGAATTTCTGGAAATCTCCCAAAAAGTATTGTAAGGCTACTCCAGATTTTTCTATTTTATCTAAAGTTTTCTTTCTAAGGAACAACATAGAGTTTCTGGGAACCAAAAGAGGAAATTCTACCCCAAATTTTTCAAAAACCTTTGGCATTTCTAACCAATACATAATTTCTGCATTCCCACCAATGTAAGCAATATTGGGCAAAACTTTTTCTTGAAAAACTGGTCTTAACAAAGCATTCGGTGAAATTTTAGACCAATCTTCTGCCAATTCTTCTAAAGTAAACGTGAGATTTTTATCTACAATTTGAAATTGTTCTCCGTCAAATTCTATTCTATTTCTGGTGTCTGACAAGTAGAAAAGGTTAATTTCTCTAGGGTTTACTTGTACTTTTCCGTATTTCTCTGTTAGGAATTTTACGTTTTCTTGAGAAAAATGATGTGTCGTGTGATTTACCAGTTCTTCTTTGAAGATATTTTGCATTTGATTTTTGAGCAAAACATCGTCTCCATCTATCATTAAAAGTCCAAATTCTGCAAAAATTTCTTGAACCAAAATCTGAGTAGCTTCGGTAAAAGTTCTTCCTTTTTGATAAGCTTTTTTGGCAAGAAGAATAAGCTGTGTTCCGAAAACATCATCTTTAAATTCTTTTTCGAATTCTTCTAAAAAACTATTATCTTCTATAATAATTCTGCCAACTGCACCACCAGAATTTCCTTTGATTTGATAAAATCCATTTGCCGTTTTGAAATGATTAATCTCCTCAAAGTCGTGGTCTTCTGTTGCCAACCAAAAGATAGGAACAAAATTTTTATCTGAATTTTGAGTTAAAAAATCAGCCGTTTTGATGGTTTGTAAAATTTTGTAAACAAAAAATACCGGCCCAGAAAACAAATTCAGTTGATGACCTGTGGTTACGGTAAAAGTATTTTCGGATAAGAGCAAATCTAAATGCTGCGATTGCTTAGCACTTAAATCCAAATGCTGATGTTGCGCTCTAAGAACTTCTACCAATATTTTTCTTTGCTCTAGTGTATAGTTATGTGCTTTCTTTTCTGCTTGTAACAGTGCGTTTTCTAAGGTAAACTGGTATGCAGAAAACTGCGGAATTTCTTGTTGAAGAAAGTCCTTGATTAATTTCGGGATGGTTTCTAAATCTTGAAACGGAAATTTAAACTTCGGCATGAAGCAAATTTAGTGAAATAAATACCAAACAATTCCTAAATTCAATCGAAAATCATAAATAGGATAATTGGGAGCAGCGAATGATTTGTTTTTCATAAAAGTAGTGTTTACATGCTGCGCTTCTGCATAAATAAGCATTCTTTTTACCTTCATGTTAAAATAAGCATCTGCAATTGGTTGACCACCAATAGAAGCCGTATTTGCAGAAACTGTAAATTCATTCAATACTGGGAAATATTCTCTAGAATTAAATTTCGAGAAATAATACACTTTTATTCCAGTTTGAATTTCTGCAGCATCTTTGAACGCTTTTGCCTGATAATAAGCATTTAATCTACCGATAAAACTTGGCATCGGGTAAAGGTCTTTCTCAGACAAAGCAGATTGGAAAAGCAATTTGGTATTGAAATTAAGTTTCCAATAAGAAAAAGTAGCTTCGCCACCGATTTGAGAAATATTGAGCGATGACTCGCTTTGCTTTGGTTGATAATCAGCTCCAATGTAGGTGTAATTTTCTATTCTAAAATAATTAGCAAAAACTGAACTTTGGAACCACTTCAGATTGACTTTACCTCCGATTTCTAAAGTGCTTTCGTTTTTAGCATCTAAGAAATTATAATTGAAATTTTGGTAAAAAGATGGATTGATTAAATAGTTGAAACTCGGTTTAGAGGTTTGTAAATTTACATGAGCATCCAAAATATAATCTTTAATCGGTTCTAACTTCAAATTGTTATCTGAACGGAGGAAGTTGCCAAAAGTACTTCCGTTAGAATATTCTAGATTAGATTTTAAATCCACCTTGTCCCATAATTTGATTTCTAAATTTCCAACTGCGCCAAATCTGTTTTCTTTATTGTCTAAAGGGATATTGACCCCAACAATGGCTGGAAGTTCTTTGTCTGTTCCTAAATTAATCATTTGGTGACGAACTCCTGCTTCTAATTTGAAAGTAGGTTTATCAAAAAGCAAGGTAAATGTATTGCTTAAATTTTTAGAAAATTTGTAAGCAGACGTTCCATAATCTTCTACAACATCTGAATCATAAAACGACTCAAAACCTTGTTGTTTATACCAATATTTATTGGCTTGATGGAAAATAGTATGTCGCACTTTAAAGGGATATTTCTCTGAATTCACAAACTGAAATTCCTGAGAGAAATAATATCTTCTGTACGAAAATCTTGAATCCGTAGAGGTAAGGTTTACCGCAAGGTTTTGCCTGTTATTAAAACGAGTGTCATCTCCTAAAAAAAGGCTTAAATCTTCTATTCCACCATTTTCTTCGTTGTTTACGTTCTGGTGAATGTAATGTGTGAAAAACCGATAACGATTATTCTTAGAATTAAAACGAGAAGATAAAACGAAATTATTAGAAGCGGCTAATTCTCTTTGGTATACACCTTGAGAACGCAGTCCCATATATTCTAAAGCTACGTTAAAATTTTTTCCTACATTTTGAGTATAAGTAGTTTTCAAGGCTGCTCCTTGTTTCATTGCGTTATGGTAGACGAAAGATGTGGTAGGCGTTTTTACATCATAATATTTAACATCATCAATTCCTAAAATAAAATGTGATTTTCGAGTAGGTAATAACGCTAAGTTTTGTTCTTTATTGACACGAAACATTAAATCTTGAAATCCAGAACCGATGTTGGCAAATTGGATTTTTCCAAAATTGTCTTGGTTATTGTATTGTGTAAATTGATAAGATTTGTCAATAGTAAAAACAGTGTCAAAAATTTTCTTTTCAGAAAACTGAGTATAATGCTGGTAGTCATTTATGGTTGGCTTAAAGATTTTCAAAGAATCTTTTCTTCCTTTGTCAACAATCAATGTATCCGTAGGAACATTGCTATCTGTTTTATTGACGATTTGTGCTCCTAAAAAATGTACTGCAAAAAATATGATGAATAAGATGTATTTCATTTTAATATTTTGAAGTACAAAAGTAAAAAAGATAAACAAATTAATACCAAATAAATATTTCAAATCGTTATTATTTTATATTTTTATAAAAAATTGAATCAAATGAAAAAAATCATTCTTTTATTAAGTCTTATTCCGAGTTATTATTATTCACAAGTGAAAACGGATTTAGAGGTGTTTGGAAACTCTAGAGGTAGTGTTTTCGAAGTAACAAATACAAATATAAAACACTATCCTGGCATAGATGGAATTCCTTATCTAGATGAAAACTTTCATCCAATAACAATTGATGGATATAATAAAAATCTGCCTTCTGTAAGATATAATGCTTACGAAGATGAAATGGAGTTCAAAGTGAATAATGAACTACAATTTGTAACCAAGCAAAATGATCTTAAATTTAAGTATAGTGATAATGGAAAGGTTTATTTTCTGACCAACTATATTTACGAAAACAAAAACATTAATGGTTACCTTGTAGAATTAGTGGGTACAGGTAAATTTAAACTTTATAAAAAAGAAAAAGTACAAGTAATAGAATACAATAATAATGTTACAAACACTTATCTTAAAGATAAAAATCCATATTTTCAAAAAGAGAACGATGTTTACTTAGTGAATAACAAAGGAATATATATTAAAATTCCTAAGAACATAAAAGAATTAACAACTCTTTTAAATATCACTAATCCTAAAGTAGTTTTAGACTTTACTAAACAAAAGAATATTAGTTTAAAAAAAGAAAGTGATCTCATTCTATTATTCAATTTTATAAATAGCTTAGAATAAAAAACGCCTCGGTCTTTGACTGAGGCGTTTTTTTATTTATTGTTTTTGATAAGATTAATTATCATAACCTGGATTAGCAACTACTGGCGTTCCTGCTATATCTGTCTCCTGTCTAGGAATTGGAAAAGCAAGAAGGTTTGCACTAACGGCTGCTGGTTTAAATGATGTATTACCCCATCTCAATAAATCCCATTGTCTGAAACCTTCTCCAAGAAGTTCTTTTCTACGCTCAACTTTAATCATGTCTAGATCAACAGAAGAAACTTCCGATAAACCTCTATTTTTAATGATGGAATTATAATATTCTAAAGCCTTTGCTGGATCTCCTCCTGGTTGTAATTCAGCTTCTGCTCCATTTAATAAGGCTTCCTCATATCTAACCATTTTAATGTTATCAGCACCAGTTCTATTAAGGTATTTACCCTTGCTTCCGGCAGAGAGAAAATAATATTTTGTCCCATTAGCAGCAGACAAATAACTTATCAAACTTTTTCTAATATCATTAGTTGCATATAAATTATATGACGATGCTAATGCTACAAGATTATAGTATCCATTTACACTCAATACTTGATTATAAGAACTAGTAGATAAAGAAGAATCAGTACCAACTTCTAACTCAAAAATAGAATTTGGAGCAGCACCTCTCAATGTATAATCAAAAGACGGTTGATAAAGATCTCTCGCTACAACATTATACTTACTATAAACCTCACTAATTAATGTTCTTACTTTTGCATAATCACCTTTATATAAATAGTATCTTGACATTAAAACTTTTAAAGCATCAATTGACAACTCTGTTTTATTAGAAGGGGTATCAAAAGAAGAACGTGAAGTCATAGTTGAAAGAGCCTTATTAAAATCCGCTTCAATCTGTGCTTCAGTTTCAGTAATTGTACTTCTTGCCTTCAAAGCTTTAGGGTCATATTTTAAAGGCGTTACAACTCCTAAAGTACCTCCAGTATATTTTTGACCGTATAACCTTAACAAGTCAAAAAAACCTTGAGCTCTTAACGCATAAGCTTGCCCTTGATAATATTCTGCTTTTTGAAGATCTTGAGCAGTGCCATTAAGTTTGCTAACATCTGTACCAATTACAATGTTTGTTTTAGCAATCATTGTATAAATTTGGTTGTAAGTATCACGAGCATAAGCATCACTTGAAGTCATTGTATATGTTCTTACGGTCTGGAAATAACCACTCCTTCCATTACTAAACATTTCATCTGATCTAACCTCTCCATAAGCTGTAAAATCTCTCCCATAATAAGTAGAAGCTCTCATTGAAGCATAAGCTCCTCTTACAAATGACTGAACTTCTTGAAGAGATTTTAAATCAGATTGAATAACCGATTGTTCAAATTCTCTATCTACGAAATCATTACTACAAGATGATACTATGTTAACAATTCCTAGAGATAATATTGCTATTTTAAATATATTTTTCATTCTTTTAAAAATTTAAATTAACACCTAATAAATAAGATTTTAGGATTGGTAGCCCTAAATTTGAAGAACCAGTAAGGTTAATTTCTGGATCAAATTTTAATCTGTCATCAAAAACATAAGTCCAAGGATTATTAGCCATGATGTAGATTTGCGCTCCTGTTAAGCCTGTTCCATTTAATAATTTACTATTAAATGAATAAGAGAATCTCGCATTACTTAATCTTATATAATCAGAGTCATATAAAAATCTTGTTGATACATTTGATGATAATTTATTACCATAGTAGTACATTGGTTTTGGATTATCAGCAGTTGGGTTTTCTGGAGTCCAAAAATTACCCATAACATCAGCATAACCAGGGTAAGAATCTGAATAATAGCCATCTGACCATAAATATCTAGCCCAATCATCAAGAATTTTACCTCCGAATCCATAAGTAAATTGCAAGTCTAGACCAAATCCTTTATAAGAAACATTAGTGTTTGCACCACCATAAATATTACTTAACATAGACCCTTGAACGGCTTGCTTAGCTGCATTATAATTATTTGTAGTCTCTCCATCTACTCCATTAATGTACCATAGTGGATCTCCATTCGCATCATCTACACCAGCCCACTTTCTTAAATACCAAGTTCTAACACCTTCTCCAACTCTAATGGTTGTTGTACTACCATTAACATCACCTCCGTATAATTTAGTGATTTCATTGTCAAGAGTAGATAAATTAAATCCTAAATCCCAATTAACACCATCTCTACCTCCTTTAAGAATTGTAGCATTTACAGCAAATTCAAATCCTTTGTTTACCAAATTACCGATGTTATCAACATAAGATGTTAACCCCTGTGAACCCGATAACGGTAAATTATAGATTAAGTCTTTTGTTTCCTTGTTAAAATATTCCGCACTAACGGTAATTCTATTATTTAAAAATCCTAAATCTAATCCAATGTTCAAAGGATTAACAGTTTCCCAAGACAAATTAGGATTCATAACCCCAGCATAAGTAGCAGCAGCAAAATCATTATAATTAGTAGTAAATCCAAATAATGCATATGGATTAGCGCTCACTTGATTTCCTAATTTACCATATGAAGCTCTAAATTTCATTTGGGAAATTGCATCAATTTCTTTCATGAAATTAACTCTAGCTAAATCAACTCCTACTCCTACTGACCAGAAATTACCTGCTTTTTTACCAGGAACGAACTGAGACAATACATCTCTCCTATAAGATGCATCTAATAAGAATAACTTGTCATAGTCATAGTGACCAGTAGCTGCATATCCATATCTAGAAGACACTTCTTTTGAACCATCATAGCCATAAGGCACTACAAAATTTTGTAGCGTTTCTAAACTAGGTGTTCCTACTGTAATACCTGTTGCTTGTAAAAATTTTCTATCACTCTTATAAGCTTCTTGAATTAAAGTTGCACCTACATTATGTAAACCAAATTTACTATTCCAATCTAAAATATTTTGAACATTAAAATTAAAGTATCTATTATTAGATGTTCTTTGATAACCACCATAAGTGAAACCATCTCCATGTAGAGGATTCCAATAGGTATCTTCTTCAATATTTATATATTCTGGTGAAAAGACAAACTTATATGTTAAATTATTTGAAATTTTATATTCTGCTCCAAAATTCACAAAACCTCTTAAAGTTCCCCCTCTACTATAGTTGTGTTCTTGTAGATATGGAATATTATATAGATTATTTGAAAGTCTTGAATTACTTGGAATCCAATACCATGATCCATCAGCATTTCTAATCGGATCTGAAGGTCTGTTAAAATATTCAGCTAAAATTGGATTAGAAAATGCTCCACCTTGACTTAATGTACTAAGTTTTGAGTATGATATTTGGATATCTGTATTTAACTTTAATTTATCAGTCGCTTGATAACCAACTTTACTTGTGAAAGCCATTCTGTTGAAATATGACCCTTTCACAATACTTTCCTGATTAAAATAATTTGCAGAAGTGTAATAAGTTAATTTATCGTTACCTCCAGAAACATTAAAATCTACATTCTGCTGATATCCCGTTTTTTGAATTTCTTTTCTCCAATTAGTATCATTAGAAGTAGTAAAAATATTTTGTAGATCAGCTCCTTCTCCTCCAGCTATTAAATAATCATATACTTCACCAATATTATTAAATGTCATTCCCCATGATGGAGTTGCATTATAAGTATTCATAACTGCATAAGCTAAATACTCTTTCCATTGCGTCATATTGAATCCCTTGTGACCTTCAAGCGCACGCTCGTTCATACCAGTATTCATAGAAAGATTAAATCTAGCCTTACCTTTTTTACCTGCTTTTGTGGTAATAACAATAACACCAGCTCCAGCATCAGCACCATATACCGCAGTAGAAACTGCATCTTTTAATACGGTCACATTTTCAATATCATCAGGATTTAAGTTAGCCAATATGTTAGCAGTAGTATTGCCAGTAGTTAAATCACCAGAAGCAACTCTTACTCCATCTACCACATAAATCGGAGAAACAACACCATTAATTGAAGATACACCTCTCACTCTAACACTTGCCATACCTCCTGGTTGCCCAGAAGAACTACCCGTTTGCACACCAGTAACTCTACCTTGAAGCATTTTATCAACCGATGCTACAGGAACACCATCGATTTGTTCAGATTTCATAATACTAGTAGCTCCTGTTAATTCTTGAACTGTTTTCTTTTGACCAAAACCTACAATTACAACTTCGTCGATTTTTCTTTCATCCAAAGAATCTTTTTTCTTTTGCGCCATAACAGCTTGACCTCCAATAAAAAATAGAGCACCTACTGTTAAAACTTTTAATTTTACATTCATATTAACAATATTTAATATTTTAATTAACAAAAGTGTTAATAAATTTTAACATATCCAAATTTCAATCACTTAATTTAGAATTTAGAACATATTTTATTTCCTTTTGAATTTTAATAAATTGCAAAATAAAAAATGAAATAAGTTTTTTTTAAAAAAAACACAAATAAGATGAATTTATATTTATTATTTTTAACATATTATCATATCTTAGTTTATTTATTTAGAATAAGTATAAATAAGCAGCGTTATACAGAAAAAACCACTCTTTTAAAGAGTGGTTTTTTTTAATTATTTAAATTATTTATTACCAACCTGGGTTTTGCTGAGCCGCAAGTGTAGGATTCGCACTTGTTTCTAATGTAGGAATAGGCCAAACAAATCTATTATCTGAATATGCTAAACCAGGAACATCACCTGTTTTAAACACATAAGGAATTCCTATTTTATAATCTGCAGCAAGAGGATTAGCTCCATTTTTATATTTTTGAGGAATACCGCTCATTGGCGCTACATCATCGTGCTGAAGTCTATGAATTGTGTTCCATCTTAAGCCTTCAGCTAAAAACTCTATTCTTCTTTCTAAAAGAATTGCTTTTACAGCATCTACTCTTGTTGCAAAAGCAGCATATTGTTCAGTAGCAGGACTAGCTAAAGATCTATTTCTAACAGCGTTTAAATCTGCCAAATAAGTTGGATCGTTCAATCTAGCCTTAGCCTCTGCTCTATTTAATAGGACTTCTGCATATCTTAAAAGTGGCGAAGCATCTGTAAGAGTAGAAGTATCTTTATATTTATTTGAAAATAAAACACCTGACACACTAAGAACCATAGAAGCCCCTCTTCTTTTATCTGTAGCTAACCAACTGCCATCATTCCAAATTACTGGACTAATAGCAATCAATCTTCTACCATTGTATTGAGATGCTAATGCACCATTAACCCCTGGATTATTAGTAGCAGAATTTTCTAATGAGAAAATACTTTCTGAATTACTATAATTACTAGCAAAAGGCGTGTTAGGATCTGATGTCAGAGTATACTTACCATTAAGTTTATCTGCCTCAGTAATTACTTTAGGGAAATCTCCTTTACTTAAATACACTCTCGTTTTTAAAGCAATTGCCGCTTCTTTTGACGCATAAACGATAGCATTCTTAGCAGACTTCGTAGTTTTAGAAGCCATGTAATTTTCTGCTGTATCTAAGTCTGAAAGCACTTGAGCATAATTTTGCGCTACTGTTCCTCTTCCTAATTTTATATTCTCATCTATTGTTGCCACAGAATTACTTGGTTTCAATCTGTAAGGCACACCTAAATGAGACGCATCTGAAGTAAATTTATATGGACGAGCAAAAAAGTTCAATAATTCATAGTGACTGAAAGCTCTAAAAAACATTGCTTGCCCAATAAAATCTTTTCCTTCCGCTTCAGAGATTACTCCTTTATCAATAGCTTTAGTAACTCCTTCTATAACGAGGTTAGCTCTATTTATAAGTCTATACGTATCGATCCAATAATACACTGTATTTAGTGCACCTGAAGGATCCCAAGTGTTAGCATAAGTAATGGCATAAAAAGCTGCGGTATTTACCATGTCTTCACCCCTCATATCATTTTGCTGAAAATAAGCCGCTCCAAAAGGATAACCTCTTCCCGTACCATTATATTGACCTACTTGAGCAGCCTGATACATACCATTCACAGACAAAATAATATTTTCCTTAGAATCAAATGCTACATTTTCACTGATCTGGTTATATGGCTCTAATTCTATAACATTTTCTTCGGTACATGAAACAAATAGCAACGATGCTAATAATGAACCAAAGACATATTTCTTAATTGTATTAAATTCTACTAATTTCATTTTTTTTAAATTTTAAAAGGTTGCATTTATACCCATTGAAAATGTCATTTGTCTCGGCACAGAATTATAATCCATACCTGTACTTTCCATTTCAGGATCTATACCTGTATATTTTGTAAACATGATTGCATTTTGCAATACTGCATAAACTCTAAACTTCGACAAACTCACTTTTTCTATAACAGATTTATCAAATGAATATCCTAAAGTAATATTATCAACTTTTACAAAATCGCCTTTTTCTACAAATCTAGAGTTAGCAACCCCTTCTAAATTTACGAAACTTCCTTTTGTTCCATAAAGTCTTGGAGTCCATCCGTCTCCTGGATTGCTTGCACTCTGCCATCTTCCAAGAATTTCTGTTCCATTGTTATAAAAATCTTGGTTAAGCAATTCTCTTCTCGTTACGTTAAATATTTTATTACCCCCACTAAATCTTGCCATTACTCCAAAATCAAAATTTTTATATTTCATACTGGTATTTAAGGCTCCAAAATAAGTTGGCAATGTATTTCCTAAAATAAATCTATCTGCATTTCCTAAGGTGGATTGAGCTCCTAGAACTGAAGGATTAGAAGGATCAAATACGTAATATGTGCTATTATTTAAGTTTCCTTGAACTAAACTACCATCTGCTTTGTAATAAACAGGGTTACCATTAGCCATATTTACACCCCAATATTTAAATCCATATAAAGATCTTAGTGACTCTCCTTCTCTGATTAAATAAGCAGTTTGCCCGTTTTGTGACGGATAAATATCACCATTTACAAGAGCTAACACTTTATTATCCATCAAAGTAAGGTTACCATTTACATTCCAAGTAAAGTTTTCGTTTTTAACAAGATCTGCACCTAGAGAAAATTCAAAACCTTTATTTTCCATACTACCAATATTCTTATTGATAGAGTTTCCTGGAACCCCTAGTGAAGGTGGAACAGGAACAGCCAAGATTAATCCATCATTTTGATTAATGAAATAATCTGCACTAAAAGTTAATCTATTGTTTGCAAAACCAAAGTCTGCTCCAATATTTTTCTTAACATTCGTTTCCCATTTTAACTGATCGTTACCAGCTTGTGAATATGCTATACCTGTGTAATCTGCATACTTAAATGGACCATAAAGACCTAAATAAGGATAATTTCCTATATCTGTATTCCCTACTTTACCATATGAAGCTCTAAGTTTTAATTCAGATAATACCTTGTTTCCTTTTAAGAAATTCTCATTAGAAACCGTCCAACCTAAAGATAGACCAGGGAAATTACCCCATTTATTTGCAGTTGGCAATGCTGATAAACCATCTCTTCTTATAGTCCCTTGAATAAAGTATTTATTATCATAATTATAGCTTAATCTTGCCGCATAAGAAATTAGTCCATTCTCCGTATTAGAACCTCCTGAGTACTGAGTAGTATAAGATCCTGAAATCAATCCTACTTCTCCAAAATAGTCACTCGAAAGACCTTGTCCTTGACCAAAGAAATAATTAGATTTTTGTTTTTGGAATTCATTAACCAAAACTAAATTAAAGTTATGATCTTGGAATGATTTTTTTAAATCTACAATGTTTTGAATATTCCATCTGTCAAGATTTAGATAATTATTATCAATATATCCTCCTCTCGAAAAACCATCTCCATGAACTCTGTTCCAATACAAGAAACCTGTAGTAACAGATCTATCTTTACTTATTTGTAGTTTGTAGCTTGCCCAATCCGTAATTTTAACATCAGCAGCTATACTACCAATAAATCTTGTCAAATCTGATTGATACTTATTATTATTTACAATATAAGCAATATTGGTTAAGCTACTGGTAATTGGAATGTAGTTATCCCATTGTCCTACCATACTTGTGGTACCAGAAGTAAAAATATTATATCCAGTAGGAGTAGAAGGATCATAGATAGGTGTATTCGGTAGTTGTCTCACTGCACTAAACATTGCACCTGAGATAGAGTTATACCCATTATTTAAACCCTTATATTGAGTTTCAGAGTAAGACAAACTAGATGATAATTTTAACCAATTGGTTACTTTTTGATCAGCATTCATTCTTACCGAGATTCTCTCCATTCCATTTGGCTTAATAACACCCTCTTGATTTGTATAACCAAAAGAAGCATAGTAATTACCATTACCTAAACCTCCTGTCATAGAAAGAAAATGATCCGTTTGAGTACCAGTCCTAAGAACTGCATCTTGCCAATCTGTATTGAAATCTGCACCCCTTGCCCAAATTGAATTTACAGCCGCAGCCTTCTCATTTGAAATAGTTATAAAATCAGGGGTTTCTAGTAAATCAAACTTTTTAACAACATTCGCAATACTAAACTGATTGTTGTAAGTTACAGAAAATCTTCCTGATTTTCCTTTTTTAGTTGTAATTAATATTACACCATTTGCCGCTCTCGAACCATAAATTGCAGTAGCTGCTCCATCTTTTAAGACAGTCATGGTTTCAATATCAGCAGGATTAATGTCTCCTAATGCATTTGCAGCAGTGTTTCCACCACCTGTATCTCCAGAAAAAATTGGAACACCATCTACAACGTATAATGGAGAAGTTCCTGATGAAATAGAGTTAATCCCTCTAATTCTAACTGTAGGAGCTCTCCCAATTTCACCAGAGTTATTTACAACTTGTACCCCAGAAGAACGCCCCGCTAACTGAGCTTCAAATGTTGGAGTATTAAGGTTAGCAATGGCATCACCTTTTACAGTAGCAACAGATGAGGTTACATCAGATTTTTTCTGCGTACCGTAACCTACAACTACCACTTCTTCAATTTCTTTTTCTTTTGCCTCGTCTTTTTTTTGTTGAGCTTGAACAAATTGTCCGCCTATAAAAAAAAGTACACCAGCACTTAAAACTTTTAATTTCCCATTCATATTAACAATATTTAATATTATTGGAGGCAAAAATGTTAATTAATTTTAACATAACCAAATATTAAATATGTTAAATTTTATGCAATGACAATTAAATTTCATTAATTAAAAATTATCTTTTAAATCAAATCATTAATAAGTGTTTAATTTTAATTATTTTATAGTCAAAACATGATTACAATGGTTTTTTTTAAAAATTCATCAATAATAATAAATTTTATTTAGAATTATTATAAATAGAGTTCAGTTCATAAAAAATCCCGATATTACTCGGGATTTGCTATTGTAAATAAACTATTTAAGTTTTTTCTTTACTTCTATTTCTTCATAGACTTCTAAGATATCACCTACTTCTATGTCATTATAGCCTTTAATGTTAAGACCACACTCATAACCCTTGGTAACTTCTTTTACATCGTCTTTGAAACGTTTTAGAGATTCTAATTCACCATCGAATTTTACAATTCCATCGCGGAGAAGTCTAATTTTAGAATTACGGGTTACTTTTCCGTTTAGAACCATACAACCAGCAATAGTACCCACTTTAGAAATCTTGAATGTTTCTCTAATTTCAACATTACCTATTACTTGTTCTCTGATTTCTGGAGAAAGCATACCTTCCATCGCTTCTTTTACATCGTCTATTGCTGCATAGATAATAGAATAAGTTCTGATTTCTATTTCTTCTCTGTCTGCCAATTCTTTTGCATTAGCACCAGCTCTTACATTAAATCCTATCATAATAGCATCTGATGCTGCAGCTAATAATACGTCTGATTCAGTGATTTGACCAACTCCTTTGTGAATAATATTCACGCTGATTTCGGCAGTAGAAAGTCTTTGTAACTGATCAGAAAGTGCTTCTACAGAACCGTCCACGTCTCCTTTTAGGATAATGTTCAATTCTTTGAAATCACCTAGAGCAATTCTTCTTCCTAATTCATCTAAAGTAAGGTGTTTTTTAGTTCTGATAGTTTGTTCTCTCTGTAATTGTTCACGCTTGTTCGCAATAGATTTCGCTTCTCTTTCGTCTTCGTAAACTTTAAATTTATCACCAGCAGTTGGAGCACCATCTAAACCTAAAATCGTTACAGGAATGGAAGGACCTGCTTCAGTAAGCTGTCTTCCTCTTTCATCTAGCATAGCTTTAATCTTACCATGGTTTTTACCGGCTACTACATAATCTCCTACTCTAAGTGTACCAGCTTGTACCAATACAGTAGAAACATATCCTCTTCCTTTATCTAAAGATGCTTCAATGATTGCACCAGTTGCATTTTTATTAGGATTAGCTTTTAATTCTAACATTTCTGCTTGAAGCAATACTTTTTCTAATAATAAGTCTACATTATTACCAAATTTTGCAGAAATTTCTTGTGCTTGTACATTTCCTCCCCATTCTTCAACTAGAATATTCATTCCAGAAAGTTGTTGACGAATATTGTCTGGATTAGCATTTGGTTTATCTACTTTATTGATGGCAATAATCATAGGAACACCTGCCGCTTGTGCGTGAGCAATTGCTTCTTTGGTTTGTGGCATTACATCATCATCCGCAGCTACTACAATAATTACGATGTCTGTAACCTGTGCTCCTCTCGCTCTCATCGCTGTAAAGGCTTCGTGACCTGGTGTATCTAAGAATGTAATTTTTTGCCCTCCTTCTAATTTCACATTGTATGCACCGATATGCTGTGTAATACCTCCAGATTCACCAGCAATTACATTGGTTTTTCTGATGTAGTCTAATAATGAAGTTTTACCGTGGTCTACGTGTCCCATTACGGTCACAATAGGAGCTCTTGGTAATAAATCTTCTTCAGTATCTTGTACTTCTTCTTCAGATTCTGCTTCTAAATCTGCATCTGCAAATTCTATTTTGTAACCAAATTCATCAGCCACTAAAGTAAGTGTATCTGCTTCTAATCTTTGGTTCATGGTAACCATTACACCTAAAGAGAAACATGCAGAAATTACTTCTGTAGCACTTACATCCATTAAGGATGCCAACTCTGAAACAGTGATAAATTCAGTAACACGAAGTGTTCTGTCTGCTGCTTCTAGCTCTTGCTGCAATTCATCCTGCTCTCTACGGTAGGTTCTCTTTTCTTTTCTATATTTAGAACCTTTAGATTTACCTCCTTTATTGGTGAGTTTTTCTAAAGTTTCTTTAATTTGATTTTTAATTTGCTCATCAGAAAGTTCTACAGGCATTACTTTTTCTCTGCCTTTATGACCGCCGCCTTTATAATTAGGGCTATGAGGTCTGTTTCTGTTTGCACCACCTTGGTTGTTGTTTCCACCGCCTTGGTTCGGACGATTGTTATTATCTCTGTTAAAAGGTTTTTTATCACCACCTTGTTGGTTGTTGTTACCACCTTGACCTTGTTGATTTTGACCTTGTGTAGGAGCTGGACCATTATTAATTCTCTTTCTCTGCTTCTTCTTATTTGGGTCTGGTTTAGAAGGTCTAGTTTGGAACTGAGAAAGGTCTATTTTTTCTGTAGAGACAATTTTCGGTCCATCTAGTTTTTGATAAACCGTTTTAATTTTTTCAGGCTCATCAAATTTCACAGAGGTAGTTTCTTCTTTTACTGGAGCTTTTGGTTGCTCTTTTTTCACTTCTGGCTTCGGAAGTTCTTTTTTCTCAAATTTCGGAGCTTCTTGCTTAGGTTTTTCTTCTTTTTTAGGAGAAGGTTTTGGTTTATTAGATTCTATTTTGCTTAAATCAATTTTATCCAAAACTTTAAGTTCCACAGGTTCCTCTTTTTTAGGCTCTTCTTTTTTAATTTCTTCCTTTTTCGGTTCCTCTGGAGCGATTACTGGCTCTACAGCAGGAACCTCTGCCTTAGGTTTTTCTAATTCTATTTTACCCAAAACTCTAGCTTCACCGATAGATGGAGCTTTCGCTTTGATCACTTCTGGTTTTTTAGGTTCAATTTCTAACTTTTCTTCTGGAACCTTAGAAATCACTACCTCATGAGAAGCTTTACGCTGTTCGCTATCTCTAGCAAACTCCGCTTCTAATGCTGCATATGCCGCTTCTTCTAATTGAGCGTTTGGATTGCTTTCTACTTCGAAGCCTCTTGATTGTAGAAACTCTACTAATCTAGACATCGAGATATTAAATTCCTTTACCGCTTTATTTAATCTAATTTTTGGCATTGATTGTAAATTGCTTTTAGGCTATTAAGCCAAATTATTTTTGTTATAAAATTAAAGATATTAATCTTCGAATTCTGCTTTTAGAATTCTTTTTACTTCTTCTATCGTTTCTTCCTCTAAGTCTGTCATGTTTACTAACGCTTCTGTATCTTTATCTAATACACTTTTCGCTGTTTCTAAACCTACTTTCTTAAACTCAGCAATAATCCAAGCTTCGATTTCATCATCGAATTCTGTTAATTCCACATCATCATCTGCTTGTTTTTCTCTGTAAACATCTATTTCAAAACCAGATAACCAAGATGCCAATCTAATGTTTTGACCTTGTTTACCAATTACTTTAGAAATTTCTTCTACTGGCGTATAAACTAATGCGTAGTTTTCATCTTCATTGATTTCTACTTTATTAATCGTTACATTACCAAGTGCTCTCTTCACAAGAATTTCTGAATTTTTAGACCATTGAATAACGTCTATATTTTCATTTCTCAATTCTCTTACTACTCCATGAATTCTAGAACCTTTCACCCCTACACAAGCTCCTACTGGGTCTATTCTATCATCATAAGCATCTACCGCGATTTTCGCTTTTTCACCAGGAATTCTCACTACTTTTTTCAAAATAATAGTACCATCTTGAATTTCCGGAATCTCAAGTTCTAATAACTTTTCTAGGAATTTAGGAGCAGTTCTAGAAACGATAATTTGAGGCTTAGAACCTTTGAAATCTACAGTCTCTATTATCGCTCTTACATTATCTCCTTTTCTGAAAAAGTCAGAAGGAATTTGGTTTTCTTTTGGTAAAATGTATTCATTACCTTCATCATCTAACAAAATTACATGTTTGTGACGAATATGATGTACTTCACCGATGGCCAATTCTCCAATTCTATCTTTAAACTGCTCATAAAGCATTGCATTGTTATGCTCTTGCAATTTAGTTGCTAGAATTTGTTTAAGGGTTAAAATATTTCTTCTTCCTAGTTGTGCTACAGGAATTTCTTGAGTATATTCTTCACCTACTTCGAAAGTAGGGTCTATTTTTTTCGCTTCTGAAATTTCTATTTCTAAATCATCATCTTCTGACATTTCATCTTCCACAATTGTTTTATTTAGAAATATCTGAAAATCTCCTTTATCAGGGTTTACAATCACGTCAAAATGGTCATCAGAATCATATCTTTTTCTCAAAAGAGTTTTCAATGAATCTTCAATGATGGCCATTAAATCAATCTTACTAATCCCTTTTTCGTCTTTAAAATCACCAAAGGATTCAATCAACGCTAAATTGTCCATTTTAATTTTTTTATATTAATTTTAATGTTATTTAAACCATTTTAGCCCTAAAAAGACTAAAATTTAATGACTACAAGAGCCTTTTTTATCTCAGTGTAAGGAATTTCTTTATTTTCTACCACATCTTCTTTTCCTTTTCCTATTAATTTAGGCCTTCTGTATCTTAACACAATGGTTACTTTTTCATCATCTACCGCTACTACTTCACCTTGTATTTTCTCATCAGAATTCAGAAGTACTTCTATCTCTCTGCCCATATTTTTTTTGAACTGACGAGGAAGTTTCAACGGCTCACTTAATCCCGGACTCATGACTTGTAAAGAAAAATCATGTTCTTCTCTATCAAGATTAAATTCTATTGCTCTACTTGCATCAAGACAATCCTGAAGACTTAAACCTTCATCTCCATCTAAAATTACTGTTACATCATCTCCTGCAGAAATCTTTAAATCAACGAGATACAGGTCTTTTCTAGTTTCTAAAAACTCATGAACGAGTTGCTCTACTTTTGCTCTAAAATCCATAATCACATTTGAGGTTACGCTACGAAAAAAGGCTTTCTTTCGAAGCCTTCTCATTTCTTTTCCGTTAATCCGTGGCAAATATACATAATAATTTTCAATTTTACAAAGATTGTTGGTTTTCAAAACATTAAGAATTTACCTTAGAACTCAAAAATTCATTAACTTTGCATGAATTTTAAAAATATAAAGCTTTGAATATTTCAATAGTAGGAACCGGATATGTAGGACTCGTAACTGGCACCACACTCGCCGAACTTGGTAACACAGTATATTGTGTAGACATTGATGAAAATAAAGTAGAAAGAATGAAAAAGGGTATCGTCCCTATTTACGAACCTGGCTTAGAGGAAATGTTTCACAGAAACATTCAAGCCAATCGTTTATTCTTTACTACAGACTTAAAAGAAGCATTAGACCAATCAGACGTCATCTATTTAGCACTACCTACACCTCCTGGTGGTGACGGAAGTGCAGATTTATCTTTCGTCTTAGGTGTAGCCAATCAAATTGGAGAAATGATGACGAGTTATAAAGTGATTGTAAACAAATCTACCGTTCCTGTAGGCACTGCAGACAAAGTAAGAGAAGTAATATCTGCTAAAACTCAAATCCCTTTTGATGTAGTTTCTAATCCAGAATTTCTTCGCGAAGGTTTTGCAGTAAAAGATTCTATGAATCCTTCTAGAGTAGTGGTAGGAAGTTCTTCTGAAAAAGCAAAAAACATTATGGCAAAAATTTATCAGCCATTTACCAACACTGGTGTTCCGATTATTTTCATGGATGAAAAATCTTCAGAATTAACCAAATATGCAGCCAATTCTTTCTTAGCAGTGAAAATTACGTTCATGAACGAAATCGCCAATTATTGCGAAAAAGTAGGCGCAGATGTAGATAAAGTTCGTCTTGGAATGGGTAGTGACGATAGAATTGGGCACCGTTTTCTTTTCCCAGGAATTGGTTACGGAGGAAGTTGTTTTCCTAAAGATGTAAAAGCATTAATCAAATCTGGAAAAGAAGAAAATTTTGATTTTAAAATTTTAGAAGCCACAGAATACATCAATAAAAAACAAAAAGTAATCTTAGTAGACGAAATCGAAAAATATTTCGGAGGAAATATAGAAGGCAAAAAGATTGCAATGTGGGGATTGGCTTTCAAAGCAAATACGGACGATATTAGAGAGGCCTCTTCTTTAGACAATATTGAACTTCTATTAGAAAAAGGAGCTCAAGTAGTAGCTTATGATGCCATCGCAGAAGAAAATGTAAGAAAAATCTTAGGCAACAAAATAGAATATGCAAAAGACATGTATTCTGCTCTAGAAGATGCAGATTGCTTATTAATTGCCACAGAATGGAGTGAGTTCAAAAATCCTAATTTTGAATTAATGGCTTCTAAATTGAAAAATAAAGTGATTTTCGATGGTAGAAATATGTTCTCTATGGAACAAGCAGAAGGAAGTGGTTTCTTCTATAAATCTATCGGAAGAAAAACCGTGAGGTAAGAACCAAGTAAAAAGTAAAAAGATACAAGTAAAATATTAAAAAAGCTAATTGCTGACTGCTGAAATCCGATTGCAATAATATGAAAAACATCATCATTACTGGAGGAGCGGGATTTATTGGTTCACACGTAGTTCGTGAATTTGTAAAAAACAATCCAGAATATAATATCATTAACCTAGATGCTTTAACGTATGCTGGGAACCTCGAGAATTTAAAGGATATAGAAAACAAACCCAATTATTTTTTTGAAAAAGCAGATATTACAAAACCTGAAGAACTCAGAAAAGTTTTTGAAAAACATCATCCTGATGCAGTCATTCATTTGGCTGCAGAGTCTCACGTAGACAGAAGCATCACAGACCCGAATGCATTTATCAACACCAATGCTTTTGGAACGGCAAATCTTCTGAATTTATGTAAAGAATTTTGGACGCTCAATCCAGACCATCAACATGGGAATTTCCCTGAAGGAAAAAGAGAAAACCTTTTCTACCACGTTTCCACAGACGAAGTTTACGGAGCTCTTGGCGAAACAGGATTCTTTACCGAAGAAACTTCTTATGACCCGAAATCTCCTTATTCTGCCAGCAAAGCGGCTTCTGATCATTTGGTTCGTTCTTATGGTAACACCTACGGATTGCCTTTCGTGGTTTCCAATTGCTCTAACAATTATGGCCCGAATCATTTTCCTGAAAAACTGATTCCGCTTTGTATTCACAATATTATCAACGAAAAACCGCTACCAATTTATGGCGATGGAAAATACACCAGAGACTGGTTATATGTGGTAGACCACGCTAAAGCTATTCACCAAATCTTCCATGAAGCAAAAACTGGAGAAACCTACAATATTGGCGGTTGGAATGAATGGCAAAATATAGATTTGATTAAAGAACTCATCAAACAAATGGATGCAAAATTAGGAAAACCAGCAGGTTATAGCGAGAAATTGATTACATTCGTAAAAGATAGACCTGGTCACGATAAGCGTTATGCTATTGATGCAACAAAATTGAACAAAGATTTAGGCTGGAAACCAAGTGTAACTTTCGAAGAAGGATTATCAAAAACCATTGATTGGTTCTTAGAAAACGAAGAATGGCTAAATAATGTAACTTCTGGAGATTATCAAAAATATTATGCTTCGCAATATTCTAAATAACTCGAATTAAAACGAATTTCTCTAATTAATGGATGAAAAAATAATTTTTAAAGAAGAAAGCTATAAAATTATTGGGATTTGCATGAACATTCATTCTACTTTAGGAAATGGATTTTTAGAAGCTGTTTATTCGGAGGTATTAGAAAAAGAATTTATTAAAAATAATATCCCTTATCAGAGAGAGGTAAAACTTGATTTATTTTTCAATGGCGAAAAATTAGATAAAAAATATAAAGCAGATTTTATTTGTTTTGATAACATAATATTAGAAATTAAAGCAGTTTCTTTCATTCATGAAAATTTCACAAAACAAACATTAAACTACTTAAAAGCTACAGATAAAAAATTAGGACTGCTCATCAATTTCGGTGAAAAATCCTTGAAATATAAAAGAATAATTAATTTATAACTCAACGAAAAATTCGATAGATTAGAGAAAATTCGTGCAATTCGTGTAAATATTATGAAAGGAATTATCCTCGCGGGAGGCTCTGGAACCAGACTCTACCCATTAACCATTGCAGTGAGCAAGCAACTGATGCCTGTTTATGACAAACCCATGATTTATTATCCGCTTTCTGTATTGCTTTTGGCAGGGATTCGTGAGATTTTAATTATCACCACACCTCAAGATCAAGAAAGTTTCAAAAAATTATTGGGAGATGGTTCTTCTATTGGCTGTAAGTTTGAATATAAAGTTCAGCCTTCCCCAGATGGTTTAGCTCAAGCTTTTATTTTGGGAGAAGAATTTATTGGTGACGATTCTGTTGCTCTAGTTTTGGGAGATAATATATTCTACGGAAGTGGCTTACCTAAACTGTTAGAAAGCAAAACAGACGTAAAAGGCGGTTGCGTTTTCGCATATCAAGTTTCAGACCCAGAAAGATATGGTGTAGTAGAATTTGATGAAAATTATAAAGCTGTTTCTATTGAAGAAAAACCACAACACCCGAAATCTAATTACGCAGTTCCAGGTTTATATTTCTATGATAATCAAGTGGTAGAAATTGCCAAAAATCTAAAACCTTCACCAAGAGGAGAATTAGAAATTACCGATGTTAATAGAATTTATCTAGAAAAAGGAGAATTAGAAGTGGGCGTAATGTCTCGCGGAACAGCTTGGCTAGATACGGGAACTTTTGACTCGCTACACGAAGCTTCAGAATTTGTAAAAGTTCTAGAAAAAAGACAAGGTTTCAAGATTTCTTGCATAGAAGAAATTGCCTACAAAAAAGGCTTTATCAATAAAGAACAACTCTTAGCTGCTGCCGAAAAATATGGAAAAAGTGGCTATGGGGAGTATTTAAAAAAATTATTGTAAAAAACTACCTGATTATAAGGCAGAGATAGGTTTATCTATTTTTTTACAACCATTAGGAAGATTTTCTATATTTTTGTAATTAAACTTCTTTTTGGTACATATTATTAAAACATAGATGGAAAATAAAAACACAGAATGGACTAATGTCATTAGCTCCGAGCATTCTTTATTCAAATTAAACTTAAAAGAAGTTTGGGACTACCGAGATTTGGTCTATATGTTTGTAAAAAGAGATTTTGTCTCTAGCTTTAAACAAACCATTTTGGGACCTCTTTGGTTTTTTATCAACCCTATTTTTACTACCGTAGTTTATCTTATTGTATTTGGCAACATTGCCAATTTATCTACAGATGGCGCCCCTAAAATTCTTTTTTATCTCGCAGGAGTAACGCTTTGGAACTATTTTTCGAGTTCATTAGGTGGCACTTCTAACGTTTTCGTAGGAAATGCAGGGATTTTCGGAAAAGTCTATTTCCCAAGATTGGTAATGCCCATTACCATTGTAATTTCTAACCTTATGAGATTCGGTGTACAATTTCTACTATTTCTGGTTGTTTTCTTTTATTATTGGTACAAAGGAGAGGTAACACCTAATTGGTGGGTTTTATTCACCCCGATATTTATTTTGATGATGTCTCTTTTTGCATTAGGTGTAGGGATGATTTTTTCTTCATTAACCACCAAATACAGAGACCTCAGCATGTTGCTTACTTTTGGTATAAGCTTGTATATGTATGCTACACCAGTAATCTACCCTACCTCTATGCTATCTGCTAAAATACAGCCTTATGCTAAATACAATCCGCTAACTGGAATTTTTGAAGGCTTTAAATATGCTTGGATGGGCGTAGGTGAATTTAATCCTATTATGCTAGTTTATAGCACTATCATCATTCTGATACTTTTGGCGATAGGAACCGTAATTTTCAACAAAGTTGAAAAGGGGTTTATGGATACGGTGTAAAAAAGTGATGTGATAATGTGATAATTTGAAAATTTGATGATGAAGTAAAAGAATAAAAAAACAAAGTATTAAGAAATACTAATTACCAAATCATTCATAAGTTTATAACCTTTTAACTTTATAACCTCATAACCTCATAACTTTATAACTTTATAACCTCATAACTTTATAACCTTTTAACCTCTTAACTTAAAAAATTGAATAAAAACATTGTCATAAAAGCAGAAAACATCTCTAAGCAATATCGTCTTGGGCAGGTAGGTACAGGAACCATTTCTCATGACCTGAATCGTTTTTGGCATAAAATAAGAGGCAAGGAAGATCCTTATCTAAAAATAGGCGAAACCAATGATAGAAGCACCAAAGGAGACAGCGATTACGTTTGGTCTCTGCGAGATATTAATTTTGAAATAGAGCAAGGCGATGCCGTGGGAATTATTGGCAGAAATGGTGCCGGTAAATCTACCCTACTTAAATTACTAAGCCGTGTAACCAAACCTACTACAGGAAGCATTTATACCAAAGGCAGAATAGCCTCTTTGCTAGAAGTGGGCACAGGTTTTCACCCAGAAATGACGGGTAGAGAAAATATTTTCTTAAATGGTGCAATTCTAGGAATGACCCGAAAAGAAATCACAAGAAAATTTGATGAAATTGTAGATTTTTCTGGCGTTGAAAGATATATAGACACCCCCGTAAAAAGATACTCTTCTGGGATGTATGTACGCTTGGCCTTTGCAGTAGCTGCACATCTAGAATCTGAAATCCTCATAGTAGATGAAGTACTGGCGGTAGGCGATGCAGAATTTCAAAAAAAATGTTTGGGCAAAATGGGTGATGTAAGCAAAGGTGAAGGTAGAACCGTGCTTTTTGTGAGTCATAATATGACAGCGGTGGAAACTTTATGTTCTAAAGCAATAACTTTAAAACAAGGCTTAATTCAAGAAATAGGAAGCCCAGAACTTTTAATTAAAAATTACTTAGCTAACAATATATCAAATAATAGAACAATTAATTTTAATGAAATTGAAAATGCTCTAGGAAATGAATTTATAAAAATATCTTACGCATCTGTTGATAACACATCTACTGAAGATCCATCTGAATTTATTGACGTTAGTTCTGATTTTAAGTTAGTTTTTGAAATTATTAATCAATCTAATTATGATGAGTTATCAATAGGTTTTGACTTAAAAAATACTAGAGGGGATACAATTTTTGGAAGTGCGCAAATATTTAGCTTTGAAAAAAATAGAAAAATTAAAGTAGCTTGTAATATTCCTAAAAACCTCTTAAATGATGACACTTATCAAATAATGTTATATGTACATACAACAGCGATGTCTTTATTATTTATTCAAGATGAATTGTTAACTTTTGAGATTAAAGACAAACAAAGAGAAAATGGATACTTAGGAAAAATAAATGGCTTCATAAGACCTGAACTATATTGGAACAAAATCTAAAATGAAAAAAATAGCAATTCTGCAATCTAATTATATTCCTTGGAAAGGATATTTTGATATAATGGGTAGTGTAGATGAATTTATCATTTATGATGAAATGCAGTACACCAAAAATGATTGGAGAAATAGAAATAAAATAAAAACAACAAATGGTTTAATTTGGTTAACCATACCTGTGAAGATAGAAAAACTAAATCAAAAAATAAACGAAACTAAAATTGCAGATAATAAATGGTACATCAAGCATAAAAATTCTTTACAAACAAACTATGGAAAAGCAACTAAATTCAAAGAATGTAAAGATTTTATTTTTAATATATATGAACAAGCATCAAGATTAGATTATATATCAGAAATTAATTATACTTTTTTAAATGAAATAAACAAATTTTTAAAAATTAGCACAAAAATTAGCTTTTCTACAGATTACAATATTGGAGATGGAAAAACAGAGAGGCTTATAAATATCTGTAAACAATCAAATTCTAATATTTATCTTAGTGGTCCTTCAGCAAAAAATTATATTGATGAAGCATTGTTTACAAAAAACAATATCAATTTAGAATGGTTTGATTATATTGGCTATAAAGAATATGAACAATTATATCCTCCATTTGAACACGGTGTATCTATATTAGATTTAATTTTCAATACGGGAGAAGACGCATATAAATATTTAAAATCAACTAGAAAATAATGAAAACTTTAGGCATTATTGGCGCAGGTGATTTAGGTCAGCAAATCGCGGATTATGCGATTAATGATAACCATTATGATGGAGTAGTTTTTTTTGATGATTACTATGACAACAATACACAACAAAACAATAATAAAGTAGTTGGTAAATTAGTAGATATAGAAAAAGCTTTTAATGATAAAGTTTTTGATGAATTGATTATTGGCATCGGATACAAACATCTAGAATTTAAGAAAAAAATTTACGAACAACTCAAAGATAAAATAACATTTGGAAAAATTATACATAGCTCCTCGATCATATCTGAAAGTGCTAATATTGAAGAAGGTTGCGTTATTTATCCAGGCTGTATAATAGACATTAATAGTGTTATAAAAGCAAATACAATAATTAATATTGGATGTACCATATCTCACGATTCAGAAGTAGGCAAGCATTGTTTTTTATCCCCTAGAGTGGCCATTGCTGGTTTTGTAAAAATAAATGACGAATGCACATTGGGAATTAACTCTACAATTATTGATAACATTACAATAACATCAAAAACTAAAATAGGAGCATCTGCACTTATTATAGAATCTATTACAGAAAATGGTTTATATATTGGTATTCCTGCAAAAAAATATTTAAAAAATGATTCCATTTAACAAACCTTTTATCATTGGGAATGAATTAAAATACATAGAAGATGCTGTAAAAAGTGGAAAAATATCAGGAGATGGTATTTTCACAAAAAAGTGTCAAGATTTTTTCCAAGCCAAATATTCTTTTCCTAAAGTATTATTAACAACCTCTTGCACAGATGCTTTAGAAATGGCAGCAATCCTTTGCGATATTAAAGAAGGAGACGAAGTGATTGTTCCTAGCTACACGTTTGTATCTTCTGCAAATGCATTTGCACTAAGAGGTGCAAAAATAATTTTTGCGGATTCATATTCAGATAATCCCAATGTTGATCCTGAATCTATTGAAAAACTTATTACTCCAAAGACAAAGGCTATTGTACCCGTTCACTACGCTGGTATAGCTTGTGATATGGAAAAAATATTGAATCTCGCAAAAATGCATAATTTATTTGTAATTGAAGATGCCGCACAAGCTATCGACAGTTATTATACCTTTTCTAACGGAACAAAAAAAGCCCTAGGCTCTATTGGGCATTTTGCAGCTTTCTCTTTTCACGAAACTAAAAATATTATAGCGGGAGAAGGAGGAATGCTTGTTATAAATCATCCTGAATATTTTGAAAGAGCTGAAATCATAAGAGAAAAAGGAACGAACAGAAGTGCTTTCTTTCGTGGTGAGGTTAATAAATATGGTTGGGTTGATATTGGCTCTTCTTTTTTACCTTCCGAAATTATTGCTGCATTTTTATTTGCTCAGCTTGAGCATTTAGATACCATACAAGAGAAAAGAAAACAAATATGGGAAAATTATTATTACTCTCTTCAGGATTTAGACAATAATAAATTGATTAAGCTCCCCAAAATACCAAATTACGCTACTAATAATGGGCACATGTTTTATATTGTCTGTAATTCTTATGAGGAAAGAAGCTCTCTAATTAATCACATGAAAAGCAAAGAAATACATCCTGTTTTTCATTATTTAAGTCTTAATAAAAGCGAGTACTACCTTAAAAATAATGACCTTTTTGAAATGCCAAATTCAGATAAATTTACAGATTGCTTATTAAGACTTCCATTTTATTATGAGCTCTCTGCAGAAGAACAGTATAAAATAATAGACACAATAAAAGAATATGCCAAAAATTAAAATCCTATTTGTAGTCGCTGGCTTCTATAGAGCTGGCGCAGAAAGATTTGCATACGAAATAGACAAATTTCTTAATAAAGAAAAATTTGAAATAAGCATTTTTTGCTTAGAGAAAAGAAATGATATAAGTCCACTATGGAAAATTAGATATTATGAAAACCTGCATAAAGAGTTAGGCACAAAAATTATTTATGCAGATAATTATATTGTTGATAAAAGAGAATACAATCTAATTAATAGAATATTGAGAAAAATAAATCTAAAATCTAAAATAACATCTAGTTGGAAAAAAGAACTCAATTCTTTTATGAATCAGTACGACGTTATTCATTGGATGGGCGAGTATATTTATATCAACTCTATAGATGATGATATAAGAGAGAAAAGTCTTATACACATGATGACGTCAAGATTTCAAAAAAGAGACTTATATGACAAATTCAATCATAGTTTACATTACAATTTTTGCACCCCATTCAAAGAGCATGAACTAAAATATGAACTAGAACAATTTGAAAACTATGATTTTGTACATGTTCCTTTACTGATGGAAACAAATAAGGACGATAAAAAATGGGTTTTTACAAATTCCAAAATAAAAAAAATCGGAATTTTCACAAGATTAAACCCATTTAAGCCATTAGACCCTTTCTTTTATTCTTTTCAAATTTTATTAGACAAACTTCCAAATACAGAATTGCATATTTTCGGAAATGGTAATCCTTTAAATTATGGAATAATGGATATGATAGAAAGACTTGGTATTGAAGATAAAATTTTCTTTAGAGGTCATTCAGAAGATATTACTAAAACAGTTATTAGCGAAGAAATAAACTTATCTTGGTTTCATGGCTATAATAATGACAGACCTGCTGGCTATGCTGGATTAGACATATGTTCAACTGGAACACCACTAATTTGTTGGGACTTTTGCCCTAAACCCAACAATATACAAGATCCTATAATATACCCTCATTATAAAAACATTAAAGAATTTGTTTCAAAATCTATTGAGATATTAACAAACGAAAATGAAGCAAATAATCTTTCTTTGTTACAATCTGATGATATATTAAAAAATAGAAATACACAAGATAAAATTTTTATTATAGAGAATGAATACCAAAGAATATATAAAAATACAAAGTAACATTTCTATTAAATTTAATCCAATATACACAATGTGTGCTAAAGAATAATATAGTGACCTTTTAAAGCTAATAAAAATACTTTGCATGGTGAAATTTAAATGATTATTAGATACATTATATTACAAAACTAAATTTTTACAATAAAAGAGAAAAAAAACTCCCCATAATTGGGGAGTTTCTTATTTAAAATTTCAGGGGAATGCTATTGCTTTTTATATGGGGCAAGCCAACCAGTTTTATTTTCTTAGGCCAAAGTTGTAGGGTGGCGTGGTGCAGCTTTCGTTTGACCTTGAGGTGTTGGATGTATTTTTTTAATTCTTTAGGACTATGTTTATTTTCACCCCTTGGGAAATAGGTCAGTCTTTTGGCCAGTCGGTCTACATCTATTATTCTGCTTCTCGGTCTTGGCGTGTTATATCTTTTTATAAATTCATTAAGCGGAACAACTTTATCTTTTTCGCCTTCTGGAACTTCGGGTTCATCTACAGAACGTATCATAAAATTTTTAGGATAGTAAATCTTACCCCCAAAGCGAATAAATCTTATTTCACCGTTTTTTCTGCGGCGTTGCAAGGTTCTTTCAGAGACCTTTAGCTTATCCATCATTGAGACATTGTCATAAAACAATAAATCTTCATCAGAAGGTCTGTCTAGAACAGATTCTGCTTTTTTTAAAGGGTTTACTACTTCTGCAAGTACCTCTAGGGCTTTTTGTAATTCTTGTCCGCTAATTAAATACGTCATAAATAAGAATTTTATAAAAATATAGATAAGTTATTAGCTTTGGTTTACCCCTTTTTTTCTTTGTAAATCAGAGGGATAGACCAAAAGTGTATTTCAAAATTAGTGAATAAATTTTTAAAAAAAATATTTTTTTTAGTTGTTTTAATATAAAATTGTAAACTTTTTTACTAAAAAAATTATATAACATTAATATTTTGAGTTACTTAAAATTAAAAAAATGTAAACTTTTTTAGTTCATATTGTTAACAAATTAATTATTGTTTGGAATAAGTTTCTTTTGAATCAAAGTGCAGTCAAAGTGCAGTTTTGTTCGGAAAAAGTACCCGTTTTCCGAAGCAGACTCGAACCTGATTCGAACCTGATTCGAACAAAACCCTATTTTGAGGGGTAGAAAATCCCAATTTCTACCCTGTTTATTTTTTAATTCTTAGAAATTTTCTCTACAAAATCAATCTCCTCACTCCAGCCAAAACGCCACTTCAAGACAATACTTGCTATACCTAGACAATACCCGACAAAAGCAGACAAGTGTTTGATTTACAATATTTTACGATTTATATTTGTACTCGTAATAGCGCTGCAGAGCTAATACAAGTGACTCAAATTTTTTGTATAACCCCTAAAAATAATTAACAATGGGTAAAATCAAGACAGGAATCCTCGGAGGATTCCAAGGGAAAGTAGGAACGGTAATCGGTTCCACATGGAGAGGTGAAAGCATTATGAGAGCTTTACCTAAAACAGCGGCGAAAGCGCCTACTGAATCGCAAAGAATTCAGAGATTAAAATTTAAAGCAGTGAGTGAATTCCTTAATCCGTTAAGAACCACCCTAAGTACTTACTTTGGAAATGACACGGGAGTGAAAAGCAAGTACAATATGGCCACTTCTTACCACATTACCAATGCGGTAGAGATTACAGAACAAGGAACTCAAATTCTCTATCCTAGAGTATTGGTAGCCAAAGGAACACTCTTTGGGTTTCAGAATCTTACCACTACACCGTCAGAAACGGTAATCACACTGAATTGGGAAGACAATACCGTTTTCGGTAATGCCAAAGCAGAAGACACCGTAAATGTGGTGTGCTACATCGAAGAGGTGAATACCTTTTATGTCTTCGAAAGCATAGCAAACAGAGATGGACTTACCGCCAATGTTACGCTTCCGCAGAATTTCTTAGGGTATAATGTAGAAGTCTATGCATTCTTGTATGACACAGTTTCTAAAACCTCCAGTAATTCTGTTTATCTAGGGAACATTGCTTTCTAATCAGTAAATTTTGTGTGTTAAAACAACTCTCTAAAAACTTAAATAGAGAGTTGTTTTTGTTTACTTAAATAAACATAGATAGAAAACAAACACTCACATATCATGTTCTTTACATGTAATAATTTAAATAAAATAGTTATTTTTGATACCATTAAATGAGAAAAGTTCATTTTATACGATAACTAAAAAAAACACAAAAATTTGGAGCACTTACTTACGATAATTATTTCTACCTATGATGAAGGGATATTAGAACTAAAAAAAGCAATTAAAATTGAAAATCCATCCATTAAATATTTAATTGTTTTTCAAAATCCTAAGCATATTAGAATTCCTGATTTTTTAAACAGAAAAGACATCGATATTATTGATTCTAAGACCAAAGGCTTATCTGTAAGTAGAAATATTGGAATAGAAAACTGTAAAACTCCTTATGCATTACTCTCAGATGACGATGTAGAATATATAGAAGAAGGCCTAGACCAAGTATTAGAAATTATACAAAAAGAAAAAATAGACTTTGCTACATTTAAAATAAAAACCTATGATGGCGAACCAGAGTATAATGATTACAGCTCTGAAAAAGAAGAAATTAAAAACATTCAACATTACATTTCATCTATAGAAATTTTGGTAAATCTTCAAATTTTAAAATTGAAAAAAATAAAATTTGATGAGCGGTTTGGGCTGGGAACATTTTTAATGAGAGGAGAAGAAGAAATACTCATTCATGATTTACAAAAGAAGAACTCCATAGGTTTTTACTTCCCTATTTATATTGTAAAACACCCTTTTTTAAGCACTGGGAAAATAAAATTAAAAGAATGGAAGAATTATTTTATAAAAGGAGCCTTCCATCAAAGAATAGAGAAAACCAACTATACCCTGCCACCTACAAATAAGTTAAGAGATTTAAAAAATAGTTTTTTCTATATTCTCGGAAAAATATATATAAAATATACAAAATGAATGACTCGCTAGTCTCCATCGTTATTCCTAACTACAATAGAGCAAACTTAATCGGAGAAACACTAGACTCTATTATACAACAAACCTATGAAGATTGGGAATGTATGATAGTAGATGACCGATCCACTGACGGATCTATAGAAATAATAAAAAATTATTCAAATAAAGACCCTCGGTTTTTGCTTATAGAGCGTCCTCAAGAATACTCAAAAGGGGCTAATGCATGCAGAAATATTGGGAAATCTCTAGCTCATGGGAAATACATCATTTTTTTTGATAGTGATGATATCATGTTGCCTAATCATATAGAAGAAAAAGTGAGGCTCATCTGCTCTAAAAATTATGATTATGCCATTGCTAAATGTGAATATTTTAATAATCCTGAAAATAAAAATCCTATTCACTATAGAGGTTTATTCACCACTCCCATTACAGCAGAAAATTTTATTACCAAAAAAATAAATTGGCTTACTCTTGACCCTATTATTAAGACAGAAATCGCAAAAAAAATAGATTTTACAGAAAAAAGAGCATCCGCAGAGGAATACAATTTTTTTTGTAAATTAGTCCTTACTACAGAAAATGCAATAGCTACAAATAAAGTTTTAACAAAAAGAAGGTATCATGAAGGCTCTTACCAAGTAAATCTAGATAGTTTAGAAAAAATTTTAGAAAATAATTTCTATTTTTTATATGACACTTATTTTGAAATTTTAAACCATCATCCCAGTAAGGCTTCTAAAAAATATTTATTAGAAAATATTATGACTATTTTATACCGTAAAAAAATTAAACCCGACTACAACAAATATTCTCTTTATCTAGAAATCATTAAAGTATTTGGGATTTTAAAAGGTTTAAATAAAATCGGTATATTAATGTCAAAATAAATAAAACGTAAGGCGTAAAATAAAAACACTAAATGATTCCAAAAAAAATACATTACTTCTGGTTCGGAAGAGGTGAAAAGTCTCCTCTTGTAAAGCATTGTATAGAAAGTTGGCAAAAAATACAACCAGATTTTGAAATCATAGAATGGACAGAAGATAACTTTGATGTAAACCAATGCGAATTCTCCCAAAAAGCCTACGAAAATAAAAAATGGGCTTACGTTTCTGATTTTGCAAGAGCTAAAATCCTCTTAGAACATGGTGGTTTTTACCTAGATACAGACATGGAGCTGAAACTTCCGCTCAATGAATTTTTAGAAAATCAAGCTATTTGTGGCTTTGAAATGAAGGGAATTCCTTATTCTGCATTTTGGGCGGTAGAAAAAAATCATGAATTAGCAAAAGACATTCTACAATATTATTTAGATAAAAATACTTTTGAAGAAATTCCGAACACCCATATTTTCTCTGATTTATTGGTCAAAAAATATGGAGCTGATGCTGAAAAAGACGTATTTCAGGAATTGAAATTCGGAATAAAACTTTATCCTTCCACTTATTTTTCTCTAGATTTACCGAAGAATTATATTGCACATCATTTTTCTGGTTCTTGGCATGGAGCATGGAGCGAAGAAAAAAACACCTATAAAAATCTAGTCAATACGTATGGTTTGATGAAACTTTTCTCTGAAATTCCAGACGGAAAGGCCAATGTAAAAAACGTAGTGTACAATCATCAAAAAATGGAAATTGACCAAATTTTAAATCAAATTCCGCTTTCTTATTTAGTGAAATATATCAAGAATCAAATTTTTAAAAAACTAAAAATCAAATGATTGTAGGAAACGGACTCATTGCGAATTTATTTAAAAATGAAGACAGAGAAAATGTAGTTTTCTTTGCAAGTGGCGTTTCTAACTCTCTAGAAACAGAAAAATCTGTGTTTCTGCGAGAAGAAAACCTTCTGAGAAAACACCTAACAGAAAATCCTGAAAAAATATTCATCTACTTTTCTACTTGTAGTATTTATGATTCTTCTAAAAACGCAAGTCTCTACGTAAATCATAAACTAAAAATGGAAAGATTGGTAGAAGAATTGGCACATAAATATGTAATTCTCCGCGTAAGTAACGCAGTAGGAAAAGGCGGAAACCCTAATCTTTTGATGAATTATTTAGTAAATTCTGTGAAAGAAGAAAAAATCATCAATGTGCATACTTTGGCTACCAGAAATCTTATTGATGCTGATGATATTAAAAACATCACGTTAGAATTAATTGATCAAGGAAGATTGAACCAAATCATTAATGTAGCTTATTTGGAGAATTTCTCAACCTTAGAAATTTTAGAAATTTTAGAAAAATTCTACTCTAAAAATGCCAAAACAGAACTATACAAAAGCGGACAAACGTATAAAATCTCTATTCCAGAAGTAGAGCCATATTTTGTTGAAAATCAATTAACCAACAAAGAAAATTATCTGCTGAGAATTCTAGAAAGATATTACTAACTCCCAAATCTTTTTCTGAAAATTTTATAACCTAAATCTGTCGGTAGATTTTGCAAGAAGTTCTTCTTTTTAGTTTCCTTAGAAAATTCAGAACTCCAATAATCTGCAAAAGCTAGAGAAGCTATTTTTTTGTAGGCATCATAACTGTACTTCCAGAGTTGCTCATTTTTCTGCGCCTTCCAATTCATGAGAAGCGTCAAATTTTTATAATCAATAATGTACGATAAAATTTGTTTTTTGCGCTCAGTATTTTTCTCTTTTTGGTAATGCTTTTCAAAAATTTGTGCAATCGTAATCCAGTTATCAAAATGTTTTTTCTTTCGGTTATGAATCACAGAATCTTGATGAAGATAGTAGATATACGTGTAATCTTGCAGAAAACAAACCGATTCTAAAACCAAGGCTGTTTCAAAACTTTGGAGTGAATCTTGCGCAAAAAGTCCCGGTGTAAAGTACAATTGATTTTGCTTCAAAAAATCTAGAAGGATTAGCTTATTCCAAGACGGAACCGGAAATTTACCTTGAACAAAGAGGTCAAAAATCTGTTTATTTCCTTCTATTTTTTTCTCAGTAATTACTAGTTTGAAGGCATCGGTTTCTTCTCGAGTATCTAATTTTATGGTTTTTACATTTCCGCAAACCATTTGTACTTGTTCACGTTCGGCAATTTCTACCATTTTCGAGATGCAATCTGGCGTAATTTCGTCATCTGAATCTAGAAAGAAAATATATTTTCCTTGAGCGTTATCAATTCCTACATTTCTCACGACTGAAAGCCCAGAATTTTTCTTATTTTTTAAAATTTTGAAATTCAAATGAAGATTTTTCTGAACAAAATCTTCTACTAAAAGCATACTGTCATCATTTCCTAAATCATCCACCAAAAGTATTTCTAAATTCTGATACGTTTGGCTCACTACCGATTTCAAGCAATTAATAATATAATTTTCGCATTGATAAATGGGTATAGAAATGGTAACTAAAGGAAGATTCATAGAGAAACTTTGTGTAAAACATTTGTTGTTTAGCAAAAATAGAATTATTTTGATAAATTTGTGAATAAAACACGCTTAAATTTGGTTTATAAACTTTTACAGTATTTTTTGAGAAAAAAAATCTTCTCAGAACTTAGAAAAAATGAAAAATCTACTATTCCTAATTCTACAAAAATTGGGAATTACACCAATTGTATTATTTCGCCTGATGCTTATATTTATTTTGGCAATAAAATAGACATTAGAAACAATTGTAATTTTGTAATAGGTAAAAAAGCAGAATTAAAAATTGGAGACGCAGTATTTATGAATAATTCTTGTTCTATTAATTGTTTAGAAAAAATAGAAATTGGAGAGAATACTCTTTTTGGAGAAGCTGTAAAAATCTATGACCATAATCACCAATACTCATCCGAAAAAGTAGAACAGCAGCAATTTAATACCTCACCCATAAAAATTGGCAAAAACTGTTGGCTAGGAAGCAACGTAATTGTCTTAAAAGGTGTAGAAATTGGCGACAATTCTATCATTGGAGCTGGGTGCATTATTTATAAAAACATTCCTGCTAGTTCAGTTGTAATCAATCAACAAGAACTGGTAATAAAACCGCTGTAACAATGAAGTTCTCTGTTCTTATCGCTCATTACAACAATTACGGATACTTCAAACAATGCTATGTAAGTTTGAAGAATCAAACCTATCAAAATTTTGAAATTATTCTGGTAGATGATTGTTCTACAGACGGCTCTTTTGAAAAGATTATAGAACTCACTAAAAATGATGATAAAATAAAAACCTATAAAAACGAAGAAAATAAAGGTGTTGGTTTTACCAAAAGAAGATGTGTAGAACTTTCTTCTGGAGAAATATGTGGCTTTGTAGATCCTGATGATGCGCTAAAAGAAGACGCTATAGAGTTTTCTGTAAAAGCTCACAATAACGATTGCATTGCTACCTATTCTCAATTTTATTTGTGTGATGAAAACTTAAAAATTAAGAAAATTTTCAAAAAAACCACAAAAGTAAAAAACAACAATCCTTTGTTTTTTAATATACATTTTGAAGTAGCGCATTTTTTTACTTTTAAAAAAGAAGCATACTTAAGAACAGAAGGGATAAATCCCAATTACAAAGTGGCGGAAGATATTGATTATATTCTAAAATTATATGAAATTGGTAGTTTTCAATTTATAAAAAAACCACTTTATTTATACCGCATTCATAAAACAGGGCTTTCTCACGATGAAACAAAAACCTATATAAAAAATGAGACTTGGCATACTGTACTACTAAATGCTGCCAAAAGAAGAAATATTAGTAAGCTATTTGGAAAAAAAATTGATGATATAGAAAATTTACCCAAATTTATATTCCAAAAAGAGAATACACTTCTAAAAAAAATAAAAAGAAAACTCAAATGGTAAATATCTTCATCAAATCTTTTAACCGCCCATTTTACTTAGACCGTTGTTTGCAAAGCATAGAAAACTTTGTAGAAGGGGATTTTTGTGTAAAAGTGCTTGATGATGGAACACCAGAAACCTATCTTTCTAAAATCAAAGAAAAGCATCCAAAAATAGAAATCATAAAATCTGAAAATTATCAAAATAAAATTGCTGCGATTGCAGAAAACTTACAATCTGGAAAGGAAATTGACGGCTTCACTATTCCTACCAATTTGTGGTATAAAGCTGCCAAAAATGCTTCGGATTACTTTATGATGATAGAAGATGATGTTTGGTTTAACCACAAAATAAACGTGAATGACTTACAAGAAGCTTGTCAAAAAAATCAAATTTCACTGCTAAAGTTAGGTTGGCTAGGCAACAAAAAGGATGATGAATTTGTAGAAATTTCAGAAATAACAGAAGAAATTCTTCGAGTAGAACCGAAAAACTTACTCCTTTTTCCAGAATTTTTTAACGATTTATTCTTTTATAATAAATTCAAGTTTTTTACCATTCTTTACAAATTAGGAATCGTAGATAATGCCACAAAACAAAAATATTGGGCGCTCAATTCTATTTTGATGGGATTTTGGCAAAAAGAATATTGGCTACACATTTGGAAAAACGCCAAAGAAAAGGTAGACGAAAAACAACAGCTCAGAAACGCTTCTAATTACTACCGAAAACATCAAGACAATCCTAATTTTATCGCAAGATTAGAAAAAGAAGCACTGAAAACCACTTTCCAATCTTCGGCAACCAATTCTTACCATAAATACGGTGATGATTTTGATGTGAATTACTTTAATCATCTCATTAATCAAGCTTGGCTCAATGGTAGTTTTGATGAAATGCAAAATTTCCCCAAAGATTTTTCTTTAGAATATTTTGAGAAATTTTTGGACCAAAAGGTAGATAAAACCGCATTTAGAAATTGGGTTTCAACATTTAAAAATCAATATAAAAATTTAGGTTGTGAAGTAGAATAATGGATAATCAAAAAAAAATAAAAGTTCTTTTTAGGCTTCGCTCATTAGAAATGGGCGGAGTTCCTAGAGTGGTCCTTGATTTATTGAGAAATTTGCCCAAGGATAAATTTGATTTTACCTTGATGCTCAATTTGCATCAAGGCGAATTGGTTACCGAAATCCCGAAAGACATTAAACTCATCGTGGTAGAAAAAGGCCGTGAACAAATGTCGAAAAATCCTTTTATCCAAAAAATGCAACTCGGATTAAGAAGGCTAAAACTAGAAATTTATGACAAATTTCCTTCCGTTTTATATGCTTTAAAAGTCAAAGAAGATTTTGACATAGAAGTTTCGCCAGGTTATGCAGAATTCGAAATGGTACTGAATTCTCCCAACAAAAAATCTAAAAAAATTGGTTGGTTTCACACTGATGTAAGTTTTGATCCAGACCAAAAAAGAGTCATGAAACGCATCAATCTGATGAAAAAATTTGACTGGATGATTTTCGGAGCAGCACAAACCAGACAAGTGATAGAAGATTTGTACGGTGTTTCTTACCCCAAAAGTTCTGTAATTTATAATGTTATCAAATTGTCTGAAGTAAGAAAAAAAGCAGAAGAATTTCAAGCAGATTTTGAGATAAGACCTACTTTTATTTCTATTGGAAGATTACACCACAGAAAAGGTTATGCCGAACTGATGTGTGTTCATAAGAGACTTTTAGACGAAAATTTGATGCATTCCATCGCTGTTATTGGTGGTGGAAATGAGATGGAAAATTTGAGAAATGAAGCAAAAGAATTGGGTGTAGAAAAAACATTTTTACTTTTAGATTCCCAAAAAAATCCTTGGCCTTATGTAAAAACAGCAGATTATTTTGTATTGCCTTCTAAATCTGAAAGTTACCCTCTTACAATTGGTGAAGTAATGGGATTGCACAAACCAATTATTTCTACCAACGTTGGCGGAATTCCAGAAATGATAGATGATGGAAAAGACGGAATTTTAGTTAACTTTGATGAAAATGAAATTTTCGAAGCCATGAAAAGGTTTCTTACAGAACCCGAATTGGTCAAAAAAATTATAGAAGGAACTCAATCTGTCGATGAAAAATTTGATGAAAATAAAATCTATCAACAAGTAACCGAAGTTTTTGAACAGCAATATCTAGCTAAAAACTCAACTGTATAAAGAGAATGAATTTTAAAGAAAAAATCACCGTAATCACCCCTACTTTTAACAGAGCTCATACTTTAAACCGAGTTTATGATTCACTTCTTAGACAAAGTTTTAAAGACTTTAAATGGGTAATTATGGATGATGGATCTACTGATCATACGGAAGAAGTTGTCGGAAATTTTATTAATGAGAATCAAATAAAAATTGAATATTATAAAAATCCTAATCATAAAAAATTCTATACTGTTTTCAAGGCAATTCAAAATGTGACTACTCCATATTTCACGATTATTGATTCTGATGACGCATATCTTGATGATGCTTTGGAAATTTTAATTAGAGAAGCAGACCAGTTGAACCCCAATAAATTTATTTCAGTGATAGGACACTCGGTTAACCAAAATGGAAAATTGGTTGGGACTTTATTCCCTTTCGATTTTGATGGTTCTATTCTGCAAATGAGATACAAATACAAAGTAAGAGGAGATAAAAATGGACTTTTTATTACGAAACCGTATCTTGAATTTTTAGAAAATTTTGATTTTGAAAAGTATAAAAATAAATATGCACCTCAAAGAATTTTTTTCCAAATATATGATGCCATCGGTCTAAAAACCCGCTTTATCAATAAAGCTGTAAGAATTTATTATTATGACCTTTCTGACACTCAATCTATGAGTAATGATAGGATAAAGCCGTCCTCATACGAGGGGTTGGCAGAAGGTCATCTTTCTTTTTTAAATTCTTATGGAAATCAATTGTTATCTTATCCAAAAGCATTATTGAGAAACTTAATTGGTTACCAAACCTATGCTATAAAAAGTGGAAGAAAAATTTCTTCTATATTTACAAAAATTAAAAATCCTTGGATAAAAATTTTAGGAATTATAACACTCCCTTTTTCAATAATTTATCAAAAATTAAAATAATTTGGAAAAGAAAAAAATCCTCATCAGAATTGGATCTCTGCGTCACGGTGGCGCAGAAAAAGTTTTGGTGACTTTTCTTAAAAATCTTCCGAAAGATCAATACGAAATCGATTTACTGCTGAATTTATACTCTGGGAAATATCTTACAGAAGTTCCTGCTTGGATTAATGTACTTTACTTGAACAAAGGTGAAATGATTACCACCAATAGAATTCAGGATATTCCGAAGAAAGCATATCGTGTTTTGTATCAAAAATTATTACAGAAATTTCCGAAAATTCTCTATTCTACGATTCTAAAAAACAAAAAATATGATGTAGAATTTGCTGCCATTCACGGAATGAGAGACGACATTCTGAATTCTCCTATCAAATCTTCTAAAAAAATCGTTTGGATTCACAATGACTTAAGAAAGACAGAATTTCACCATTATACCGACCAAGAAATTTGCAAGTTTTTTGGTTTTGATAAAATCATGGTGATTTCTGAACACATCCAAAAAGATTTCGAAAGTTTAGCCCAAAACGAAGTCGAAAAATCTAAAATTGTGAGGATTTATAATCCTTTGGATACTGAAGAAATCTTATTAAAGAGCCAAGAGCCAAGAATCAAGAATCAAGACCAACAACCAACCTTTGTTTCGGTGGGAACTGTTTTTCCACAAAAAGGCTTTGATAGATTGTTGAAAGTTCACAAAAAATTGCTTGATGAAGGGTTTAATCATCGCATTCAAATCATTGGAGATGGTTATGATTTTGAAAATATTAAGAATTTAAAAAAGGAATTAGGAGTTAACGAAACCGCAGAAATGCTGGGCTTTACAGACAATCCTTACCCTTCTATTAAAGCAGCAGATTTTTACATATTGAGCTCTAGATACGAAGGTTTCCCTACTGTTTTATTTGAAGCCATCACTTTGAAAAAAAACATCATTGCTACTGATGTTTCAGGAGTTCAAGAAATGTTAGAAAACGGAAAATTAGGTCTTATTGTAGAGAATTCTGAACAAGGAATTTACGAAGGCATGAAAAAAGCATTGACTGAACCTGAATTTTTTGAACAATATCAAGAAAATCTGAAAGACTATAAAATGCCGTTCAACCTAGAAAATTCTGTGAATAAAATTATGGAAATTATTGACTACTACTAAATCTCGCAGATTGTGCTGATTAAGCAGATTTTTAATCAGCAAAATCTGCTTAATCAGCGAGAGTTTTTATACATTTGCCGTATGTCAGAGAAAACAATCATCCAAAAAGATTTTTACAGAGAAAGCGGAAAATGGCTTTCAACAGGTGAAATTTGGGCAAAATGCATCAATCCTAATTTGCATTACGTTTATCTTTTGAGAAAATGCCAACAACATTCCAAGAAATCGGTTTTGGGAATTTTTTGGAGATTCGTTTTGCGCCATCATCAGATTAAATATGGTTTTCAAATTTATCCAGAAACACAAATTGGCGAAGGTTTTTATCTAGGACATTGGGGAACGGTGGTGATTAATCCAAAAGTAAAAATTGGCAAAAACTGCAATATCATGCAAGGAGTAACCATCGCACAAGCGAACCGAGGGAAACATGAAGGCGTTCCAGAAATTGGAAACGAGGTCTGGATTGGCACAAATGCTGTCATCGTTGGAAAAATAAAAGTTGGAAATAATGTCTTAATCGCTCCAAATGTTTATCTCAACACAGATGTTCCCGACAATTCTGTAGTAGTAGGAAATCCTGCTCAAATTATATCAAAACTTAATGCTACTGAAGATTATATCAATCATAAAGTATAAATTTGCACCACAAACTAGACTGTTAAAAAGTCTTAAAGTCCTTATTTTGGAATAAAAATTGATGCTATCTATCGGAATTTAGATGCATTTAGAAATTTTTTATTCTACATTTGTAAATGAAAAATTATGGGTAAAAGCTACGAAACTATTTTCGAAAATAATAGAAAATGGGTTGAAGAAAAACTCGGTCAAGATGCTGATTTTTTTAAAAAATTAGCAGAAGGACAAAGTCCAGAATATCTTTACATAGGTTGCAGCGACAGTCGTGCAACCGCCGAAGAATTAATGGGCATGAAACCCGGCGAAGTTTTTGTGCATAGAAATATTGCCAACTTGGTGAATACCCTTGATATGAGTTCTACTGCAGTCATTCAGTATGCAGTACAACATTTAAAGGTAAAACATATTATTGTGTGCGGTCATTATGGTTGCGGTGGTGTAAAAGCAGCAATGACGCCTCAAGATTTTGGATTAATGAATCCTTGGCTCAGAACCATAAGAGATGTTTATAGATTGCACCAAGAAGAATTAGACGCCATAAAAGACGAGCAATTACGCTATGATAGATTGATTGAACTCAATGTTCAAGAGCAATGCATCAACGTTATTAAAATGGCTTCGGTTCAAGAAAGATATATTTTAGACCATTATCCTATTGTTCACGGTTGGGTTTTCGACCTAAAAACAGGGAAGTTAATTGACTTAAATATAGATTTCGAAGAAATATTGAAAAATATTCAAAAAGTTTATGACCTAACCAATTCTGATTGGGTGATGAGCAGAAAAAATAATAAAAACTTCTAAGAAAGTTTACGATATGAAGTATTTGAGCATTTTTGTTCTGGCAGTTTTCATCAATTTTACAGCTTTACCAAGTATCGCTGTGATATTTGATTGGGAAATTCCTACGCTCAATAATAATATTTCAGAAGAAGAGGTTAAAAATAATCTCGCCAATTATAACGAAAAGTTTCCGCCAAAACCTTATAATTTCAAAGATTTTATAGGCGTTTTCTTTTCTGATAAAAAAATCAGCAAATACATTCTTAAGGACGATTCTATTCATCTAAGTCCTTTTAAATCGATATTTTCTCCGCCTCCAGAAGTTTAATTTTTAAAATTTCATAGGAAAATTATGCCCTTTTTTCAAAAAAATGGGCTGTTCCTTGACGCTTTTTAACAAATTAAATTTTCAAACATTAGAATTGATTACTCATCTCTAAGTAATTGATTGTAAACACATATCGACATTCATACAATGAAAAAAACAAACACTTTATTCGGCGGAATAAAAGAAAATATTCCTTCGGGAATTGTAGTATTTCTCGTAGCATTGCCACTTTGTTTAGGTATTGCATTAGCATCTGGCGCACCACCACTTTCTGGGGTTTTAGCAGGAATTGTAGGCGGACTCGTGATAGGATTCATCAGCAACTCTCCTATTTCCGTTTCTGGACCAGCTGCAGGTTTAGCAGCCATCGTTTTAGGAGCCATAACCGATTTAGGAAGCTTCGAACTATTTTTAACTGCAGGTTTAATTGCAGGTTTTATACAATTGGCACTTGGTTTTCTAAGAGCAGGAAGTATTTCTAACTATTTCCCCAATAACGTTATCGAAGGAATGTTAGCGGGAATTGGAGTCATTATTATTTTAAAACAAATTCCTCACGCTCTAGGTTACGACAAAGATTTTGAAGGAAACCTTCAGATTTTTGATGGTTTTAATTTATCAGAATATTTATCAGGATTAGCAAATGCCATCACACCTGGAGCGGTTTTAGTGACGATTATTTCCCTAGCTATTCTTATTACTTGGGAAAAAGTAAATTTCCTCAAAAAAATTAAACTTTTGCCAGGAGCTTTAGTAGCGGTAATTGTTGGGATTTTATTCAATGAAGTTTTCAGAGGAAGCGCCCTAGAAATTTCTAGTGAACATTTGGTAACACTTCCGGTTCCTCAATCGGTAGAAGATTTTAAAAACTTAATTACCTTTCCAGATTTCTCAGGATTTCTTAATCCGCAAGTTTGGATTATTGGTGCAACTATCGCAGTAGTAGCTTCCATAGAAACATTATTATGTATAGAAGCTGCAGATAGAATAGACGTACACAAAAGAATAACAGATACTAACTTAGAATTAAAAGCACAAGGTATTGGCAACTTAGTTTCTTCATTTATTGGAGGTTTACCTATGACTTCGGTGGTAGTAAGAACTTCTGCAAATGCTAATGCTGGTGCAACAAGTAAAATTTCGGCTATTGTTCATGGTTTTTTATTGTTAGTATCTGTTTTATCTATTCCATTTTTATTGAACAAAATTCCTTTGGCGACTTTAGCAGCAGTTTTATTAATGGTAGGTTATAAATTAGCAAGCCCTGCAAAACTTAGCCATTTCTGGAGCAAAGGAAAATATCAATTTATCCCTTTCATCGCTACTATTATTGCGGTGGTAGCATTAGATTTATTAAAAGGAGTAGGAATTGGTTTAGCCATCAGTATTCTGTTCTTGTTGCTCGGAAATATGAAACGTGCTTATTATTTGAGCAGAGAAGATCTAGAAAGTGCTGATGAAATCACCATAGATTTGGCAGAAGAAGTTTCATTCTTAAACAAAGCAGCCATCAAAAAAACGCTTAAAAATATTAAACCCAACTCTAAAGTGATAATTAATGCTAAGAAAACTTCTTATGTCTCTGATGATATTATAGACTTAATCTCAGATTTTGCCAATGTAAGAGCCAGAGAAGAAGATATAGAAGTGGTTTTAGAAGGTTTCAAAACTTCTTACAAAGAATACGAAAACGACCAACATTCACACATTACCATCTCACACAGAAGAGTAATTTAAAATCATAACTTCATACCTATTAAATTAACATTGTTTCCTTTTCGGAACCAACCTTCAGTGTTCCGAAAAGGTTTTTAAAAAAATTAGAAAAAATTATGAAAGCACATACATTAGAAACTCAAGCAACCATTACTCCAGAAAAAGCACTTATTTTTTTACAAGAAGGAAACCAAAGATTTGTAAATAATCTTAAAGTAAACAGAAACCTTTTAGAGCAAGTAAATGATACTAGAGAAGGACAATGGCCTTTTGCAACAGTACTCAGTTGTATCGACAGTAGAACTTCTGCGGAACTTATTTTCGACCAAGGTTTGGGAGATATTTTCAGCATCAGAATTGCAGGAAATTTTGCTAATCAAGATATTTTAGGCTCTATGGAATTTGCTTGTAATGTAGCAGGTTCTAAATTGGTAGTGGTTTTAGGACATACCAAATGTGGTGCTCTAAAAGGTGGATTAGATGCTCCTCAAATTGAAGGGCTTGGAATGGATAATCTTAATCACCTTATCTATCATTTCGAATCTTGCATCCACGAAATCATCAAAGAAGGAGAAGAACGTTCTTCTAAAAATGATGATTTATTAGATAGATTAACGCTTTGCAATATCAAAAAAACCATCGAAGATATTCGTCACCAAAGTTCTACTTTAAGAAATTTAGAGAAAGAAGGAAAGATAAAAATTGTAGGTGCAAATTACGATGTTGAAACTGGAGTTGTAACATGGCTCTAGTTTTTGCGACTAACATATAACACAAGCGAGAATTTCTTCATATAACTTTGATTTTTAATTAACACTTTCTCGCTATAGCCCCTTAATTAGGGGCTTTTTTTGTACTTTTGATGAAATTTTCACCCTCTTGAAAAACATATCTATAATTTGGTTGCCCATTCTTTTCTATTTCTGCGGAATAGAATTGGTAGTACTTTTTACACAACCAAGCCTTTTTCTAGACCTCAATTTTTTTGGAGTTCGGGTTTTATTTTTAATTATTTTTTTAGCATTTCTCTTTTTGAAAAATAAAATTTCTTCCAAAATTTTTTACTTAGCCGAAGGAATTACAATTTATGCTTTGATGACTTTTTTATACAAAGAAACTGCTGTTTTAAATACTTTAATTTTTCCAAAAGTTGATGGATTTTTATCTCATTTAGACCAAAAAATATTCGGCTTTCAGCCTTCAGTAATATTTTCTGAAACTTTTGATTCTTGGTATTTCAGTGAATTATTTTACTTTGGATATTTTTCATATTACCTATTACCATTGGCTACTTTTTTGATTATTTATCTCAAAATTCCACAGAAAATAGAACAATTTAGCTTCATTTTAATCACTTCATTTTTACTGTATTATTTCACTTTTATATTGATTCCAGCAGAAGGGCCGCAATTTTATTTTCCGTTTCCAGAAAATACGATTGAAGCCAAAGGAATTTTCGGGAATATGGTCAAACTCATTCAAAAAAATGGCGAAGTTCCCACTGCTGCTTTCCCAAGTTCCCATGTAGGGATTTCTTGGATAGTTATTTTTTGGTTGTATCAAAATTTCAAGAAATCAGTAAAATATTTCATTCCATTTGTTGTCCTATTGATGTTTTCTACGGTTTACATTAAGGCACATTATTTTGTAGATGTGGTTGCTGGATTTATTTCTGCGCCGATTGTATTTTTTCTTACCTTTAAGTTTTACAAATTTTTAAACCATAAATTGGATGTCCGTTTCGATTAAAGAAGTTAAGACCAGAGAAGACTTAAAAACGTTTATTTATCTTCCCGAAAAAACTCATAAAAACCATAAAAATTGGCTTCATCCGTTGTATATGGATGATGAAAAATTCTTTGACAAAGACAAAAATTCACTCTTTAAGCATAATGAAGCGACACTTTTCCTTGCATACGAAAACGGAAAAGCTGTTGGCAGAATTATGGGTGTAATTCCTACAGATTACAATAAATTTCATGGGAAAAATAACGCCAGATTTTCTTTTTTTGAATGTTTTGATAATAAAGAAGTTTTCAATGCTTTAATTACTGCAGTGGAAACTTGGGCAAAATCTAAAAACTGCACAGAAATCATCGGACCAATGGCATTTTCAGACAAAGAACCTCAAGGTTTTCTTACCAAAGGTTTCGAAGAAAAAGCAATGCTGGTTACCAATCACAGTTTTCCGTTTATGGTAGATTTCATCAAAGAAAATCATTACGAAAACTTTGTAGATTTAGTACAATATGACGTTCCGATTACTGCACAAATACTGAACAGATATAAAAATTTCAACGAAAGAGTTTCTAAAAATTTAAAGATAAAAACGGTAGAATTTACCTCAACAAAAGCTGTGAAACCTTATGTAAAACCTGTTTTTGACCTCATCAACAAAACCTACACCGAAATTTACGGCTTCACAAAACTCACCGAAAACGAAATGACGGAATTTGCCGAACGTTTTCTACCGCTTCTCAATCCAAAACTCATCAAAATGATTACCGATGAAAACGGCGAATTGCTAGCTTTCATCATTGCAATGGCAGATTTAAGCGAGGCGATAAAAAATTCACGTGGTAGAATTTTACCTTTTGGTTGGGCAAGAATTTTATGGGCAATGAAAACTTCAAAAAGGCTTCAACTTTTGTTGGGCGCGATTCATCCCAATTATCAAAACAAAGGTCTGGATGCAGTTTTGGCGACAATGCTTTTCGGTTCTGCATTGAAATTAGGATTCAAAACAGTAGATTCTCATCTCATTATGAAAGACAACCTGAAAATGCGTGGCGAAATTGAGAAATTAGAAGGTTTTAATTTGTATAAAGAGTATTGTATTTTTAGGAAGAAACTATGAAAATGTAAAGTTGTGAAGTTGCAAAATCGTAAAACTGTTAAATTAAAAAAACAACTTTACGACTTTACAAATCATCGATTTTACAAAAAATTACTTCCCGTTAAAAGTATTCATAGTATTATTCATTCCGGCGAAAACGAATGATAGACACGCTTTTGCAAAAATATCTATTCTATCTTGTAAAGTTTTGAGTTCTTCTTCATTCCATTTCCCGAGAACATAATCTACTTGTTTTCCTTCGGAAAAATCTGCAGAAATCCCGAAACGCAATCTTGCGTAATCTTGTGTTTGTAAAACTTCTTGAATATTTTTTAAACCGTTATGACCAGCATCAGAACCTTTTTTTCTTAATCTTAAAGTGCCAAAAGGAAGTGCCAAATCATCCGTAATTACCAATACATTTTCTAACGGAATATTTTCTTTTTGCATCCAAAATCTTACTGCATTTCCAGAAAGATTCATGTAGGTATCTGGTTTAAGAACAAAAACTTTTCTGCCTTTGTATTTTCCTTCAGAAATCCAACCGAAATTGCCAGATTTAAAGGGAGCTTCTAAAGTTTGTGCAATTTTTTCGGCTACTTTAAAACCAATATTATGACGCGTTTCTGCGTATTCTTCACCTTTGTTTCCTAAACCTACGATTAAGTATTTCATGAATATTTATTGATTTTGCAAAGATAATTTTTTGAAAATAAAAATCTCAACCTTTATATAAGATTGAGACGAAATTTTGTTTTTATAAATTTTATAAACTCATATACTCAAAAGTGCTTTTCTCGCCTGAAACCGTCATAGAAGTAGCATAATTTTGTGAGTCATAAGTATAAGAAACCGTTTCTGTAGTAGTGGTTCCCATCATAGATTCTGTCATCTCTACTTTGGTAAAATTATTAGACATTCCATAAACGCCTAATCCTTTCTCAGAGATAGAAAACTCGTTATAATTATTTCCTAAGGTAGAAGTTGGCGAAATCTTATTATCATAACCCGAATAATTGGTCGTCACAATAACATCTGGAATTGGTCCTAAACTCAGCTTAGTCGTAAACACCATTTTAGTAAGGTTTTTTCCTGAGTAAGTATATTCAAAAATTCCAGTTTGGGTAGAAATTCCTGCCATAGAATATTCTTGAGTAACTTTAGCAACCTGGTTTGCAGCATTATAGACATAAGTGCTCACTTTTTGGGTAGTGTTAATCAGAGTTCCACTTAATTTGGTTACTTCTGTAGCTTCTACTTTAGCAATATTTCCTGTTGCGTTATAACTCACAATAGAGGTAATGGTAATATCTTCAGAGGTTTCTGCATCCACCAAAACACTTACCACTTTAGAAATTTTACCATTATTGTAAGAGATGGTAGAAGTATAAGAATTATCAGAAGTAGTGATTTTAGAAATTGCTTTATTAGCGTAAGTAAAACTGAAAGAAAAAGGATCGCCATTATCATCAAAAGTATTGATTTTTGCCAAAACTTTAGTTCCGGTAGTTCCTGTTCCGCCACCACTTCCTGTTCCACCTCCATTTCCGTTACCGCCACCTGTAGAATCTAAACCTAAGAAAGAAGATGTTTCTGGCGCACAAGAAATAATAAATAAAGAAACTAAGGCCAGCCAAAAATGTTTGATTTTCATGATTTTTATTTTTTACAAAAGTACAATTTTCTAACTTAAAATTTTGGTCAATAGAACATTTACCTCATCTACATTTTTCACACCATCTTTTCTCATCATGAGTTGATTACCTTCTTTACCAGATTTTTCCTTGAGTTGAGCTTCTCTAGAATTTTGACTAAGATAAGCAATAATATTTCTGAATTTTTCACTTTGATAGAATTTATCTTGCGGATTATCTGGAAAATACCCGAGGAAAATTCCGTTTTTCATTACAATTCTGTCAAAACCAATTTCCGCAGCCAACCATTTCAATTCTACCGATTTTAATAAATTAACGGCTTCTTTCGGTAAATTCCCGAATCTATCAACCAATTCATTTTCAAATTTCTGCAACTCTTCTTTGGTTGGGATTTCTGCTAATTTTTGGTATAATGAAAGTCTTTCTTCCGTAGAATTCACGTAAGAATCTGGCAACATCAACTCAAAATCGGTATCAATATTGACTTCTTTATTTGATTTAAATAATTTCTTACGGTCTTCTTCATTTTCAAATAAATCTTGGAAGTCATCTTCATTTTGCAATTCTTCCAAGGCTTCTTGCATTAATTTTTGATAGGTTTCAAAGCCCATTTCATTGATAAAACCACTTTGTTCTGCTCCCAGTAAATCTCCAGCTCCTCTGATTTCTAAATCTTTCATCGCAATTTGGAAACCGCTTCCTAAATCCGAAAACTGCTCTATCGCTTCGAGACGTTTTCTGGCATCCGAAGTCATCATATCAAACGGTGGCGTAATGAGATAACAAAACGCTTTTCGGTTGCTTCGCCCAACTCTTCCACGCATTTGGTGCAAATCTGCCATCCCAAATTTCTGCGCATCATTTATAAAAATCGTGTTCGCATTCGGAACATCTACTCCAGATTCTACAATCGTGGTAGAAACCAAAACATCATATTTTCCTTCCATAAAATCGAGAATTCTGGCTTCCAATTCTTTTCCGTCCATTTGTCCGTGGCCTGTAATGACTCTCGCATCTGGAACCAAACGCTGAATTAATCCTGCAATATCTTTCAGATTTTCAATTCTATTATTGATGAAATAAACCTGTCCGTCTCTTTGAATTTCGTAAGAAATCGCATCTCGAAGAATTTCTTCATTAAATCCAATAATTTGTGTGTCAACTGGTTGTCGATTTGGCGGTGGTGTTTTTATCACCGATAAATCTCTTGCTGCCATCAAAGAAAACTGAAGCGTTCTTGGAATTGGCGTTGCTGTTAAAGTCAAAGTGTCAATATTTGCTTTTAACGTTTTGAGTTTATCTTTTACATTTACGCCGAATTTATGTTCTTCGTCAATAATCAATAATCCTAAATCTTTGAAAACGATATCTTTTCCCACCAATTGATGCGTTCCGATGACGATATCAATTTTACCATTTTTGAGTCCTTCTTTGGTTTCATTTTTTTGTTTTGCAGAACGAAATCTATTCAAATACGAAATATTTACAGGAAAATCTTTCAATCTTTCCTTGAAACTTCGGTAATGTTGAAATGCCAAAATCGTAGTAGGAACCAAAACCGCGACTTGTTTTCCATCAGTTGCCGCTTTGAACGCCGCTCTAATTGCCACTTCCGTTTTTCCGAAACCAACGTCTCCACAAATCAATCTGTCCATTACGCCATCATTTTCCATATCCATTTTCACATCGTTGGTTGCTTTTTCTTGATCTGGAGTGTCTTCATAAATGAAACTCGCCTCTAATTCGTTCTGCAAATAAGAATCTGGCGAAAACGAAAACCCTTTTGCCGTTTTTCTCTGAGCATATAATTTGATGAGGTCAAATGCAATTTGTTTAACTTTTGCTTTGGTTTTTTGCTTTAAAGTTTTCCAAGTTGGAGAACCGAGTTTATTGAGAACGATTTCTCTTCCATCTGGTCCGTTATATTTTGAAATTTTATGAAGCGAATGGATGGAGACGTAGAGCAAATCGTTGTTTTTATACGTCAATTTGAAACATTCCTGCGTTTTTCCGTCATTGGTAACTTTCACCAATCCCATAAATTTTCCAATTCCGTGGTCGATATGTGTAATGTAATCTCCCACTTTCAAAGACATTAAATCTTTCAGCGTTAATTGCTCAGATTTGGCAAAAGAATTTTTGGCTTTATATCTTTGATAACGGTCAAAAATCTGATGGTCTGTATACACAGAAACTTTCAGTTCATAATCTACAAAGCCTTCATGAAGCTCAGATTTGAAAGATTTAAACGGTAAATCGTGATTTAGCTCCTCAAAAATATTTTCTAACCTTTCCTTTTGTTTTTCCCCTGAAAAAGAAATCCAAGTTTCATAACCTTCCTCTTTTTTTTCTTTTAAATCTTCGGCGAGAAGCTCAAAATTTTTGTGGAAAGTGGGTTGTGAAGTTTGATTGAGATTTATCGTTTTAGTTTTGTCATTCTGAGCGGAACGAAGTGAAGCCGAAGAATCTATTTTATTTTTAAGAGATTCTTCATTTCGCTTTGCTTCATTCAGAATGACAGATGAAAAATCTATACTTTTAAATTTTTCTAAATCTCTTAGAAAAACATCATCAGAAACGAAAAGAATTTCTGGTTTTTGGTGCTTGATTTCTTTGCTTAACGTTTCAAATTTTCGCTCTGCTTTCTCGTAGAAATCTTTCAGTTTTTTTACCGTGAGATAAGCATTTTTAGTCACAATAAAACTATCTTTTGGCAATAAATCCAATAGAGAAACTTTGCTTCCCGAAACCGCAAAATTCATATTAGAAACCAATTCAAACTCGCTGACTTTCCCTGTGGAAAGTTGAGTTTCGATGTCAAATTCCTTAATGCTTTCTACTTCATTTCCGAAAAAAGTAATTCTGAAAGGTTTTTCGTAAGCGTAAGAAAAAACGTCAACAATTCCGCCTCTCACAGAAAATTCTCCAGGTTCAGAAACGAAATCGGTATAATTAAAATTGAACTGATTCAACAATTCTTCAGTAAAATCAAAATCCAGTTGGTCGCCAACTTTTATCGTGTGAGAAATCGCTTTGAAATCTTCCTTTTTCAAAACTTTTTCTGAAAGCGAAGAAGCGGTGGCAACGATAATTTTTTTCTTTTTATCAAAATTCAAACGATTGAGAACTTCGGTTCGTAAAACGATGTTTGCATTTTGGGTCTTCTCGACTTGATAAGGTTCTAAATGCGTTTCAGGAAAATACAAAACGTTTTCTTCGCCTATCATTTCCTCTAATTCCGAAGTGATATAATTAGAAGATTCTTTATCGTCAATGATAAAAAGAACATCTTTTTTCTGTGTAAGAAATAATTCTGCCACCAAAATAGACGGAACAGAACCAGCAAAACCCTTCACAGAAATATGTTGGCTTTGGTCTAAATTCTCAAAAATTTCTTTTCCAAAATTCTTTCTTAAAAACTCAGGAATAAGCGTTTGACTAATATTTTTCAGCATTGTAATATCGTAAAATTGTAATTTTTTTCATCGTTTTTCAAAAATTGATAAAACGACAAAAGCGATTTCGGGTTGCTCCGAAATCGTTTGACGGTGCAAAGATAGTTTTTTCAAAACTTATTTTTAACTTTGGCAAATGATAAATTTCTTAAAGAAAAGCATCGCCAAAATTTGGGCGAAAAACCATGTTGCCAAAACAAAAGACTTCAAAAATAACGCCGAAGTTCTTCAGGAAAAATTGTTATTAGACTTGGTCAAAAAATCCGAAAAAACACTTTTCGGACTTCAGCATAACTTTTCGGAAATAAAATCGGTAGAAGATTTTCAAAAAAATGTGAAAATCTCTGACTACGAAGACCTAAAACCTTTTGTAGAAAAAGTAAAACACGGAGACAAAAATATTCTTTGGCCAGAAAAACCAGAATATTTCGCCAAAACTTCTGGAACCACTTCTGGAACGAAATATATTCCTTTGACCAAAGAAGGAATGGACTATCAGGTAAAAGCGGCGCAATCTGCACTTTTCCATTATATCGCTCAAAAAAACAATGCTGATTTTGTAAACGGAAAAATGATTTTCTTGCAAGGTTCACCAGAACTGGAAGATATTAACGATATAAAAACGGGCCGACTTTCTGGAATTGTTGCCCATCACATCCCAAAATATTTGCAAAAAAACAGATTGCCGAGCTACGAAACCAATTGCATAGAAGATTGGGAAACTAAAGTGGACAAAATTGTAGAAGAAACCGAAAAGGAGAACATGACGCTGATTTCGGGAATTCCACCTTGGTTAATTATGTATTTTGAAAAACTCATTGAAAGAAATGGCAAAAAAATAAAACAATTATTTCCGAATCTTCAACTCATTGTAACAGGCGGTGTAAACTACGAACCTTACCGTGAAAAAATGGAAGAATTATTGGGCGGAAAAGTAGATATTATCCAAACATTCCCTGCAAGTGAAGGATTTTTTGCTTTTCAAGATAATTATGAAAAAGAAGGACTTTTGCTACAATCGAACCACGGAATTTTCTATGAATTTATTCCGCTAGAACAATACGGACGCTTCGACTCCGCTCAGCAACCACTTTTTGAAAGATTGACGTTAAAAGATGTTGAACTCAATAAAGATTATGCGTTGATTTTGACGACAAATTCTGGACTTTGGGCTTATTCTATTGGTGATGTGGTACGTTTTATTTCTAAAAATCCACATAGAATTTTAGTTTCTGGAAGAACCAAACATTTCACCTCTGCTTTTGGCGAACACGTGATTGCTTTTGAAGTGGAAGAAGCAATGAAGGCAACAGTAGAGAAATTCCCAGCACAAATTACGGAGTTTCACCTCGCTCCACAGGTAAATCCCGAAAATGGAGAATTGCCTTATCACGAATGGTTTATAGAATTTGAAAAAGAGCCAGAAAATTTAGAAGATTTCCTTCAAAACCTTGATGCAGAAATGCGCAAAAGAAACACGTATTATGATGATTTAATCGCTGGAAATATTTTGCAAGTTTTGAAAATCACCAAATTGCAGAAAAACGCCTTTCAAGAATATGCAAAATCTGAAGGAAAACTAGGCGGACAAAATAAAATTCCGAGATTGGCAAATGACAGAAAGATTGGGGAGTTTTTAAAGAATTTTAAAATCTAGATTTTGGATGAAATAATTTTTTATCTTTGATTAATATTTTGTGGAAATGAATTTAGATTTTAACATAGAAAGCAAAAAATTGGCACTTATTCAATGGTTAACTTCATTGAACGATGTTTCTATGATTGATAAAATTCTAGAACTCAAAAATAAAGAAAGTAAAGATTGGTGGGACGAAACTTCTGATGAAGAAAAAGAATCTATTGAAAAAGGATTAGAAGATGCCAATTCTGGAAAATTAAAACCACATTCTGAAATAAGAAAAAAATATGAAAAGTGGCTATAAAATTTTTTGGACAGAACATGCAGCCTCTGAATTAGAAAAAACCATTCAATATTTACAAACAGAATTTTCTGATAAAGAAATTTCAAAACTTTTAATAAAATTAGAAGAAACTTTAGAGCTAATTTCTATCAATCCTAAAATATTTCCCATTTCTGACAAAAAAGGAATTCACAAAGCAATCTTGCTTAAATACAATTCTATCTATTACAGAGAAATAAACAATTCTGTAGAAATTTTATCCTTCTTTTCTAACAGACAAAATCCTAAGAAAAGAAAAATCTAACTACTCACTTACAAACTTCAGTCCTACGATTGAAATAATTAAAGTTGACACAAAAAAGATGCGCCAAAAAGTGGCTGGTTCGTTAAAGAAAAAGATCCCCATCAAAACGCTTCCTACCGCTCCAATTCCTGTCCAAACTGCGTAAGCTGTTCCGATTGGCAAACCGTTTTCGCCAGCAATAGCTTTGTACATCAGAAACATAGAAAGAAAAAGGCAAACTGCAAAACCAGACCACCAATAGAGGTTTTCTTTGCCTGTGGTTTCTTGTGCTTTTCCTAAACAAAACGCAAATGCAGTTTCGAATAATCCTGCGATGATGAGTATTAACCAATTCATAGCACAAATATAGACTTTAACTATTAAAAAAATATTTCTAATTCCTTTATATTTGCTCAATGATTTCTCTTGAGCCCATTAAAACTCTAAAAAATAAAGAGTTCCGAAACCTACTTACCGGAAGATTTTTTCTAATTCTAGCGTTTAGAATGCTTGCAACGTTATTAGGATGGTGGGTTTATCAGCTCACCAAAGACCCTTTTTCTATTGGTTTGATAGGACTTTCGGAAGTTATTCCTGCAGTTTCTACAGCTTTGTACGCTGGTCATGTTATCGACATGAACGAGAAAAAAAGAATGCTTCTCTTATGTACTTCGGGATATTTTTTGCTCATTGCGTTGTTATTAATCCCTGCATTTTACGCATCTAATCTTCATTTTACAGGTCACGAAATCACGTATTACATCTACGGAATTATATTTTTCACAGGAATTTGTAGGGCTTTCATCGGCCCGATTGTTCCAGTAATGATTCCCAAAATTGTGGGACAAGAAAAATTAGCAAACGCCATTACCTTAAATCAAGCTACCTTTCTTACCGCATCAGTTTCGGGACACGCAATTGGCGGATTTCTCATCGCTTTAATTACTATAAAATGGACTCTTGTCGTTATTTTATTTTTAATTTTATTGGCATCCTTATTTTTCCTTCAAATCAAAAAACAACAGTCAGAATATCATAAAAAGGAGTTGCAAGTTTGGGCTTCTATGAAAGAAGGAATCACTTACATTTATAGAACGAAAGAAATTCTAGGAGCATTGTGTTTAGATATGTTTGCCGTACTTTTTGGCGGTGCTGTTGCCATGATTCCTGTTTTCGCAAGTGATATTTTAAAAGTTGGAGCTGATGGTTTCGGACTTCTCAACGCAGCATCAGATATTGGCTCAATGATGATTATTGTAACGCTTTCTTTCATTCCATTAAGAAAAAATCAGGGCAAAATTTTAATCGGTGTAGTAGCTGGATTTGGTTTGTGCATCATTGGTTTCGGCTTGTCAAAACTCTATTGGTTGTCTTTCTTATTCCTTATGTTGAGCGGAATTTTTGACGGAATTTCAGTCGTGATTAGAGGAACCATCGTACAGTTGAAAACTCCAGATCACATCAGAGGAAGAGTGATGAGTGCAAATTCAATCTTCATTATGTCTAGCAATGAAATGGGACAATTTGAAAGCGGTGTTGCTGCAAAACTTTTAGGCGTGGTAAAATCAGTCGTTTTTGGCGGAACCATGACCGTTCTCATTGCACTTTTTGTAGGGAAATTTGTTCCAAAATTGAGAAAAATGGAATATTAAAAAAACTAAATATGGCTAAAATACTAATAACTGGCAATGGATTTGACTTACACCATAAGCTTCCAACAAAATATCAAGATTTCTTAGAAATCATGTTAAAAATTGAAGCAATAAAAGAAAAAGAAAATTATTGCTTTGATGACTTATTCACAGACATTAAACAAAAAGAAGATTTAGAAAAATTTTTTAAAATTGAAAATCTCAAATTCAAGAAAGAACATATTCTATCACTTAAAGAAAGCTTAAAAAATAACATCTGGTTTCAATATTTTAAAGAAGAATATATGATTGAAACATGGATAGATTTTGAATCTAAAATAGAAAAAGCAATAAATTTTGCTATCCTTTTTATTAAAAAAACTAGTGCTGAACTTACTCAAAATCCTAAAACAAGTTTGCCTGTATATTATTATAATATAATAAACAATAGTATTGAAGCTATAAATAGTTTAAGAAAATTAAAAATAATTTTATCAGATAATATTGATAGTCCAATCAACACTATAGAATTAAGGAAAGAATTTCTAATTTATAAATACAATTATTATATTAACATTAACGAAGATGCTATATTAAATCATTTAAAACAACAATTAGACGATTTTAAAAACATTTTTAATTATTATTTTGACTTAATAATTAATTCATTTTTAGAAAATCCAAAATCAGAAAACAAAGCTTGCAATCTGCTAAATAGTATTGATTACTATTACACATTTAATTATACTGATACTTTTAAGAAATTATATAAAAATTCAAAAATTAAGAATAATATTTTCAATGTACATGGTAAATCTTTCCTTGAAAAGCAGATTACAACATCATCAGAAGAACATTCAATAGTTTTAGGATTTAATGATATTGATGAAACCATACTCAATAAAAAGTTTTATTTTCCTTTTACTAAATACTACCAAAAATTAAAGAACAATACTGATTATAAATTTATTAAAGATTTAGATTTATCTAACAAGTCATCCTATATTTATATTTGGGGACATTCTCTTGATAAATCTGATAAGGACTATGTTGATGAAATTTTTGAATTTTTATTAGATAAAAATTTAAGTTCTAGTTATGAAAGAAAGTTATTTATTATCTATCATGATGTGATTTCAAAATCAAATATGTTGTTAAACTTGTTAAGCATTAGAGGCAAAAAAGATGTTGAACATTGTATGAGAAGTAATAAATTAGAGTTTATAAAATCTGATTACCAAAACTTGAATGAATATTTTAATAAACATGAAAAAGCACCTATTTCTATGAACCCAGGCTTTTATTAAATTATTAAATATCAATAAGTCAAAAACTTATCAACATTCGGAATTTCGCTTCATCTTCCATTAACAAAGCATTTGAAGATTATTATCCGCAAAACGCAGATTTAACCTCAAAAAAATTTTAAAAATTCTATCTTTGTGCAATGGCACAGAAGGAAACATTATCAAGTTTAACACATGGTAATTTCGCGAAGGAACTTTCTATTTCAGCAGGCAAAATGCCGCCTAATGCAGTTGAATTCGAGAAATTGGTTATTGGTACTTTTTTGATTGACAAAAAAGGATTAGATTATTCTATAGATTTATTAACTCCCGAGGTTTTTTACGACCCGAGACATCAAGTAATTTTTTCTGCAATCTTAAAATTGTACGAAAAAAACGAGCCTGTAGACTTAATGACTGTAATCCAAGAGCTCAAAAAAGAAGAAAAACTAGGTTTTGCTGGAGGTGACCATTACATTATTGACCTTACTATGGGCGTTTCTTCGAGCGCTCACATAGAATATCACGTTCGTGTAATTCTAGAAAAATTCATTCTCAGAAGTTTGATTAATGTTTCTGCGAATGTAATTGACAGTTCTTACAAAGAATCTACAGACGTTTTTGAATTGCTAGACAAAGCAGAACAATCGTTTTTCGAAATTACCAATGGAACCATCAAAAAAGGTTTTGACACCGCCAATTCCTTGGTAAAAGAAGCCATTGATAAAATTAAATCCTTAAAAGACAAAGAAGGACTTTCTGGTATTCCATCAGGATTTAGAGATGTAGACAAAGAAACAGGAGGATGGCAAAGTTCTGACTTAATCATCATCGCGGCGCGTCCTGCAATGGGAAAAACCGCTTTCCTACTTTCTATGGCGAGAAACATCACTGTAGAACACAATATTCCGATGGCGCTATTCTCTCTGGAGATGGCATCAGTACAGCTTATCACAAGGATGATTGCCTCAGAAACGGGAATTTCTTCTGAAAAATTGAGAAAAGGACAAATGTCTGAAGAAGAATGGCAAAGACTATTTTCAAACGTTGCCGCTCTTGAAAACGCACCGCTTTATATAGACGAAACACCTGCGCTTTCGGTGTTTGATTTCCGTGCAAAATGCAGAAGATTGGTAATGCAACATGGCGTAAGAATCATCATGGTGGATTATTTACAGTTGATGACCGCAAATTCTGGAGGAAAAGGCGGCGGAAACAGAGAGCAAGAAATTGCAACGATTTCTCGTTCATTAAAGGCGATTGCAAAAGAATTAAACGTTCCTGTTATTGCACTTTCTCAGTTATCCAGAACCGTAGAAACCCGTCCAAATAAGAGACCTCAACTTTCGGATTTGAGAGAATCTGGAGCAATTGAGCAAGATGCAGATATCGTTTCTTTCATCTACAGACCAGAATATTATAAAATTGACACTTGGGAAGACGAAACTCCTTCTGCGAACCAAGCAGAACTTATCATTGCGAAGCACAGAAACGGTTCTATTGCAGATGTAAGATTAAGTTTCCACGGAAGTTTAGCCAAATTCTCAGATTTAGACGTTTTCGGAAGCTATCATTCTTCTGGTTTTGCGCAACAGGATGAACCAAGCGGTTTTGATAAATTGCGAGTTTCAATAGATCCAGGTGCAGCATTTGGCTTACCAGATAACGGAAATATTTCTGGCTCTGCCATGAATGACGATGACGATGATGCTGAAATGCCGTTCTAAAAAATGTAAAATCGAAGATTCTTAAAATTGTAAAAATATATTTTTGCTTACGATTTTACGAATTTTCAGTTTCACGAATTTACTTACATGAAAATCGAAATTTACACAGACGGCGCTTGTAGTGGCAATCCTGGAAAAGGTGGCTATGGAATTCTCATGCGTGTTCCTGAAAAAAAATATCAAAAAACTTTTTCCGAAGGTTTCCGTTTGACCACCAATAATAGAATGGAACTTCTCGCGGTGATTGAAGCACTTGAAAAGTTGAAAAATCCCGAAGAAAACGTTCATGTTTTCACTGATTCTAAATATGTAGCCGATGCCATTAACCAAAATTGGATTTTTGGTTGGATAAAAAAAGGGTTTAAAAATGTAAAAAATCCTGATTTGTGGCAAAGATTTATTCCGCTTTTTAGGAAACATACAATAGAATTTCATTGGATAAAAGGTCATGCTGGTCATCCCGAAAATGAAATCTGCGACCAACTCGCAGTAAAAGCTTCTCAATCATCGAATTTAAAAATAGATGCTTTTTTTGAAAATCAAAAAGAGGGCGGATTGTTTTAAATCTGAATAAAGTTTATAGTCAATTTCTTTAGCAGAATCCTCCCTATTCTTTTCAAAATCCTTACATTTGAAATGTAGTTTTACAGACTTTCTAATTTCAAATCTCAATTTTTAAAATGATAAAAACAGATGTATTGGTAATTGGCTCAGGAATTTCGGGACTTTCTTACGCCATTAAAATTTCTGAAAAATTACCAGATGCTAAAATCACCATCGTCACCAAAGCTGAGGAAGACGAAACCAACACCAAATATGCTCAAGGTGGTTTAGCAGTAGTAATGGATTTAGACACTGATAATTTCCAGAAACATATTGATGATACAATGCGTGCTGGAGATTACGAAAACAATAGAGAAGTGGTAGAAATGGTCATCAAAGAAGGACCAGACCGTTTCAAAGAAATTGTAGAATGGGGCGTAAATTTTGACAAAAAAGAAGACGGCGAATTTAAACTCGGAAGAGAAGGTGGTCACACCGAATTTAGAATTGTTCACCATAAAGATATTACAGGTGCCGAAATAGAACGTGCACTTCTTGCTTATTGCAACAAATCCCCCAACATTCAAATCCTTGATTATCATTATGTTATTGATTTAATCACACAACACCACATTCCCAATAAAAACTTTGATTTAGAAAATATTTCTTGTTATGGAGCGTACGTTCTTGACCAAAAAAATAAGAAAATTAAGAAAATTACCGCAAAAGTAACCTTGGTAGCAACTGGAGGAGCTGGTCACGTTTATAAAAACACCACGAATCCAAAAATTGCAACTGGAGACGGAATTGCTTTTGTTCACAGAGCTCGCGGTAAAGTTTCTAACATGCAATACATTCAGTTTCACCCTACTGCAATGTATTCTAAACGAGACGGAATGCTGTTTCTCATTTCGGAAGCAGTTCGTGGTGACGGCGCAAAACTCAGAACCAAAAATGGCGAAAAATTCATGCATAAATATGATGAGCGAGAAGAATTAGCTTCGCGTGATATTGTAGCAAGAGCCATTGACAACGAAATGAAAATTTCTGGTGATGAATATGTAGGCCTTGATTGTAGAGAAATGGATAAAGAAAAATTTATAGAACATTTTCCTAATATTTATCAAAAATGCATGGATGAAGGAATTGATCCATTTAAACAACTGATTCCTGTGGTTCCTGCAAGTCATTATTTAATGGGCGGAATCGTGGTAGATAAAGAGGGACAATCTTCTATCAAAAATCTATTTGCAGTGGGAGAATGTACCAATTCTGGATTGCACGGCGCGAATCGTCTCGCTTCTAATTCACTTTTGGAAGGTTTGGTTTATGGCCATAATGCTGCGATGAAATCTGTAGAATTGCTTCACAAAGACGAATTTAATTACTTCGACCTCGAAAACGTGCCAGAATGGAATGAAGAAGGCATGAAAGTAATGGAAGAAAAAGTACTCATCACTTATCTCAGAAAACAACTTCAAGAAATGATGAGTGATTTGGTAAGCATTGTAAGAAGCAACGAAAGATTGCAACTTGCTCAAAAAAAACAAAGAGAAATCTACGAAGCGGTTACAGAATTGTATAATTATTCAGTAATTTCGCCAGAATTATCAGAATTAAGAAATCTGGTGAATGTTTCTTACCTTATTATTAAGCATTCTTTGGCGATGAAAGAAAACAAAGGTGCTTTTTACAATAAAGATTTTGCTTAATGATTCATCACAGATAAAAACTTGAAATTTACATCTATGAAACGTCCACATTACGTAACCGATAAAGCCTTAAAACAATTTATAAAATCTGCTTTAGAAGAAGATATTCAAAGCGGTGACCACTCTACCCTTTCTACCATTCCTAAAGAATTGGTACAAAGTGCTAAACTTTTGGTAAAAGAAGACTGTATTTTGGCTGGTGTAGAATTAGCAGAAATTATTTTTAAAACTTTTGACAAAGATTTAAAAGTAGAGGTTTTTATTAAAGATGGAGAAAACGCAAAAGTTGGCGACATTGCTTTCATCGTTACAGGAAGTGCGCGTTCTATCCTTTCTACAGAAAGATTAGTGCTAAATTGCATGCAAAGAATGAGCGGAATTGCTACTTTAACTCATGAATGGGACTCTAGACTTTTAGGAACCAAAACCAAATTGCTTGACACGAGAAAAACTACTCCAAATTTCAGAATTTGTGAAAAATGGGCGGTAGCAATTGGCGGCGGAACCAATCACAGATACGGATTGTATGATATGATTATGCTAAAAGACAATCACATAGATTACAACGGAAGCATTACCAATGCAGTGAAAATGACGCAAGACTACCTCAAAAAAAATAAATTAAAACTAAAGGTAGAAGTAGAAACCAGAAATCTAGCCGAAGTAGAAGAAGCTGCAAAACTTGCAGGAAAAGGAATTGATAGAATTATGCTAGATAATATGGATGTAAAAACCATGACAGAAGCGGTAAAAATAATTGCAGGAAAGTGTGAGACCGAAGCTTCAGGAGGAATTTCAAGAGACCAACTAAACGAAATCGCAAGAACAGGTGTCACTTATATTTCTGCAGGAGCACTTACCCATTCCGCAGAAAATATAGATTTAAGTTTAAAAGCCATAAAAAATTAAAAATAATAAAAATACGCTAATAGCGTGTTTTTTTGTATCAAATTGAAAATCAAAAGTTTCATTGTGGATAAAAAATTATGGATTTCATAAAATTTTAACACTATGTTAATTTTAGTTAAAAAAAAAAATGTATTTTGCATAGCGATAAAACAATGTTTGAAATAATATAACTTTATGAAAATCAACTATTTAGGAAAGTCAAGACTTTCTGTGGTTATTGTATTAAGTGCTGCTAGTGTAGCATTTGCGCAAAAAACTAAAGATTCTATCAACTCAAAAGACATAGAACAAGTAGTTCTTACTGGGGTGGCAGATATCGCTAAGGACAGAAAAACTCCAGTTGCTGTTTCTACTATTAAAGAAGCACAAATTGTAGAAAAATTGGGTAACCAAGAATTCCCAGAAGTCCTAAACACTACTCCTTCTGTGTATGCAACTAAATCTGGTGGAGGTTTTGGAGACTCTAAAATTAACATTAGAGGTTTTGCTCAAGAAAACGTAGCGGTAATGATCAATGGGGTTCCTGTAAACGATATGGAAAACGGAGCTGTATATTGGTCAAACTGGGCTGGTCTATCAGATGTAACTTCTGCTATGCAAGTACAGAGAGGTCTAGGTTCATCTAAATTAGCTATTGCTTCTGTAGGTGGTACTATTAACGTAGTAACTAGAGCTGCTGACAAAAAACAAGGAGGAATTGTTTCTATAGGTGTTGCTAATGACGATTACTTAAAAACTCTATTTGCTTACAATAGCGGTAAAATGTCTACAGGATGGTCTACTTCTTTCCTTTTAAGTAGAACTGCTGGTAACATGTATGCTAATGGTACAGAATTCGAAGGATATAATTATTATTGGGCATTAGGTTACCAAAACGGTAAACATGATTTCCAATTTACCATTACTGGTGCTCCACAATGGCACAACCAAAGATCATCTTTCATTACTATCGCTAACTATATTAAATATGGTGGTGTAAATGGTGGTGATCCAAACAGAAAATATAACGCAGATTGGGGACTTCTAAATGGAGAGGAATACTCTATGAGAAGAAACTACTACCACAAACCAGTAATGTCTTTAAACTGGGACTGGAACATTTCTTCTGCTTCTAAACTTAATACAGTAGTATACGCTTCTTTTGGTAGAGGTGGTGGTACTGGAGACACTGGTTCAGTGGGAGGTAAAAACTTCTCAAACGCAGCTTGGAGACTTCCTGATGGAACGGCTAACTTTGACGCAATTTATGCAGCAAATGCAGCTTCTACACCTACAGCTGGTGTGTTAGTAAGAAGAGCTTCTATCAACTCTCACAACTGGTTTGGTATCATTTCTAGTTTTAACCAAAAAATTAATGACAACTTAAAACTTACCGCAGGTATTGATGGTAGATATTACTATGGTTACCACTACCAAGTAGTAAGTGATTTCTTAGGAGCTACTGGCTTCAGAGATACTACTAACAAAAATGCTATTTCTACAAGTAACCCAACTGGTCAAAGAATTATCGTAAATTCTCATGATGCTACTCCTACTTGGAATCCTTTTGGAGGAAAAATTGATCCAGAAGCAGATATGATTTCTTACTGGAATGATGGAGAAGTACTTTGGTATGGTGGTTTCGGTCAGTTAGAATATTCTAATGATAATTTATCAGCATTTGTACAAGGTGCAGTTTCTAACCAAGGTTTCCAAAGAATTGACCACTTTATCGTAGATGGTGTTTCTTTATTAAACGGAACATTAGCATCTCCAACTAACCAACCTACTGCTAAAAACCCAGCACTTAATACTAAAACTGGTTTCAAAAATTTAGTTGGTTACAATATTAAAGGGGGAATCAACTATAATATTAATGATCACCATAACGTTTTTGGAAACATCGGTTACTATTCTAAGCAACCTTTCTTAAACGCTGTTTATCCTAACAATAAAAACTTCTTAAACCCAAATCTTACCAATGAAAAGATTTTTGGTGCTGAATTAGGATACGGTTTCCGTTCATCTGCTGTAAACCTTAACGTGAACGTTTATAGAACTTCTTGGAAAGATAGATTCTTAAGAAGAGGTAATTTAAATATTCCAGATCCAAACAACCCAGGAGTAACATTTACTAACGCATATGCTAACATTGCTGGAATTACTGAAATTCACAGAGGTGTAGAAGTAGATGGTAGCGTAAAAGTAAACCAATATTTATCTTTCACAGGTATGGTTTCTGTAGGAGATTGGTATTATGAAGGAAATGCAACTGGTACTTACTTCACTGAAACAAACGAAGAAATCGCTGGAACTAGCTTTGCTGGAACCACACTTTACTTAGACAAAGTAAAAGTAGGAGGATCTGCTCAGAATACTTATGCTGCAGGTTTCGTTCTTGAACCAGCTAAAAACTTCAAATTAGATGGAACATACAGATATGTTAACAATCTATACGCTAACGTAAACCCTATCAACTTCCAAAGTCAAGCTGCTGGAAACTTAGGTGCTCTTAAACTTCCTAGTTTTGGACTTTTTGATTTAGGTGCATCTTACAAGGTAAACCTTAATGCTAAGCAATACTTTACTCTAAGAGCAAACGTTTATAACGTTTTTGATAAAGTTTACATTGCAGAATCTAACACTAACTACCAGAGCAACCTTTCTGCAGCTGATTACGCAGCTTATGGTTCTTCTGCTCCTTCTTACACAAGCTATGTACAAGCAGGAGAATGGAACGGTGTTTCTCAACAAAACCAAGTTTTCTTTGGATTTGGTAGAACTTGGGCTGCAACATTCTCATTCAACTTCTAAAAACAATTTTAGATTTTATAAATCACGAATCCCGGCTATATTTGCCGGGATTTTTTATATTTGTAACAAATAAAAAATATGGATACATTTAACATTATTAGAGAAGCTCACAAAGGTTTCGGTTATTTAATTTTAGTAGCAGCATTAGTTTTCATCGTAGCATTATTGTTGGCTATGTTTGGTTATTCTGGTAAAATCAGCAAGCTATTAAAAAAATCTACCCTTTTTACCATGATTTTGTTTCACCTACAATTTTTAATCGGGATTGCAATGCTTGTTTTTTCTCCAGGACTAAAAGCAGCATTAGAAAAAGGAACATTAATGAGCAATTCGTACAATAGAGTAACTTTCGTAGAGCATCCTTTTTCTATGCTCGTGGCAGCTATTTTATTGACCATTATCAACAAATATTTAAAAAAGAACGAAACCTTAGCACCAAAAGTAGTTTTCATGGGAGTTCTGGCATTGCTATTATTTGGCTACGCTTTCCCTTGGGCTAAAGTTTTCGGAGTATAAAAAAGGAAAGGTGTAAAATTGATTTAAATCATTTTATCGCAAAAGATAATTTTTACTATCTTTGTAAAAAATTTAGATAAATTTTCCATTAAACAATTTTCAAAAGGATTATTTATAACGAATTTTATTAAATATTAGATTTAAGCAATATTTTACACCTTTAACTTTTTAAAAAATTTAAAACAATTTCAATTATGAAAATCGCAGTAGTAGGCGCAACCGGAATGGTAGGCCAAGTTATGTTGAAAGTTTTGGAAGAAAGAAATCTTCCTATTACAGAATTAATTCCTGTAGCATCAGAAAAATCTGTAGGAAAGAAAATCACTTTCAAGAGTAAACAGTATGACATCGTTTCTATGGAAACTGCGATTTCTATGAAACCTGAAATTGCTATTTTTTCTGCAGGAGGTTCTACTTCGCTAGAATACGCTCCTAAATTTGCAGAAGTAGGTTGCACTGTGATAGACAACTCTTCGGCTTGGAGAATGGACCCTACCAAAAAATTAGTGGTTCCAGAAATTAACGCTCACGTTTTAACCAAAGAAGATAAAATCATCGCAAACCCTAATTGCTCTACCATTCAAATGGTGATGGTTCTTAATCCTCTTCATTTAAAATACAAAGTAAAAAGAGTAATCGTTTCTACTTACCAATCGGTTTCTGGAACAGGAAAAGCTGCTGTAGACCAATTGAACGCAGAAATTGCAAATGCTGTAAATCCTGGTTCAGTAGAAGTAAACGCTGTTTATCCTTACCAAATTTTCAAAAATGCATTGCCACAATGTGACGTTTTTGATGCAGATGATTACACTAAAGAAGAGCTTAAACTCATCAAGGAACCTAAAAAAATCATGGGAGATGATTCTATTAAAATTACAGCAACTGCGGTGAGAATTCCTGTACAAGGTGGTCACTCAGAAAGCGTAAACATAGAATTCGAAAATGATTTTGATTTAGAAGAAGTTAAAAACATTCTAGCCAATACTTCTGGAGTAGTTCTTCAGGATGATGTAGAAAATAAAGTTTATCCTATGTGTTTCTACTCTGAAGGAAAAGACGAAGTTTTCGTAGGAAGAATAAGAAGAGACCTTTCTCAACCCAATACACTGAACTGCTGGATTGTAGCAGACAATCTGAGAAAAGGTGCCGCAACGAACGCGGTACAAATCGCAGAATATCTCATTGCAAACCAATTAGTATAAAATAACATCCCGCGAAAAGCGGGATTTTTTGTTAGAACCTTCAAACTTTTAAAATTAAATACATGGAAGTCGCTACCATCAATAAAAACAAACAAAAATTCACTTTCCAGAGAAATGTAGCCATAGTAGGTGTCATTTTATTCATCGGAAAGCTGATTGCATGGCATCTCACCAATTCTGATGCTGTTTTTTCAGATGCTATGGAAAGTATTGTGAATATTATTTCGGCTTTCATGGGATTATATTCTTTGTATTTGGCAGCTCAACCGAAAGACGAAAACCATCCTTACGGTCATGGAAAAGTAGAGTTTGTAACTTCTGGAGTGGAAGGCTCGCTGATTATTTTTGCAGGAATTATGATTATTGTAGAAGCTGTAGACAGTTTGCTTCATGGCAATACTTTAAAAAAATTAGATTATGGAATTCTTATTGTTTTAGCAACTGCCATTATCAATTATTTGATGGGATACTTCTCCATCAAAAAAGGAGAAAGAGAAAATTCAGTGGTTCTTATTTCTTCAGGAAAACATCTTCAATCAGACACTTGGACAACTTTGGGCGTAGTCATCAGTTTAGTTCTAGTGTATTTTACTAAAATTTATTGGATAGATGCAGCCGTAGCTTTAGTTTTTGGTTCTTACATCATCATTGTAGGGTACAAAATTGTAAGAAAATCACTCAGTGGAATTATGGATGAAGCAGATCCAGATTTATTGAAAGCTGTAGTAGAAGTTCTCTCCAAAAACCGAAAAAAAGAATGGATTGACATTCATAACATGAAAATCCAACAATACGGAAGTGGTTTACATATCGACGCTCACATTACGCTTCCTTGGTACGATACGCTTAGAGAATCTCACCAAGAAATGGAAAACATCATCAAAACTCTGGTTGCTGAAACAGAAAGACATGTGGAATTTAATTTTCACATGGATGATTGCAAACCGCATTCTTGCGAAATTTGTCAACTAGAATGTGCGCACAGAATTCATGCTTTTAAAAAGAAAATAGAATGGACTCCAGAAAGCGTTTCTCAAGTTTCGAAACATTGTCTAGACAACAATCCTTAATTTTTTCCAAGTTTTTTTCTGTAATAAAAAATAGGAATAATCAACAGTAAAATTACCGGTTGAATGACAAATCTTCTCACTGAAAACGTGAAAAGATAACCTACTTCCATTTTTGAATACAAACACCAGAGATAAATCGGGAAGAAAAATAAAAACGCTATCGTCATTAAAGCAATAGCTTGCAAAGTCCATTTTTTATTTAAAAACATAAAATGAACTACAACTGCCGAGAAAAATAAATTCAACAAAAATCTTAGCAAATGACTTGTTATTAATTTCACCGAATCAAAATCTGGAATTGTTGCCACTTTATAATCTCCTTTGAAAAAAGCTAAAAATGGGTCGTAGAAAATTTTATCTTCTAAAAAACGTACAGAAATTAATCCTAAAATTCCTACAAAAACAAACAGCCAGTTAAGAATTTTTCTCATGGGTAATGACAAATTTATTAATCCAAATTAACCATAAAACCACTACTCCACCATAAATAATCGCAGGAAAAAAATAATCATGTGCAGGTTTAGTTAAAGCAGGAAAATCTACCACAATCACATTCAGCACATAAATTCTAAACAGATTTAAAATATAGAGCAAAACAATTCCTGCAAAAGCGAAATAAAACGTTTTTACGCCTTTATAAAAAGCAAAAACAAACGCCAAAAACATGATCATCACCGAAACCGCATTACAACCTTCTACCATTCTGGTTGCCACTTTTCCATTGATATAAAACTGAACAGTTTCATGACTTGGAAAATCTTTAGTAACGGTTTCATAACCTGTAAAATTGAGCAAGAAAGCACTTTGGTCAGAAATAATTTTAGTAAAGCCATCAACATTTCCAGAAAATTGGTTCAAATACCATTGATACAGGAGAAATAGCAATAGCCAAATCCCCAAAAATCTAAGCAAAACCCACAATATTTCTTTGAAATCTTTCATCTTCATCAAAAATAGTAATTTTTAAAATGAAAATCTTAAAATCTAGGATTTAATTCAAGTAAAATTGTTAAACAATTGTTTTAAAATTTCGTTATTCTCATTAGTTAATCGCTTATAATAAATACTTTACATTATTTTAAATTAAAGTTTGATTATTGAGCAAAAATTTTATATTAGTCGCCTAATTATTAAAAATCAAAGACTATGAAGATTAACTACTTGAAAATTCTGGGAGCAATGGCTGTTATGTCCTTAGCTTCTTGTTCTACCAACGAAGAACTCAACCCAAATGCTACAGAAGAATTGGCTCAACAAAAACTTCTCACGCAAAAACAAATCAATAACATTATCAAAACTTCTTTGGCTCAAAAAGGAGATTTTTTCTGGAAAGACACAGACGCACTTACTATTTACAGTGCTTTAACGTATAGTGATTACATTTTAACCATCGGTTATGGAACTTCTAGCACTGACTATGCAAGAACCAACGCTAGAGCAACTCAAGATATTAAAGAAAATATTTTAAGTATCATCAAAACCTCTGAAAGTAGCACTAATTCTAGAAATGTAAACGACCTTCTTATTCATGATGATGCAACACTCAATTTCATCGACGTAAAAGTAAAAGATTACGCTACGGTAAAAAAACTGATGTCTATGAAAGGCATAAGATACATAGAACCATCTAATTACAAATTTACGGAAGTTAGCACAAATACTGCTGGTTCCTTAGAGCAGGTAGAAAGCAGCGGAAGTTCTAGCTCTGGTTCTGGTTGCGGATATGATATTGCCGCTTTAAACGCTGCAGATTACACCGTTACTACACCCAATGCAAAAGTTCCTTGGAATTTTTCTAAACATGGCATTACTTCAGCTTGGGCTAATTCCACAGGAAGAGGAGTAGGAATTGCCATCGTAGATACTGGACTTTCGCCAGAACAATCTTTATTGAACGCAGATTTTAACAATGGAGCTTCTACAGGAAGAACGTTAAGCAAAAATGGAACTTTTGTAAATTCTGATTCTTCTACAGACACTGTAACAGATGGCGTAAATGACGGTTGTGGTCACGGAACTTCTATGGCTGCTGTAGCTGCATCTCCAAGAAACGACAGAGGCTTACCTGTGGGCGTTGCTTACAACTCTAATCTTATTACTTATAGAGCAACTGGAGACGTAGTTTTAGACAGTTACAGAGATCAAAGAGGAGTTACCAATGCGCTGAAAGCTATTGCCAATAGAACAGATGTAAAAATTGTTTCTATGTCTATTGGTCATGCATTTTCTGTTGGAAGTATTTCAGATGCTATTAAAACGGTTTATTCTAAAGGAAAACTCATTATTTCCGCAGCGGGAACTTCTACCAGTTTCACGACTTGGTATGGTGTAATTTTCCCAGCAAATATGGCAGAAGTAGTAGCTGCAACAGGAATTACAGACGCTTCTACTTACCAAGCTTGTGATGTTTGCCACACTGGTTCTCAGGTAGACTTTACCATTATCATGCAAAGATCTGCCAATCCAGACATTACCGTTCCTGTGTTAAGTTATTACAACGGACAAACAGATTTCGTAGGAGGTTCATCAGTTGCTACTGCGATGACCTCTGGAATCGCTGCTCTTGTTTGGGCTAAAAATCCAACTTGGACCAGAGATCAAGTCCTTGCCAAAATGAAGGCTTCGTCTCAATTCCCTACTACTAGAAATTCTAAATTCGGTCATGGAATTCTCTACGCCAATGTAGCAGTAAAATAAAAACACTAAAACAAAACTATGAATAGAGAATCTCAACAAGCAATTGTTGGGGTTTTCTTTTATAGAGCCATTTAGATTTTAAATCCTTATTTTTGTACTCATGAATATTTCTGAAGCACAACTTTTTTTCGAAGAATTTTTAGGCGAAAAGGCAACCGCATTTTTGGCATTGCCTCAAAGTGGTTCTGCGCGAATGAATTTCATTGGAAAATCCTCGAATGAAACTTACGTGATTACTTACAACGAAAATCTTCTAGAAAACGAAGCGTTTTTCTATTTCACACAGGTTTTTTCAGATTTAAACTTGAACACGCCTCAGATTTTTAAAATCAACGAAGAAAGAAAACTTTATATTCAGGAATTTTTGGGTGAAAAAACACTTTCTGAAATCATCGCTCTAGAAGGTGAATCTGAAAGAGTAAAATCTTTGGTCAAACAAACATTAAAACATTTATTTGAACTTCAAGAAAAGACCCAAAACAAAATAGATTTTTCTAAAACTTTCGAGTACGAAAAGTATGACGAACTGCCCATTACACATGATTTGTACTACTTCAAAAATTATTTGATAGACATTCTAGAGTTGCCTTATCATAAATCTACTTTACTGAAAGAATTCAAAAAAATTGTAGAAAAAATAGAAAATCTAGCCCCAAAATCCTTGATGATAAGAGATTTTCAGGCAAGAAATATTTTGGTAAATGATCAAGACGAAGTTTTTTTCATAGATTATCAAGCGGCAATGAAAGGACCTGCTCTTTACGATGTGGTTTCTTTTCTCTTCCAAGCTAAAGCCAATTTTTCTGAAAATTTCAAAAATGAAATGCTAGAATATTACTTCTCTTTTCGTCCTTCAGAAAAAAGAAATGAATTAGAAAAATCTTTGAAATATTGTAAAATGATTCGTTTTATTCAGGTTTTAGGAGCCTATGGTTTTAGAGGACTTATTCAGAGAAAACCGCATTTTATCGCAAGTTTAGAACAGGGAATTCAGAATTTAGTAGAGTTCACCAAAACGGAACCTGAGATGAATGAATATCCAGAGCTAAAAAATTTAATTCTACAACTGAACACAGCGGAAACTAAAAATAAAATTCAAAAATTAATTCATCTTAACCATTAAGATTTTGAAATTTCAAAATTAATTAAGAAATTAAGAATATTAAGTTTAAAAACTAAAGTTTTTAAAATGACAAAAAAGAAAGTAACTCAATTATCATATGAAATAATAGGACTTGCCATAAAAGTTCATAAAGAACTTGGCGCTGGTTTATTAGAAAGTATATATGAGGATTGTTTAAAATATGAGTTAGAAAAAAATGGCTATGACGTGAAACAACAGTTAACTGTTCCTATTATTTATGATAATAAAATTATGGAAACTAAATTAGTTGTTGATTTGTTGGTAAATGACACTATTGTTGTTGAATTAAAAGCAATTGAAGAAACATTACCAATTCATGAAGCACAACTTCTAACATACATGAAAGTTCTAAAAAAACCACAAGGATTATTGATAAATTTTTTCTCCAAAAACATCACAAAATCCATGAAGCCTTTTGTTAATGAATATTTTAACATGCTTCTAGATTGATTTTTGATAAATCAAAAATCCTTAATTATCTTAATACCTTAATAAATACTTAATGGTAAAAAATAAAAATCTTATTTTTAAAAAATGCATAAGCTTAAAATAGAAACTAAACGAATTAACCATTAAGATTTTGAAATTTCAAAATTAATTAAGAAATTAAGAATATTAAGTAAAAATAATGGAGTTGCAATTACTTAAAAATGTTTTTTTGATTTATCAAAAAAACTTAATTTTCTTAATACCTTAATAAATACTTAATGGTAAAAAATAAAAATCTTAATTTTAAAAAATGAATAAACTAAACATAGACATTTACAGTTTTTCTTATAAAAAAGGCGGAATACCAGTAGACAACAGCGGAAATGGCGGCGGTTTTGTATTCGATTGTAGAGGAATTCTCAATCCGGGAAGAATAGAAGAATACAAACCTCAAACTGGTAATGACAAAGGCGTTCAAGAATTTCTAGAAACTAAAACTGAAATGCCTCAATTTATAGACCTCATCAAAAATTTAGTAAGCATTACCATAAATGATTACATCGCTCGTGGTTTTGACCATTTGCAAATTGCTTTTGGTTGTACTGGTGGTCAACACAGAAGCGTGTATTGTGCCATTAAACTAGGCGAATTTTTGCAGGAAAAATATCCTGAATTGGTAAATGTTGCAGTAACGCATAACGAACAGCCACAACTTAATTAACATCTTAAAATCTGCAATATTCATTCTACATGATTAAGAAAGCCCTCATTTTCGCAGCAGGAAAAGGAACTCGGTTAAAACCTTTTACAGATAGCCATCCTAAAGCTTTGGCTTTGGTGAATGATGTTCCGTTGCTGGAAAGAAATATAAAATATCTGCAAAGTTTTGGAGTTACAGAATTTGTTATTAATGTGCATCATTTCGGAGAACAAATTGTAGAATTCTTAGAGAAAAACAATCATTTTGGAGCCAAAATTGATATTTCTGACGAAAAAGATGAACTTCTAGAAACTGGAGGAGGCTTGCTTTTTGCTCAAAAATATCTGGAAAACGAAGAGAACTTCCTGATTATGAACGCTGATATTCTTACCGATTTGAACATTCATGAATTGGTAAAATTTCACGAAACGCATCTTCCATTAGCTACTTTAGCGGTTTCGGACAGAAATTCTTCTCGAAAACTTTTCTTCAATTCAGAAATGGTTTTAAAAGGTTGGATGAACAAGAATTCTGGGGAAACCAAAATGGCAGAATTCAATAACGAATTTAAAGAATTGGCTTTCAGCGGAATACATTGTATTAATTCTTCTATCTTTGACAAAATAAAAAGAAGAGGAAAATTTTCTATCATGGAAGAATATTTGGATTTAATGTTTGAAAATAACATCTTAGGATTTCAGCACGAAGCTAGATTAATAGATGTAGGAAGACCAGAATCTGTGATAGAAGCGGAAAAATATTTTAAATAAATGAACCATTAAGTTTTCAAATAAATTTTGAAAATCATTAAGAAATTAAGTTCATTAAGAGGGTTTTTACTCTCAAATTAATGGTAAAATAAAACTAAATTTTAAAAAAAATGCTAGACGATAACGCATCAGAAGATAAAAGATTACAAGAAAGTTTAAGACAAAAAACTTGGGACGAAACCGTAACCAAAGATTCTTGGATGGTTTTCAAAGTGATGTCTGAATTTGTAGATGGCTACGAAAAATTAGCCAAAATAGGACCTTGTGTTTCTATTTTCGGTTCTGCAAGGTTAAAACCAGAAGATCCTTATTATCAAATGGCGGTAGATATTGCCAGAAAAATTACAGAAATTGGCTTCGGTGTTATTACAGGAGGCGGTCCTGGAATTATGGAAGCAGGAAACAAAGGAGCGAGAGAAGGCAACGGAAAATCCATTGGATTAAACATAGAATTGCCATTTGAACAAAATTTTAATCCTTTTATAGATAAACCTTACTCGATTAATTTTGATTACTTTTTCGTAAGAAAAGTGATGTTTGTGAAGTATTCTCAAGGCTTTATTGTTTTACCAGGAGGTTTCGGAACACTGGATGAACTTTCGGAAGCGTTAACATTAATTCAGACGCATAAAATCGGCAGATTCCCAATTGTTTTGGTGGGAACAGAATTTTGGAGCGGACTTTTGGATTGGTTTACCGGAACTTTACTGAAAAATCATTTGATTAAAGAAGAAGATTTAAGTCTTTTCCGAGTAGTAGATACAGCAGATGAAGCCGTGGCTCACATTAAAGCTTTCTACGATAAATACTCTGTAAGTGTAAATTTCTAGAATTTGGCATAAGATTTGACATTTTTTATATACATTTGAAAAAAATACAACTTTGAAAAAAGTATTAAATAAGAAAAAAATGAAAAAATTTATAGGAATTATCGCAATAGGTTTAATCACAATGCTGATGAGTTTTACACTCTCAGATTTTTATTCTTCTATGACCAAGGTAGATTATGTAGAAGGCAGTAAAACGCTAAAATTCACTACAAAATTAAACTCTGGACACATAGCAGAAGTTTTAAAAATTAATCCTAATACAACTGCTTTTGAAGCGGAAGTGAAAAGATATGTAAATGACCATTTTGACGTGTATGTAAACGGTCAAAACAAAGCGCTTACGTTTACCGGAAGTCAAGTGAATGGAGAAAGTGTTTGGGTATATTTCGAAGCGAATGGCGTTTCTGATATTTCTAGCTTAAAAATTAAGAATAACATTTTACTAGAAGCTTATCCTAAACAACTCAACTTGGTAAACATTGCTTATAAAGGTTCTCAAAAAAACATGACCTTTATGCGAGGAAAAGAAGTAAACGAAGTTTCTTTCTAACAAAAATTTTTAAACATAAAAGTAAAAGCCTTACAGATTTTGTAAGGCTTTTTTTACGACTATAATTGTACGAAATATTTTATTGTAGTTATTGTGCTTTTGGAGCAAAATCTTTAGGCTAAAAACACCTTTCTTTTTCACAGAATAGAATACATTATTTTATGATTACATCATTAATCTTCACACAAAAAAACAGCTTCATTTCTGAAGCTGTTTTTTTATTATTTATTGGAATTTAATTACTTCATCCCTTTTACTGAGAAGTTGTCTAATTCCCAAGTAGTAGAAGCACCGTCTACTGACGTATACTTAAATGCTACTACTAAATCCTTTCCTTTGAAATCAGTTACATCTATTTTACTTGATCCTATAAATCTTCCGAAAGAATTTAAGTCACCATCTAAACGAGCTGTTTTCTGAGTCCAAACCGTTGTATCAACATTGCCTGTATAGTTTTCAGTTACATATACTTCAAGCGATGGAACACCAGAGGCAGAATTATATCTTCCATCCGTCTGAAAATACATGAAAACTCCTGAAAAATCTGAAGGTACAGTTATTTTTTTAGAGATTAACCAATCAACATTAGCTGAACGACCTCCATCAATATAAGCACTTGGACTTGGATTTCCATAGTTTGTGGTAGTCCACTGTTGGGTTCCTGAACCGTTTACTGTAGTCCAATTTGAAAGATTTGAAAATTCATCATTAAAAATATCTCTGAAAGAAGGAGACAATGTCCCGTCACATCTATTTCCATCTAAATCTAAACCTAACCTATTTGTAATGATTAATTCATATGTGGTATTATATTTTTTAAGGATTCCATAAACATCACCTTTACCTGTATCCATAATATCATTTGCAAATGTTGCAAAACTTTCTGTATAAAGATTGATTTTGTTGCTTGAACAATCCTCCAAAGTTCTACTTCCATAAAATATATGTCCTAAATCTTCTTTAACAAGTTGCAAATCTTTAATTTTAATCCATCTGCCTACATCTGCATCAGTAAGACCCGCGATTGTTTTTTCTGTAGCTACAACTTCTGTGAAATCTGTAGTAGGGAAGAAATGCTTATAAACATCGTTAGCAAGAACTCTACCTACATTTCCGTTAAACAAACCACCTAATTGTACTTCTTTATTTACAGAACCTACATATAAATCCTTAAGATTAATTAACACTTGTTTTCCTACAAAGAATCTAGGGTCTGCATAAAGAGAAGCCATATCTATGTTTACTCTAATACCACCTGTTTTATCTTCTACATAAATGTATTTAAACAAGTTTCCTGTTTTATCATTAGCAGTAACTTGCGCTTTAAGGTAAGCATTATCTGGAATTTGAGCTAATGTACCAGAGAAATAAGCTTTTACTTCAGCAATAGTTTTCATTGCTTTTCCTTCTGTACTGAAAGAACAAGAAGGTGTAGAGCCATCTAATCTTGCCCCATTCATTTTAAGATCCGAAACTCTATTGATATAGAATTGGTAAGTAGAATTATATCTACTTAAAACCCCCACAAAGGTACCATTACCAGCTGGCAATTGTTCTGAAGCAAAAGTTGCGTAACCACTATTTCTTACTACTCTAGTACTTGCATCCGCAGGTCTAGTAGGATCTACAATTCTTCTGTCTACAGAAGTTCCATTAGGAGCATAAACATTACAAAGTAAATTTACTGGGAACTCTGCATTATTCACCTGAACTAAAGCTCCAATTAATGGATCAATAGAAGAAGATAATTGAGACAAAGTAATTACTTTAGGTACAATTTTCGCTTTAGGATCACAAGATCTCACTAAGTGATTCCCTACTAATTTTTCTGGAATTCTACCAAAAGTAGTAGTATTTGATACTGGATCTAAGTTATTATAACCTACCTGTAGAACACCTCCGTATTTACCAAAAGCTAAACCTTTTAGTTTGATGTATACTTTAGAACCTTGAGGATAAGAAGTATAAGTACTTACTGCATCTACACTTACTACTAAACCTTGAGTAGGGTTTTCTGGTGCATTTTGTAAATAAATCGTTTTATAAACGTTTCCAGACTCATCAGAAGAAGAAACATAACCTTCTATAATGATATCATCTGTAATGGTAGCAGAGTTATTCGCATAAGCTGTTTTTACCTCTGCTATAGTTTTCGTAGGCGTTAAAGTCTGACACTTTCCTTGTAAATCTGGTGTCGAATACTCATCATCTTGTACACAACTGGTTAGAAAAACCGTAAGTGACAAAATGAAAATTCTTATAATTGAAAAATATTTTTTCATGTTTTAATATTAATAAAATTAAAATCTTAAATAAACATTAGCAAAGAAAGTAGTTCCTCTGTCATACCATAATTTCGGACCAAATAATGAAACTGGCGAAATTACATTATCTACATATGATTCTGTAAAGTTAGATTTTCTACCTTGTTCAAAACCACCTGTTACATAATCTCTATTGTTTAGGATATTGTTTACACTTAAACTTAATCCCATTCTATATTTACCTAATAAGAAAGACTTACCAACATTTGCGTTTAGCATGAATTGGTCATCAAATTTCTTTTGTTTGTTTAGTGCATCTACATCACTCTGAGTAACTACTTCACCAGTAATTGGGTGAATATAGTTATCACCAGTAGTTGGATCTGTATAGAAGTTTGGAGTTCTGTTTAGTGCAGAGAAATCTAAATATTGGTCCATTAAATAGTTTGCAGACATACCAAACCACCAGTATTTAGGTGAGTTATATCTGAAGCTTAATGAAGCCGCTTTTTGTGGAGTTCCAGCAATTTTATTTCCTTTAAGTTTTGCAGTCCCGATTTCATCATAACCATTAGGATATAAATCTGAATCAATAGAAACATACGCAGTAGGATTATTATTGATGGTATAATCACCATAGCTTACTACTAACACTGAGGTTAAAGTAGGTGAAATTTTTACATCTGCAGCAAATTCTGCTCCCATGTATTTTTTCTCAATTCCTGATAAGATTTCTGCTACGAAAGCATCTTGTGCAGTAGCATCTGTACCTAACTGAATCCCTTCTGCAAAATATCTAGAAATTTCTGTAGAATTTTTGATTGAAGTATAGTAACCTGTTAATCTTAGTTTAAGAACTTGACCTCTTGTAATGTAACTAAAATCAGAAGAAGTGATTTGTTGGTTCTCTAAGTTAGGTGTTACAAAATCATTTACTCTTGGGTTAATGAAAATTTCGTTCAATGTAGGTGCTAATGTGAAATAAGCTCCGTTTGCCACCAAGAAATTTCTACCATCAATTTTATAAGTAAGTTTACCTTTTACTCCATAGTCTAGAGAATTGTAAACATCACTTTTCCCTTTAGAATTATTCACATAGAAGTGGTTTCTGTAATGACCATCTCTAAATGATTCTGCATAAGAAGAGAAACCAGATAATACAAAGTTCCATCTTTTCAAATCTAATTCTGTAGAAATATTTAATGCAGCTGCATCTCTATTAAGTAGGTAAGAATACTGTGTTCTGTCTCCTTCATAAACTTTAGTATTAGCTCTGTCTAAATTATAGGGTTTATCTCCACCGAATGCATCTAAATTATTTGCATAAGCTGCACCTAATAAATCTTTAATTCTTCTAAAGTTATCTGATCTTAGATTTTGGTAGTTAAAGTTTACATTTAATTTCCAATTATCTTTTAATCTAGTATCAAAGTGAGAAACAAAATTTAATGTTTTATCTCTATTCACATCTTCTACCATTGTATATCTCGCGCCGATTTCAAGATTTCTCAAATTCACATCATATAAATGGTTCCAATCAATCTGTTGTCCTGCTTTATCTTGTCTCCAATTGTTTACTGCATCGTTATACAGTGGTGAGTACGCAGCAAGTTCTACGTCAGTAATGCTATAACCTCCATCGCTATCATCATAAGTAGCTGGAGCAAAAATGTAGCTTGGTAATTTTCTGTAGTAAGTTGGATTAGGATCTGTAGCATGGAACCAGTCTAGTCTACTTCTAGCATCTTCGCCTTGTTGGTAAGAGAAAGTAGAATTTAAATTAGATGATTTTCCGATTTTCCAGTAGTGAGCCATTTGGAATACAGGTTCGAAAACTTTTCTAATTCTAGAATTTCTTTTCTCACCTTCATGCCATCCCCAATAAGAGTTGTAGTTTTTACCCGCTAAATCATATACTTCTTGTGTATTTGGGCTGTTAGAACCTCTGTAAGTTGGTGAACCAAATGCTGTAAAGTTAAGAGCATGTCTTTCTCCTAATCTTTTTTCTACTGATAAGAAATATGCATAAGCATCTTGATAAGTACCTTCTATCACCCCTTCTTCTGCCCATCTTCTACTTGCTGAAAATGTGTATGCCCATCCTTTTTTATTAAGTCCACTGTTATAAGTAGCCATTGCTCTGTGGAAATAGCTTCTATTAGTAAAAGAATATGCTAATGAAGTTCCTTTTCTATAAGAAGAAGCTCTAGTATTATAATATGTTACACCACCTAAGTTACCAAAAGTAAATTCTGAAGGAGTAAGATTTTCTACATTTTCTTGAGGATATCTTGTTACGTCATTAAGACCTCCCCAGTTACTGAAATCTACTCTACCGTCATCATTTTTAGACATAGAAACACCGTTGAATAAAATATCTTCAAAACGATTATCTACACCTCTTGGTCTAAACCAATATGCTCCTAGTTCAAATGCCGCTGCATTAGCAAAAGCATCTCTACCAGAGCTTAACAAACCTACAGTAGGTTGAGTACTCCCATTGTCTGAATCTTGAGTATCAGAATCATCAATGGTGATAACTCCTAGATCTGTCATATCTAGCGAAGGAGCAAGAGAAATAGAACCTAAGTCTTTTTTCTTCTCATTTGCATTAACATCAAATTCAATAATTTTGTGTTCAAAGCCCGGCTTCGAAATTGTAATGGAATAATGTCCCGGTTTCATATCCACCAATTGGAAGTAGCCAATTTTATCAGCCGTAACATCATTGTCTGAATCTCTCAAATCAACTTCAGCATTTTCTACTGGTTTGCCTTGTGCATCTTTTAGATAGGCATAAACTGTAGTTTGCGCTTGTAGTGCTGAGAAAGAAAGTATCCCAAATATTGAGATAATTGATAATTTCTTAATCATAACTTATTTTATTTTTTTCCTTCTTTACAATAGTGAACTATTGAACCTACAAATTTATGTGAAATTTCCTTTACTTTAACTTTTTTTAATCTTTTTTTCACAAAAATTAAACCTAATAATTGTCATATTTTTTTTAATAATGTTTAATATCATGCTAATCTGGCATTTTTTTGGATATATATTTGCAAATAATTATATGCGTTATTCGAACTAAATGATTTAAATTTGTAACCCACTTTTTAATTTTATAAAATGAGAAAATATTTTAGCCTTATTGCAATAGCCATTTTCTTTATAGGATTTGCTCAGAAACCACAAGTTCAGGTTAAAAGAGCTACTATTGCTTTCCTAAATGTAGAAAACCTTTGGGATACCATTCCTTCTGCTGATTACATTGATGGAACCTTACCTATCAATCACCCAAATTTCCACAGAAGCGTACCTATTGATTCTCTTAAATTTTTACCAGTAACCGAAGAATATAAAGGTCAATGGAGCGATGAATTGCTTATTGGGAAAAAAGTCATCAGATACCAGAACTTAGCAGATGATTTCACACCAAAAAGTGCTAAAAACTATAATTCTAAAGTTTACCAAACTAAACTAGCAAATGAATCAAAAGTAATCTCTGAACTGGGATATCAATACACCAAAACTTTACCAGCAATCGTAGGTTTAATCGAGGTAGAAAATAGACAGGTTATTCAAGATTTAATCAAACAACCTGCGCTTAACAAAGTAGAATGGGGAATTGTACATTACAATTCTTATGATGCGAGAGGAATAGATGTAGCTGTAATTTACCAAAAGAAAAGATTTACCGTAACAGATTCTTACAAAAAAGAAGTGGTAAATTATAATGACGAAGGCAGAAGAAGTTACACCAGAGATGTGATGGTGGTAAAAGGTTTATTAGACGGAGAAAAAGTAGCGGTTTTCATGAACCACTGGCCAAGTAGAAGTGGTGGCGAAGCTGCGTCTGCACCAAGAAGAAATGCTGCTGCTGCAGTTTTAAAAGCAGAAATGGATAAAATAAGAGCCGAAGAACCAGATAGACTTCTTTTTGCAATGGGCGACTTTAATGACGACCCGGTAAATGTAAGTTTAACAAAACATTTAGGAGCTGTAGGTGATAAAAAAGAATTATCAGAAGAAAGACCTTACTATAATTTAATGTATAAAATGTTCAAAAGTGGTGTAGCATCATTAGGTTACAGAGACGCTCCGAACTTATTTGACCAAATTATTGTATCTAAAAATGCTTTATCTGATACTCTTCAAAAAAATTACAGTGTTTACAAAGCTGAAGTATACGCGCCTTCTTATTTGATTACTCCAGATGGACAATACAAAGGTTATCCTTACCGTTCTTGGGCTGGAGACACTTTCACAGGAGGATACAGTGACCACTTCCCTTCTTTAGTAGTTTTACAAAAAGAATTTACACCAGCTCAATAAGCTGTAAATAAATAAAAATTAGACCGCTTCAATTCTTTTGGAGCGGTTTTTGTTTTTTATGATTAACTTTACTTTAAAATAAAACCACCTCATCATGAAAAAATTAATTCTAATTATTGCTACAATATTCTTAATTATCAGTTGTAGTAGCCCACAAAATATTGCTAAAGACGCCAATAACCAAACCGCAATGAAGCCAGAGAAAAATGATGATGGAGAATGGGATTTAGACGTAATTGACACTCAATATGATTATTTCTTAAACGCTATTGCAAAACCAATGAGCTTTTACTCCGAAGAATATTTGAAATCAAGAAACACTTTCCTTGTAAACGAATGGAACAGTTATTACTATTCTGGAAGATACAGAAACATCATAGAATCTTCTATTGACTATGATCCCAACGAAAAATACGGCTTAAAATTCGAGTATAAACTGTATCAGGTTTTTGCGTATGTACAATGGAAATACGGTCTAAAACTACAAGGTTTAAGCATGACAGAAGTAAGATAATTTCTAAAATGTAGAAAACAAAAAAAGGTTCAGAATTACTCTGAACCTTTTTTATTGAAATTAAAAGTGATTATAATTTATTATAATTTTCTTCTACTTTATCCCAGTTGATTACTTCAAAAAATGCTGAAACATAATCTGGTCTTCTGTTTTGGTAATGCAAGTAATAAGCATGTTCCCAAACGTCTAAACCTAGAATTGCAGGATTTCCGCAACCCGCTCCTGGCATTAAAGTATTATCTTGATTCGCCGAAGAACAAACTTCTAAGCTACCATCTTCTTTTTTACATAACCAAGCCCAACCAGAACCGAATCTCGTTTTAGCAGCCGTAGAAAAATCTTCTTTGAATTTTTCAAAACCACCGTAAGCTTCGATAGCTGCTTTTACATTTCCTACAGGCTCTTTGCTTCCTCCTGGAGTTAGAATTTCCCAGAAAAGCGTGTGATTAAAGTGACCACCACCATTATTTCTAATTGCAGGAACATCTGAAGCTGTTTTACAAATTTCTTCAATCGTTTTTCCTTCGTGCTCTGTACCTTTTATAGCATTGTTTAGGTTATCTACATAAGCTTGATGATGTTTTGTATGGTGAATTTCCATAGTTCTTGCATCAATTACTGGTTCAAGAGCATCATAAGCGTAATTTAATTTTGGTAATTCGAATGACATAATGTTTATGTTTTTAAATTTGTCCAAAGATAAAAATTCTCATCATACTTTCATTTATAATTTTTTTTAAAAATTTTATACTTAATATAGATGAAACCAAATATTACCTTCCTCACAAAAAAAGAACACGCAAAATACGTGTTCTTACTTTTTATCTAAATTTTATATTGAAAGTCTTTTATCTATTCATAGACATTAAGAACTCTTCGTTATTTCTAGTGGTTTGCATTTGTTTTTGTACAAATTCCATTGCTTCAAGAGGATTCATATCTGCTAAATATTTTCTAAGAATCCACATTCTTTGTTGCGTAACATCATCATGCAATAAGTCGTCTCTTCTGGTAGAAGAAGCCACTAAATCTACTGCTGGGAAAATACGCTTGTTAGAAATTTTCCTATCCAATTGAAGTTCCATGTTACCCGTTCCTTTAAATTCTTCGAAGATTACTTCGTCCATTTTAGAACCCGTATCAATAAGTGCAGTCGCAATAATGGTAAGTGAACCGCCGTTTTCTATTTTTCTAGCAGCCCCGAAAAATCTCTTTGGTTTATGCATAGCATTTGCATCTACACCACCAGAAAGCACTTTCCCTGAAGCTGGCGTTACAGTATTATAAGCTCTTGCCAGTCTGGTGATAGAATCTAACAAAATCACCACATCATGACCGCATTCTACCATTCTTTGCGCTTTTGCCAAAACCAAATTCGCTACTTTTACATGTTTTTCTGCAGATTCATCAAATGTAGAAGCAATTACTTCTGCATTTACGCTGCGTTCCATATCTGTAACTTCTTCTGGCCTTTCGTCAATCAAAAGAATCATCATGTACGCTTCTGGATGGTTCGCCGAAATAGAATTTGCAATTTCTTTCAATAGCATGGTTTTACCCGTTTTTGGTTGGGCAACAATCATGGCACGTTGTCCTTTTCCAATCGGAGCAAAAAGGTCTACAATTCTAGTAGAAATCGTAGCATTTTTTCCTGCTAAATTAAATTTTTCTTGTGGAAAAAGCGGCGTTAGGTATTCAAACGCTACTCTGTCTTTTATAAAGTCTAAATCTCTACCATTAACTTCTAAAGCTCTCTGTAGAGAAAAGTATTTTTCGCCTTCTTTAGGCAATCTTACGATTCCTTTTACTGAATCACCAGTTTTTAGTCCGTAATTTCTGATTTGTTGTGTAGAAACAAATACATCATCTGGTGAAGAAATATAAGAAAAATCTGCTGAACGAAGGAAACCGTAATTGTCTGGTAAAATTTCTAAAACACCTTCTACTGTTACAATATTGTCAAAGTTAAAATCTTTTTTAGGTGGATTTTCTTCGATGTTTTCTTGGTTTCCGTGAGATTGATTTTGATTTTGGTTATTTTGAGCACCATTTCCGTTTTGATTACGGTTTTTATTTTTTTGTTGATTTTGCTGATTCTGTTGGTGCTGTTTTTGCTTTTGCTGATTTTGTTGCTTCTGCTGATTTTGATGAGAAGCAGCCTGTGGAATTTCCGGCTCTGTATCTTCGGCTTTTGCGACTACCGCAGTTTCTGTGTTTTCTGCAGTAACTTCTGGCTCTGTAGCTTTTTCTTCTGTTTTAGGAGCAATTCTTTTTCTTTGCTTTTTAGAAGAAGTATTTGCTTCCGCAGGTTTTTCTGCTGCTTCTACTTTCGGTTCTGTTACTTCTTCAGGTTTCGCTGCAGGAGTAGTTTCTTCGAAGAGTTCTGCAGGTTTTTCTGCGGGCTTTGTTGCTACTTTCTTTTTGACAGGAGCTTTCGCTTTAGGTTTTGGAGATTCTTGTTTTTCTTCCATAGTATTTTCGGTAGCGTTAAAATATTCCTTTGTAACTTTCGGATTAGAAGCTTGGAAATCTAAAATAGCAAAGACGATGGTTTCTTCAGTACTATTTCTAGGAATTTTAACGCCTAAATCTTTTGAGATTTTGGTCAGTTCCGATAAGGACTTAGACCTTAACGTTTCAATATTAAACATAAAATATGTGAAAAAGTTGTAATAATATAAGTAATTGTAAGTAAGAAAGTTGAATCAGGCGATTCTTCTTTTTTGCTGAACTTGTTACTTGCAAATCTACACTTTTTTTGACAAATACAAAAAAATAAATTATTTTTGCACTGAAATGATACAGAGAATACAAACTATATTTTTACTGATTGTAGTATTGGCGCAAGTTGCACTGCATTTTACAGGGTTTGATGTAGCGCTTTTTGGCAGTGTTTATGTTATTGCTACCCTAAGTTTAGTATCATTTTTATTGGCTTTACTATCTATTTTCAGTTACAAAAAGAGAATGAGACAGATTCTGTTGAATAATATCAACATTTTCATAAACGCTTTGTTGACTGGTTTATTGATTTATAAGCTACTAAATTTATCTGGAGGAATAGATTTTCCTGAGAAAGGTATTGAGTTAGCATTCCCTCTGATTTCTTTGTTTGGTTTGTTTATGGCAAACATCAATATTAAGAAAGATGAGAAACTCGTAAAATCTGTAGACAGAATTCGATAAATCTTACCAACGATTTATTTTGAGTGAAAACAGTTTCGGAAACGAAGCTGTTTTTTTATTTCAACCCTCAAATTCTTTCATTTTCAAATTTTCAAATTAAAAAAGTGTAATTTTGCATTTTATTTTAAATATAAATGAGTCCACTAAAAAGAATACTTGCTTTTGCAAAACCTCATCAGAAATATCTTTTTTTAAGTATATTTTTCAATCTTTTATATTCCGTTTTTCAGATTTTTTCCGTTTTGGTCATGCTACCTGTGCTACAAATGATTTTCAATGTAGACCAAGAAAAAATCACCAAACCTGTTTACAGCGGAAAGTTTTCGGAATATTTTTCTTATATCAAAACTTCTGCTTTTTACAACATCCAAGAAAGCATCACAGAATATGGCGCCATAAAAGTTTTGGCAGCGCTATGTATTATCACCGCAACTTCATTCTTGTTTAGAAATATTTCTAGATATTTTGGTTCATTCATGCTGGTGAACTACAGAGTAGGCATTACCAAAGATTTAAGAAGCAAAGTCTATCAAAAATTTTTAAAATTACCGGTTTCTTTCTTCACAGAACAGAGAAAAGGAGACATGATGAGTAGAATTTCAAACGACATCGGGAGTATAGAAAATTCTATTATGGGAAGTTTGGTAGACGTTATCAATGCGCCTTTCATGATTACGGCTTCTCTAATTACGCTATTTGCACTTTCACCAAGTCTAACCTTGTTCTCTCTATTGGTTTTCCCAGTAATGGGCGGAATCATTTCTTGGGTAGGAAAAAGCCTGAAAAGAAAGTCTAAAAAAGCACAAGAAGAACTCGGAAACCTTTTTTCTATCGTAGATGAAACCTTGAAATCATCAAAAATCATTAAAATTTTCAATGCTGATATCATTCTAAACGCTCGTTTTGAAAAAACCACACAAAATTGGAAAAATCATGCAATTGCCATGAGCCGAAGAAGAGAATTGGCTTCTCCAAGTTCAGAATTTCTAGGTTCGGTAACCATTTTGTTAATCACTTGGTTTGCAGGAATTCAAATTCTAGAAAAACAAACCATGGATGCGGTAACTTTCATAGGATTCATCGCTATCTTTTTTCAAATTCTAGAACCTGCCAAAAGATTATCTGCTGCTATTTCTAACATGCAAGGTGGAATTCCTGCAGTGCAAAGAGTTCTGGAAGTTTTAGATTACGACTTAAAGGTAGAAGAAATTGCCCATCCTATTTCTATCAAAAACCTTAATCACCAAATAGAATTCAAAAATATTTCTTTCTATTACGACAAAGACAATCAAATTCTTAAGAATTTCAATTTGACCATTCCGAGAGGAAAAACAGTGGCTTTAGTAGGACAATCAGGAAGCGGAAAAACCACAATTGCCAATCTTTTAGCCAGATTTTATGATGTAACAGATGGTGAAATTTTAATTGACGGCATCAATATTAAGGACTTAAATTTAACCGAATACCGCAAACTTCTGGGAATGGTTACTCAAGAATCGGTATTGTTTAATGACAGTGTTTACAACAACATTTGGATGGGAAAAACTGAAGCATCGGAAGAAGAAGTGATTCATGCTGCAAAAATTGCCAATGCTCATCAATTCATAGAAAATTTGCCAGAAAAATACCAAACTAATATTGGTGATGACGGGAACAAGCTTTCTGGCGGACAAAAACAAAGGATTTCCATTGCAAGAGCAGTGCTTAAAAATCCGCCAATTATGATTCTAGACGAGGCTACTTCTGCACTCGATACAGAATCTGAACGTTTGGTTCAAGACGCTCTAGATCACATGATGGAAAACCGAACTTCTATAGTGATTGCACATAGACTCTCGACGATTCAAAAAGCAGATCACATCGTAGTAATGGAACGCGGAAACATCGTAGAACAAGGCACTCATGACGAATTGATTACCAATAATAACGTTTATAAAAAGCTTGTAGAATTACAGAATTTTGGGTAGGATTTTTGCCACGCAAAGGCGCAAAGAATTTTGCGAAGAGCGCAAAGATTTTTTTTTAAAAAATTCTGATATTCAATATAAAAAAAGGTAAAGATTTTAGAATCTTTACCTTTTTTATTTTAAAAATATTGGTGTTCTTTGCGTTACAAACCTTGGCGCTCTTCGCGAGAAATTTACTCTTTCATCTTAGCAATCACATCTATTCCGCCTTTGGTTTTATCCCCAATTTTACAAGTAATTTCTGTATCTAACGGCAAGAAAACATCCATTCTAGAACCGAATTTAATGAATCCAAATTCGTGACCAGCCTTAGAAGTATCGCCTTCATTACAATAGAAAACAATTCTACGTGCTACATAACCAGCAATCTGGCGAAAAACCACTTTATGATTGGTTAAACTTTCTACTGCTACGGTAGTTCTCTCGTTTTCGGTAGAAGATTTTTCGTGCCAAGCTACTAGATATTTTCCTGGGTGATATTTTTTATAAATTACTTTCCCAGAAACTGGATATCTACAAATGTGAACATTCAGCGGAGACATAAAAATAGAAACCTGAATGGCTTTTTCCTTTAAAAACTCATCTTCGAAAACTTCTTTTATCATCACCACTTTTCCGTCTACTGGTGCAATTACGTTTTCTTTATGGTCTACAATATCTCTATTGGGAACTCTGAAGAACCAAAAAACCAATCCATATAAAATTAATAACGGGATAATGATAATTAATGACCAAATTTCTAGAAAATATACTGCTAAAAAACCTAATACAGCTACTGCAATGGTAGCAACTAAAATGGTTCCTTTACTTTCTTTATGTAGTTTCATTTTTATGAGTTAATAAGTTATGTTTTTAGAATATGTTTTCTAGAATAAAGTACAAATATACAACAGGCGCTGCGATTATAAAACTGTCTAATCTGTCAAGCACACCACCGTGTCCTGGAATGATATTTCCGCTGTCTTTTACACCGAATGTTCTTTTCAGTTGGCTTTCTACCAAATCACCAAGTGGAGCAAAAATAGAGACCAATAATCCTACTACAATCCAATTCCCACGTAAATCTGGAAATTTTTGTTCGATGAAATATCCTAAAATTAGGGTAAAGAAAACGCCTCCTGCAAAACCTTCCCAAGTTTTTTTCGGTGAAATTATCGGGGCCATTTTATGTTTCCCGAACATTCTTCCAGTGAAATAAGCAAATGAATCGCTGCTCCAAATTAGGACAAAAAGAAGAAAAACTTCCCAAGTGAAAGCATTATCATTTAAGAAATATTTTGGCAAACCTAATGCGAAACCAAATGGTAAAACCGTATAAATAACGATGAAAATGAGCTTCCCTTCGTCTTGATATAATTCTTGAGGAAATTTAAATAAGGTAATCGCAGCAATTAGGATTAATGAAAGTGCTAAAATTTCGGATAAATCAAAGGTGTAATAAAATCCAAAACCAAAAAATCTAGTTGTAAATTTATAATAAACCAATGCAACTAAAGGCAAAACCAACCATTGATATAAGTTTCCTTGGAATTTCATAATTCTCACGCCTTCATAAGCTCCTACAACTAAGAAAAATGTGATTAATCCATAAAAAAGTTGATGAGGTTTTACTAAATCTGGTGAAATTTTATTGATGAGTATTGCTCCGTATTCTGTAGTGCACAGAAAAGTAAGTAATCCGTAGATTAGACCAGAGCCAACTCGCTGAATGAGATTTTTATCCAATTTGTGAAATTTAAAAATAGAAAGAATTAGTCTTCGAGTAGAATTAAGAAAAGTTTAGTTTGATCTTGAGTAGGAGCATCTAACTTAGATTGGCTTCCGCTGATGGAAGTAAGATTTCTTACGTTCCCACTTCTCTTAATTTTCATCATGGCTTCATTTAAATCTCTTACAATCTGAGAAACAGTTCCCATGATAATGATTTTACCAGGCAATCTAGAAGAATGATAGTGCAAAATATTATTGTAAGAAAGCATAACTCTTCCGTCATAAGCGATTAAAAATTCGCAGGTAATAAAAGCGGCATCATTATTAATATCTAGATTTTTGGTGAAATTGGTTTTGGTAACGTTTAAAAAGTTCTGCAAGTCATCATCACAACAAAAAACATTCTTAATCCCCTCAATTTTAACAATCTGATTAAGAACTTGTAATGCTTCTGCTTCGTCTCCACAATAGTTAAAAAAACCACCTGAAGCCGTAAATAATTGCGCAAATTTATAATCAAGATCAGCATTTCTTAGTTGATCTGCCAATTTTGTAACATTGGGATCATCATGCTGCTCGTCTTGATTAAGAATTTTACTTACAATTTTCTTAAATAAACTCAATTTTCTTCAGATTTTTAAACTTTGCCAACAACAAAAATATAAAATAATTTAGAAACTAGCTATATATCAAAGGTATAAATAAAAAAGTTCCTAATAAAAATATTAGGAACTTCTATATTAATGAATGTAAATTCTTAATTTTGAGACTCTTGCGGCTCTTCACTAGAAGTGTTTTCTGGAGTATTTTCTACTACCGCTTCAGTAACTGGACGCTCTGTTAATTCAGGATCCCAAGCTCTTTTGCCAAAAATCTCTTCTAAGTCTTCTCTGAAGATGACTTCTTTTTCTAAAAGTTTTTGAGCAAGAGCATCTAACTTATCTCTATTCTCATGAAGAATAGTTACCGCTCTCTTGTACTGATTTTCGATGATATCTTTAATCTCCACATCTATTTTCTTAGCCGTTTCTTCTGAATAAGGCTTACCAAAACTGTATTCTGACTGACCAGAGCTGTCATAGTAAGAAATATTACCTATGTTTTCGCTCAAACCATAAATCGTAACCATTGCTTGAGCCTGTTTCGTTACTCTTTCTAAATCCGAAAGCGCACCTGTAGAAATATTTCCAAAAGCTACTTGTTCTGCTGCTCTACCACCTAAAGTAGCACACATTTCATCTAGCATTTGTTCTGTAGTAGTTAATGAACGTTCTTCTGGTAAATACCAAGCCGCACCTAAACTTCTTCCTCTTGGAACAATTGTTACTTTTAATAAAGGCGCTGCATGTTCTACCAACCAAGAAATCGTAGCGTGTCCCGCTTCGTGGAAAGCTACTCTTTTCTTTTCTGAAGGCTTAATCGCTTTATTTTTCTTTTCTAAACCACCGATAATTCTGTCTACAGCATCTAAGAAATCTTGCTTTGTAACAAATTCATGATTGTTTCTTGCGGCAATAAGCGCTGCTTCGTTACAAACATTCGCAATATCTGCACCTGAAAATCCTGGAGTTTGTTTTGCCAAGAAATCTCTATCAATATCTGGAGCTAATTTAATTTTAGCTAAATGCACATCAAAAATTTCTCTTCTTTCGTGCATTTCTGGTAAATCTACATAGATAGAACGGTCGAAACGTCCTGCTCTCATCAATGCTTTATCTAGAATATCAGCTCTGTTAGTTGCTGCCATTACAATAACGTTGGTATCTGTTCCGAAACCATCCATTTCTGTAAGCAATTGATTCAGCGTGTTTTCTCTCTCGTCATTTCCTCCTTGTAATCCGCCTCTTCCTCTAGCTCTACCAATCGCATCAATCTCGTCAATGAAAATAATAGCTGGAGATTTTGCTTTGGCTTGAGCAAACAAATCTCTTACTCTAGAAGCACCAACTCCTACAAACATTTCTACGAAATCTGAACCAGAAAGCGAGAAGAAAGGAACTTTTGCTTCACCAGCAACTGCTTTTGCCAACAAAGTTTTTCCGGTTCCTGGAGGACCAACTAAGAGAACACCTTTCGGGATTTTTCCTCCTAATTTTGTATACTTTTCTGAATTTTTCAAGAAATCTACTACTTCTTGTACTTCTTCTTTAGCACCTTCTAGACCTGCTACATCTTTAAATGTTACTTGAACTTTTTCATTTTCGTCAAAAAGTTTAGCTCTAGATTTACCGATGCTGAAAATTTGTCCACCAGGTCCACCTCCACTTCCCATTTTTCGGAAAAGGAAGTAATAAATAACGGCCATGATTCCAAACCAAATTAAAGCTTGGATTAAAATATCTTGAAAAGGAGAACCTGCAGTTTTAAAATCATATTGAGTTTTAACCTGAGGATTTTCTTTTTTCAAATTGTCAAATTTCTCTTGGAAGTATTGTAAATTTCCGTAATTGAAATCAAAATCTGGCTTTTGCTCTTGCATAGAAGGCAAAAGATTCTGAGTGTCTTTTTTAGCATTTTTTACGAGAGCAGCTCTGGCTTCCTTGGTAAGAAACACATCTGCTCTTGGTGTATCTGTATATACCACTACTTTTTCTACTTTGTTTTCTTTCAACAAAGCGAAAAATCCGTTCTCATTAATAGATTGAGGCGGATCAAGATTGAGCAACGGATAAATGGTGATGGCTAATACTGCGAAAACCACCAGATAAAACCAGTTGAAACTACTTTTTTCTTTCATCTTATAATCATTAAAATCCTGATAGAAATTCAGAAAATTTCATCAGGATATTATTTTTAGGTTAATATTAATTTTCTACGGTGATTACTTTGGCATCTCCCCAAAGTTCTTCTATATCGTAATATTCTCTGATATGTTTTTGGAAAACGTGAACGACAACTGAAATATAATCTACTAAAACCCACATTGCGTTTTCGCTTCCTTCTACATGCCAAGGTCTGTCTTGAAGCTCGTTACGTACTTTTTTTTCTACATTTCCTGCGATAGAAGATACTTGTGTATTAGAATTACCACTACAAATCACGAAATAATCTGCCACAGAATTTTCTATTTTAGTAAGGTCTAGTATTTTAATGTCTTCACCTTTTGTGTCTTGTATTGCATCAACAATTTTAGCGATTAATGCTTCTTTTTCTGTATTTTTACTCATTCAAAAATATATGTTTAATTGCAAATTTATTGTTTTTTATTCAGTTTTTGGTGATTAAGGTTACTTAAAGTTTTGTTAAATGAACAGTCTAATTTACTTCAATAATTGTGCTTCTACGCAAGATGAGCTTATAGATTTTCTCAATCAGCATTATCTTTCTGAAGATTTTTTAGCGGTTTATACCTTTAACCAAACCAAAGGAAGAGGACAGTACGGAAATTCTTGGGAAAACTTACCCGAGGAAAACCTCGCCTATTCATTTGCTCTAAAAACCAAAAACTCAAATGTTTCTGATACTTGCTTCAATTTCTATACCGCAATTCTTGTGAGAGATTTTATTGCCAATTTGACAAAAACCGAGGTGAAAATCAAATGGCCTAATGATTTGATTCTCAAAAACAAAAAAATCTGTGGAATGCTTTTCGAGAAGAATAAAAATTATTTCGTGGTGGGAATTGGCATTAATATTCTTCAAGAAAATTTTAAAAATCTACCAAAAGCAGGTTCTGTTCTACGCCAAACCGGACTGTCTTTTGAGCTGAAAGCCTTTACAGAAAGCCTTCATCAATATTTATTTGAACATTTGGTTCAAAAAGAAATTCCCAATAATATTTTAGAATTGTATCATCTACATCTTTATCGCAAAAATGAAGTTTCTGTTTTTGAAAAAAATGAGGTGCGACAAAATGGCATAATTAAAAACGTAGACGAAAATGGTTATATTTGGATTGACCTAGAAAATGAAGGTTTAAAAAAATTCTTCCACAAAGAAATAGAATTGCTCTATTGATTCGCTCTCTTCATGTAAAGGTAAAATGCCAAGGCTCCGAAAACAATATTCGGTAGCCACATCGCCAAAAGTGGCGGAATAGAATTATTACCAGATGCTACAATTTTGAGCACTTCAAATGAGAATACAAAAACGAATGCCAAAGAAATTCCGATGGCTAAATTCATTCCCAAACCTCCTCTTTTTTTCTGCGAAGAAAGCGAAAGCGCTAAAAAGGTTAGAATAATAATAGAAACTGGCATCGCAGTTCGCTGATGTAGTTCATTGAGATAAGCATTGATATTGCTATTTCCTTTTTCCTTCTCTCTTTCGATGAAATTAATCAAATCTGGAGTGGTTTTATTTTGACCCAATAATTCATTCGGGAATAATTCTTCTGGTGTATGTTTAAAATCTTGTGTTTTGGTATCACCATTCGTCAAGATTTCATGGTCATTTTTATCAATTCTTTTTTCTAAATAATTACTGATAACGAAGTTTTTCTTTTTCTCGTCCCAGTAAATTTCCATAGCATTGATTTGATAAAGCAGTTTTTTATTTTTATCAAATTTCTGATACAGGTAGCCAGAACCTCGGTTCATTTGGCGGTTATAACTATTGATAAAAATATATTCCTGAGGATTCAATTGAGTAGAAATCTGTGCATTTGCCGTAAATTTTTCACGGTTCGTGGTGTTCATGGTGTAGATTTCTAATTTATTTTTCTTGATATTAGACCAAGGCAAAATAAAATGGTTCACTGCAAGAATTGCTGTGGCGATAATGAGCGCAGCAATAAGATACGGTTTCGCAAAACGGTGAAAACTCGCACCACTACTGATGTAGGCTACAATTTCTGTATTGTTTGCTATTCTAGAGGTAAAATAAATTACCGAAATGAAAACCAAGATTGAAAAGAATGTAATGAGATAATACACCATCAAAAATGGATAGAAATTTATCAAAAAATAGCCTACTGTAAAACCATTACTCTCAATTCTGGGAGATTTTGCTTGTACATCTATTACCACAATGATCACAGAAAGCAACACCAGCATAAATGCAAGAGTTCCTAAGTATTTTTTAAGGATGTATCTATCTAAAATTTTCATTGAATTCTAAAATCGTCCAATTATAAAACTACGAAATTGTTTTTATAGTCTTTGCCTCAACTGTGGAATGATTTGTTCTTTCCACTCGTAGAAGTCTCCAGCAATAATGTGCTCTCTAGCAACTTTTACCAAATCTAAATAAAACGCCAAATTATGAATAGAAGCAATTTGTTTTGCTAAATATTCTTTGGCTACAAATAAGTGACGAACATATGCTTTAGAATAATCTCTATCTACATAACTCGTCCCGAATTCATCTAATGGAGAAAAATCTTTTTCCCATTTTTTATTTTTCATGTTCATTACACCTTGCCAAGTGAAAAGCATCGCATTTCTCGCATTTCTGGTAGGCATTACACAATCCATCATATCAATTCCCAGACCAATGCTTTCGATGATGTTCCAAGGTGTACCAACTCCCATTAAATATCTTGGTTTATCTTTTGGCAAAATATCGGTTACTTCATCTGTAATTCTGTACATTTCCTCTTCTGGTTCACCAACCGAAAGTCCACCAATCGCATTTCCATCAGCTCCAGCTTCAGAAATTACTTCTGCTGAAATTTTTCTTAAATCAGAATACGTAGAACCTTGAACAATTGGGAAAAGGTGCTGTTTATGACCGTAAATTTCTTGATTTTCATTGGTCCAATCAATACATCTTTTTAACCAACGATGCGTAAGTTCCATTGAAAGTTTTGCTTGATTGTATTCGCAAGGATAAGGCGTACATTCATCAAAAGCCATGAAAATATCTGCTCCAATCTGACGCTGAATTTCCATAGATTTTTCTGGAGAAATGAAATGGTAACTCCCATCAATGTGCGACTTGAATTTCACTCCTTCTTCAGTCATTTTTCTGCTAGAAGAAAGTGAAAAAACCTGATAACCACCTGAATCGGTAAGAATGGGTTTTTCCCAATTCATAAATTGATGCAAACCTCCTGCTTCTTGCATGATTTCCATGCCTGGTCTTAAATATAAATGATAGGTATTCCCAAGTATAATTTGTGCTTTTATGTCTTCACTTAGTTCATGCTGATGAACGGTTTTTACAGAAGCTACTGTTCCTACTGGCATAAAAATAGGAGTAAGAATTTCGCCGTGGTCTGTAGTTATTTTTCCGGCTCTTGCTTTACCGGAAGTGTTTTTTTCAACTTCAAAAAATTTCTGCATTATTGTATAAAAGTAAGTTTGTACTTTATCTTAAAAATTCTGGGAGATTAGGATTCTCCTTTTTCTTTTTTTCTATGTAATCTTCTAATTTTGGGTCTTTGTCTAAGATAATTTCTTTAGCTTCTGCAAAGATGTCATCCATTTCCTCTGGATTAGAAATATAATATTTATAGCTGTCTCGGTAAGTTTTAGCATCTATTTTATGTTTTTTCAAAACAAATCTGCTTACCAATTCCATATTGGCATCTGGTTTTACCGTATACGTTTGGTCATAAATAGCAAAATCTGCTATTATTTCTGCCATTTCTTGTTTTTCGATAAGATTTTTGGGCTTATCAACAATTTTTTCGCAGGAAAACAGTGAAAATAGTATAAAAAAAACGAGGAGTCTTCTCATATTTTACCGAAGATAGATTTTAATTTCAAATTAATTACTCCAAAAATGGCTTCTTTTATAATTCCGCCACTCATTTTACTTTCTCCTTCTGTTCTATCTGTGAAAATAATAGGAACTTCGTTTATTTTAAAACCTTTTCTGTAGGCTCTGTATTTCATCTCTACTTGGAAACCATACCCTGTCATTTTCACTTGATCTAGTCCGATATTTTCTAAAACTTTTCTAGAAAAACATACAAAACCAGCAGTGGTATCAAAAATAGGAATTCCTAAAACGAATCTCACATATTTAGAAGCGAAATAAGATAGTAAAACCCTAGACATAGGCCAGTTTACCACATTTACACCTTTACAATATCTAGACCCGATGCTCATATCGCCTTTTTGTGCGGCATCAAATAATTTTGGCAAATCATTAGGATTGTGCGAAAAATCTGCATCCATCTCGAAGATGTAGTCATAACCATTTTCTAGTGCCCATTTAAAACCATGAATATAAGCTTTGCCTAATCCGTCTTTTACTTTTCTTATGGTAAGATGTAGCAAATGCGGAAATTCATGCTGCATTTTTTTTACGATTTCTGCGGTTCCATCTGGTGATGAATCATCTACAATCAAAACATGAAAATCTTGTTCTAAAACAAAAACCGCTTTAATAATGTTTTCTATATTTTCTTTTTCGTTGTAGGTTGGGATAATGACTAATTTTTTCATAGAGATAAGAAAATGCAAAGATAATGTTTTTAAGGTTTTAAATAATTATTTAATATAGCCTTATATCAAAATGTATTCCTTAAAATTCTTACTTTTGCAAAAAATCTAATAAATTGATAAGAGTTGTAGAACATCATGACTGGGTCATTTACTGTATTATAGGCATTATTCTGTCTTATATTATCATATTTAAAACCCTGCACAGAGATGTAACCTTGATAGAATTTATTTTACAACCTTATGAAGAATCAAACAATAACACTTTAAGTTGGGTTCTCACTACTATACTTTTTTCGGTAAGTTTTTCGGTGTTATTTTCGCAATTCATTCCGATTGTCCCGAAATTTATTACCCAAAATTTAGTTGTAGCAGGCATTACTTTTAACAAGTTTGGTTTTGTTCTCTTTTCACTGCTTCTTTTTCAACTTATTAAAAACATCTTCGTCTATTTATTCTACGGAAGCATCAATCAATTAGAGCGATTCGGCAGGTATTCTTTTGTGGCGCAGAAATATTTTATGGTGTATTCGTTGGTGATTTTGGTCATAAGTTTCCTCCATTATTACCTGCATTTCAAAACTTCTAATGCCTTTTTTTACTATAGCAGCTTGATTTTCATAGCATTTACCATCAAAATATTAATCTATCTGTTTCATCCTCAGCAAATTTTGCCTAGACAATGGTATTATAAATTTTTGTATATTTGCACACTCCAAATTCTACCAATATTGGTGCTTTGGAAATTTTGGTTTTTATAAATCGTTTTATTAAGTTTAAGAATGAAAATAAAATCTATTTTGGTTTCTCAGCCTGCTCCACAAGGTGATTCTTCACCATATTTAGAGATGGCTAAAAGTGAAAAAATTAAAATTGATTTCAGACCTTTCATCCATGTTGAAGGTGTAGATGCTAAGGAATTAAGAACTCAAAAAATTGACCTTTCTCACTATACAGGTATTATTTTTACTAGTAAAAATGCCATAGATCACTATTTCAGATTAGCAGAAGAAATGCGTTTCTCTGTTCCTGACAATATGAGATATATTTGCCAATCAGAAGCGATTGCGAATTATCTTCAGAAACACATTATTTACAGAAAAAGAAAAATTTCTTTTGGTGAAAAATCAATGGCAGATTTATTGCCACTTTTCAAAAAACACCATGACGAGAAATACCTTCTTCCATGTTCTGATGTAGTGACAGAAGAAACAACTAAAATCTTAGACCAATCAGGAATTGACTGGACTAAAGCAGTAATGTACAGAACGGTAGCTAGCGATTTATCTGATGTGAAAATCGAAGAATATGACATGCTTGTGTTTTTCTCTCACCAAGGAATCAAATCTCTTTTCCATAATTTCCCAAATTTTGAACAAGGAGATAGAAAAATTGCAGTTTTCGGGGTAACTACCCAAAACGCAGCAGAAGAAGCTGGTTTAAAAATAGATGTAATGGCTCCTACTAAAGAAAACCCTTCTATGACGATGGCAATAGAAAAATACATCAGAGCCAATAACAAATAAAATTCTACATTATAGATATTATCAAAATCATCAAAATATTTTTGGTGATTTTTTTCTTTTTTAGAAAACCTATATTTGCAAAAATTTAAAATTTAGAGAAATAAAATTACTTATTGCTCCACTCAAATTGAACTTAATGATGAACGCTCCCAAAGCAAAAAAAATAGATAAATCACTAGAAATTCACGGTCACCAAAGAAACGACCCGTTTTTCTGGCTCAATGAAAGAGAAAATCCCGAAGTTTTACAATATTTAGAAGAAGAAAACGCTTATTGCGACTTCGTGATGAAAGATACCGAAGATTTGCAAGAACAACTTTTCCAAGAAATGAAAGCTCGTTACAAAGAAGATGACGAGAGCTTACCTTATTTTTTCAATGAATATTGGTATGTGGTAAAATTTCAGAAAGGAAAAGAATATCCACTGTTCTACAGACATTTTAAAAGCTTGGAAAACGAAGCAGAACTCATGCTAGATGTAAACGAAATGGCCGATGGAAAAGATTTTTACGATGTAGGAAGTTTCTCTGTTTCGGTGAATAATCAGTTGGCTGCATTTTCGGAAGACATTGTAGGAAGAAGAATCTATACCATTTTGCTCAAAAATTTAGAAACGGGAGAATTTCTAAACGACAAAATAGAAAACACCACTGGTAAAACAGTTTGGGCAGCAGATAATGAACATTTCTTCTACATCAGAAAAGACGAAACGTTACGCGCTTTCCAAATTTACAGACATAAAATTGGCACTTCTCAGGAAGAAGACGTTCTCATTTTCCACGAAGAAGATGAAACTTTTGACGTAAGTGTCTATAAATCAAAATCTTTAGAATATATTTTTATTGCGAGTTCTTCTACCATTTCAGATGAACATTGGTTTATTCCGTCAAATAATGTTTTTGCAGAATGGCAAGTCATCCAAAAACGTGAAGACGATTTAGAATACGCGGTAGAACATTATCAAAATGATTTTTACATCATCACCAATGAAGGCGATGCTACCAATTTCAAAATTATGAAAACTTCGGTGGATAAACCTTCTAAAGAACATTGGAAAGAAGTAATTCCGCATAAAAAGGAAACTTTACTGGAAGGTTTTGAAATTTTCAAAGATTATTTCGTGATTGAAGAAAGAACTGAAGGTTTACTTCAACTGAAAATTATAGACAATTCTACAGGAAAATCTCATTATTTGCCTTTTGACGAACCTACCTACACAGCTTATGTTGGGCTGAATTTAGATTTTGACACAGAAGTTTTGCGTTATGGTTACACTTCGCTTACCACGCCAAGTTCTACCTACGAATATAATATGAAAACGGGTGAAACCAAACTCTTGAAACAACAGGAAGTTTTAGGCGGAACTTTTGATTCAAAAAATTATATTTCTGAAAGAATTTGGGCAAATTCCAGAGACGGAAAAGTGAAAATCCCGATTTCTTTGGTCTATCATAAAGACACTCCAAAATCTGCCGAAACTCCGCTTTTATTATATGGTTACGGAAGTTACGGACACACGATTGATGCCAGTTTTTCGAATGTAAGATTGTCAATTTTAGACCGAGGCTTTATTTATGCGATTGCTCACGTTCGTGGTGGTGAATATTTAGGAAGAGAATGGTATGACAACGGAAAAATGCTGAAAAAGAAAAATACTTTTTTTGATTTTATTGACGCTGCGAAATTCCTCATTTCAGAAAATTACACTTCTCCGAAACATCTTTATGCGATGGGCGGTTCTGCTGGTGGACTTTTGATGGGAGCGGTTATGAATTACGAACCTGAAATTTTCAACGGAATTGTGGCGCAAGTTCCTTTTGTAGATGTGGTCACTACCATGTTAGATGAAACAATTCCTTTGACAACTGGAGAATTTGATGAATGGGGCAATCCAAAAAAGAAAAAATATTACGATTACATGCTTTCTTATTCTCCTTATGATAATATAGAAGCAAAAAATTACCCAAATGCATTAATCACCACTGGTTTTCACGACAGCCAAGTGCAATATTGGGAACCTGCAAAATGGGTTGCAAAATTGCGTGATTTAAAAACAGATAATAATATTCTCATCTTCAAGACCGATATGAAATCTGGTCACGGTGGCGCTTCTGGAAGATTTGAAAGTTTGAAGGAAGACGCTCTAGAATATGCATTTTTATTAAAATTAGAAAACAAAAAATAACGCTGTCATTCTGAATGAATGAGGAACGAATGAAATGAAGAATCTTATTTATTAAAATCAAAAGATTCTTCACTCCGTAAACTCCGTTCAGAATGACAAGTTTTAATGATTAATCATGAACGAAACAGAACTTTGGATAAAAATAGAAAAATTTTTCGTTGAAAATTTTCAAACGGAGAAAAATCCGCCTATTGAAACACTTTTGTTTTTGATAGGAATCCAAGAATTAGGCAGTGGGAAACAAAAATATTCTAAAGATGACAAGGTGAATCTTATTCACATTGCGGTTTGCAGATTGCTAGAACCTTTCGGGTTTTATGAATTTGAAGATTATGATGATGACGGTTGGCCAATGTACAAACAACTAGAAGAACTCCCAGAACTGAAACCGAATGAGCAACAACTGCTCATGAAAAAAGCCATTATTCAATATTTTATAGACGAAGACTTGTTAGAAATTTCTTAAAAAATTTCTACAATAGGGAAATTAATTCACAATAATTTGTTAAAATTCTCGTTTTTAAGAAAAATCATATAAAAATACTGTGATTTTTTTGTTTAATTTGTGTTAAATTTCTAATTTTAACAAAATTTTTAGGCGAAAATGAATAATAAATTTATCCCAATAATCTCCGTATTTATGACGATTTCACTTGTTGTTTTCGTGTCATTGCAATTTTATTGGCTTAAAGAATATTACAGCGCACTAGAGCAAGATTTTTCTAATAAAGTATATACTGCGCTAGAAAATTCAAGTAAGAAAATTGAAGAATTAGAGATTCAGAAATACAACGAAAAGTTTAAAAATTTCGACAAAACTTTAGCCAATAACGCTAAAAGTCCTACTCTTTTCCAAATCCAACAAACGCAGGATTCTGCAAACAAAACCACGCTTATTTTCAATAAAACCATTATTGAAAAACAAAATATTCCGATTTCTAAAAAGGGAGACAGCATTACCAAAATAAAACTTTACAAAGACGAAGGTTTATACAGCTTTAAAAAAAACGAAAGTACTCCTCAGATTATTTCTTCGGTTCAGAGTCAAGACATCAGCAGCGGACAATTTACCTTGACAGAGTTTGCGAAATTTAATGCTTCTAACTTACCTATCAACCAAAGAGTTAATCCAAAAATGCTGGATTCCGTTCTCGCTAAAGAACTGAAAAACAATGGAATAAACTCTAAATTTGGTTATGGAATTTTGGACAAAAACAATAAATTAACTCAGATTTCTAATAACACTTATTTAGATCAGCGAGACAAAACCAATTATAATTTTCCACTTTTTACAGACGATAAAGACCGAACGCTTTTTACGCTTTCGCTCGTTTTTCCAAGAAAAGATGCGTCTTTGGCAATGAACAATTTGCCTATGTTATTAGGAACTTTCATGTCCTTATTAACCATTTTGGGAATCTACATCATCTCGATTAATTACATGATGAAACAGAAAAAAATCTCTGAAGTAAAAACTGATTTCATCAATAACATGTCTCATGAATTCAAAACACCATTAGCTACCATTTCCGTAGCGACAGATGCTTTGGCTAATGATAAAATCTCTACCAATCCAGAAAAGGTAAAATATTATTCTCAACTCATCAAGCAAGAAAACTTGAGAATGAAAAAACAGGTAGAAAACGTTCTCAACATGTCTAAATTAGAGCGAAACGAGGTGAAACTCTTCTTAAAAGAGACCAATGTAAGAGAACTCATTAAGCAAATTTCTCAATCATTCAGACTTATTGTAGAAGAAAGGGGCGGAACATTAACCGAAGAATTCAAAGCGGAACATTACCATGTAAAAGTAGATGAATTTCACCTTTCTAACGCACTGGTCAACTTACTGGACAACGCTAATAAATATTCGCCAGAAACCCCAGAAATTAGAATTACTACCAGAAACGAACCTGGATTTTATGTCATTGCGATTTCTGATAAAGGAATGGGAATGGAACAACATAACAGAACCAAAATTTTCGAAAAATTCTTCAGAGAAGAAACTGGGAATATTCACAATGTAAAAGGACAAGGTTTAGGATTGTCTTACGTGAAGAAAATTGTAGAACTACATAACGGTCAAGTGATTGTAGAATCAGAAAAAGATAAAGGCAGCACATTTACCATAAAACTGCCGATGAAATAACAACAAATAAAAAACACCAAATATTATGAGTAACAGAATCTTATTAGTAGAAGACGACCAAAGTTTCGGAGCGGTACTTAAAGATTATTTAAGCATTAACAACTTTGATGTAACCCTTGCTATTGACGGAGAATTAGGGCTAAAAGAATTCACAGAAAAGGAATTTGACATCTGTATTTTTGATGTCATGATGCCTAAAAAAGACGGCTTTTCACTAGCTGAAGACGTGAGAAAAATAGACAAGAATACTCCCATTATATTTTTAACAGCAAGAAACCAGCGTGAAGACGTTTTAAAAGGCTATCAAATTGGTGCAGATGATTACATCACAAAGCCATTTGACACCGAATTACTTTTATACAAAATCAAAGCTATTTTACAAAGAAGTGCAGTAGTAGAAGACGAAGAGCAAGAGCAATTTAAAATTTCTAACATGTTTTTCGATTCAGTTTTAAGACAATTGCGAGTAGGTGATAATGAATACAAACTTTCGCCAAAAGAAAACGAATTGCTAAAACTTCTTTGTCTACACAGAAATGATTTCATGCCAAGAGATTTAGCATTAAGAAAAATCTGGAAAAAAGAAAATTATTTCACGGCAAGAAGTATGGACGTGTACATTGCTAAACTCAGAAAGCTCCTAAAAGATGATGAAGGATTAGAAATCATTAACGTGCATGGAGAAGGGTTCAGACTTTTAGTAAAAAATTAAATAAAAAAAATCCACCAAAATTTGGTGGATTTTTTATGCTAATGTGTGAAAATTATTTCGCTTCTACACAAAAAACTCTGTATTGTACGGCAATTGCAGCAGGAAAATAACTTCTAATTCTTGTTAAATCGCCACTTGCAGATTGCTTACTGAAATAGCTTCCCACCAAAACCTTATAATTTGGTCTTAATGAAGCATCAGTTTCTGCTTTCATATTTGGGAATTTCGTACGGAAATAAGATTTCACTTTGTTGGCTTCTTCATTACTTTTTACAACCGCCACCTGAATTTTGTAACCTAAAATTCTAGGATTATCTCTACAGATTTCAGCATTTGTTTTAGGTTTCGTCGAAATTTCTACTTTCGGAGTTTCATTTTTGTTCGCTTCTTCCTCTTTAATCTTATCACATTTCCCTTCTAAATCCGTTAAAAGTTCATTTACTCTGCTATCCATAGAAACTTTCAACTCTGTTCCATTATGTGTTTCTTTTTTCTCAACTACCTGAGCATTAGAGATATTAAAACTTAAAAAAGCTAATAATGATAGTATTTTTATTACGTTTTTCATTAAAATTATTTTTGACAAAGTTAATACAAATAAAAATTATACCAATCTTTCTTATTTAGAACAATTATAAATTAAAAAAATTTGATAAAATACACACAAACCTTCTGTTAATATTGTGTTAAAGTATTATTTTTGCGGAATTGAATGTAAACTCAATAGTATTAACCCAAGATTATTTAAATGATTAGTTGGAGAAAGCATTACAAGAGAGTGTTGTTAGCATGTAGTTTGCTCTTAACAACCAGTGCTTCTATTTACGCTCAAGATCTTAAAGGTGACGCTAAGAAAGGAGAAACCCTTTTTAAGACCAATTGTTCTGCGTGTCATGCGCTAGATAAACAAATGGTAGGCCCAGCTTTAGGAGGCGTAGTAGACAGATTAAAAACGGAACAAAATTTAGGTGTAGATTGGTTCCAAAAATGGATTAGAGATAACAAAGCACTTAGAGCTTCTGGCGATAAGTATGCGAATGAAGTCTTCGAAAAATTCAACAAAGTAGAGATGACTGCGTATCCAAATCTTACAGATCAGGATATTGCAGACCTTCTAGAATACACCACTAATCCGCCAAAAGCAGAGCCTGCTGCAGCAGAAACTGATGTGAATTCACCAGAAGCCATCAAAGCTGCTCAAGATGAAAAAAATAATTCATCTGCTCTATTAATTTCTTTAGCCGCAGTTGGAGGATTACTTCTTTGGTTACTTTTCAGATTAACCCAACTCGTAAATTTACACAGAAAATCTGGAGAAATTTCTGCTCTAGACGCTACAAGAATCAACTCAATTGGCGAATTCTACGAGAAGTACAATACGCTAGGTAAAGCATTAATGGGATTATTAGCCCTATTTGCACTTTACGGAATTTGGAATTGGTTAATGTGGGTAGGTGTATACAAAGGTTATCAACCAGAGCAACCTATTTACTTCTCTCACAAAATTCACGCTGGTGAGAATAAAATCGATTGTCAATTATGTCACTCAAGTGCTAAGTATGGTAAAGTATCAGAAATCCCTTCTGTAAACGTTTGTATGAATTGCCACAAAGGTATTTCAGAATACAAAGGAAAATACATAGAAGAAGGAAAATCTAGAGAATTCTATACTGCAGAGATTAAGAAAATCTACGAAGCTGCTGGGTGGGATGAAGGTTCACAGTCTTACACTGGAAAAACTAAACCAATCGAGTGGGTGAGAATTCACAATATGCCAGATTTCGTATACTTCAATCACGCACAACACGTGGTAGCAGGTGAACAAACCATCATCAAAGCTAAAAAAGTAGACGTAGTATGTAAAGCTTGTCACGGTCAAGTTCAAGAAATGGACAAAGTACAAATGGCAAATAGCTTCACAATGGGATGGTGTATTGATTGTCACAGAACTACAGAAGTAGACATGACAAACGGTTATAACAAAGAATACTACCAAAAACTTCACGACAAGTTGAAAAAACAATACGGTGGAGAAACTAAAATGACCGTAGATGCTATTGGTGGTTTAGAGTGTGGTAAATGTCATTATTAATAACAGAAAATTAGAAGTATAAATGGCTTCAAATAAAATACAATTCAGAAGTATTCACGAACTTAAAGACCAATCGCTTAATGCGAAATTGGCTCAAAAAGAATTTCAAAACGAAATTCCTGTAGATGAGTTCTTGGGTGATGCAGAAAAAATGAACAATTCTGGGACTTCTAGAAGGGATTTCTTAAAATTATTAGGCTTCTCTACAGCTGCAGTTACTCTTGCAGCGTGTGAAGCTCCAGTAATCAAAACAATTCCTTACGTGGTAAAACCACACAGTATTATTCCAGGAATTCCTAATTATTATGCATCTACCTATTTTGACGGGTTTGACTTTGCTAGTGTTTTAGTAAAAACTAGAGAAGGTAGACCAATTAAAATTGAACCGAATAAAACTGCAAACGATCTAGGTAAAACAAATGCTAGAGCTCAAGCAAGTGTATTGTCATTATATGATAATGATAAAATTAAGCAACCAAAACTAGACGGTAAAGACGAAACTTTCGACAAAGTAGATTCTGTAGTTCTAGAAGCACTAACTAAAGCTCAAGCTGAAAACAAGAAAATTGTAGTTCTTTCTCATTCATATCCTTCTCCTACATTCAAGAAATTATTCGGAGAGTTTAAAACCAAATATCCTAATGCAGAATTAGTAACTTACGATGCTTATACGTATGCTGCTGCATTAGACGCTGCTCAAGAAGTTTTCGGTAATAGAGCATTACCAGTTTACGACTTATCAGCAACTGAATTAGTGGTTTCTTTCCAAGCAGATTTCTTAGGAGATTATAACGCAAACAGCTTAGAAACATCATACGCAGCTGCTAGAAAGCCAGGAGCTAACATGCTTAGACATATTCAAGTAGAATCTAACATGTCTCTTACTGGTGCTAATGCTGATACCAGAATTAAACAAAAACCTTCTGCTGTAAATAAAACATTAGTAGAAGTTTATAACGCAATCGTAGGAGGCGGTACTTCTGATAAAGTAGCTTCTGAAATTGCTAAAGAATTACAAGCTAAAGGAAACAAAGCGGTAGTTTTTGCAGACGGTTCTAAAGCTTCTTATGTTTTAGCACACTTAATCAATCAAAAATTAGGTTCTGTAGCTTTCACAGGAAAAGCTAACCTATTAAAAGAATATGACAACGCAAGATTTAACGAGTTTTTAACTTGGGTAAATGCTGGTCAAGTTGGTGTTTTAGTTGCTAACAACGTAAACCCAATCTATTCTCACGCAAAAGGTGCAGAATTCAAAAAATCATTAAGCAAAGTAGGAATTGTAGTTGCTGTAGCTGATAAGAAAAATGAAATTGCTCAAGCAGCGAAAGTAGTCATTCCAGCAGCGCATTGGTTAGAGTCATGGGGTGATATTGCTCCTCAAACTGGCTCTTATTCATTAATGCAACCTACTATCCAAAAAATATTCAAATCTAGACAAATTGAAGAATCACTTCTTGTTTGGATAAACGGAAAAGGATTTACTCCTAACTATTATGAATATTTAAAAGCTAATGCTGCAACAATTCTTAATGGAACTTCATTTAACCAAGCTCTTTACAATGGTTTTAATGCAGGAAACATTACAGGAACTCTATCTTACACAGGTGGAGATGCTGCAAAAGCGGTTTCAGAATTACAAGGTTTCAAAGCTTCTAAATTAGAACTTGTACTTTATACCACTACTGCAATGGGAGACGGTACTCAAGCCAATAACCCTTGGTTACAAGAGTTACCAGATCCAATTACGAGAATGGCTTGGGATAACTACCTTACTATTTCTCCAGCAGACGCTAAAGAATATGGTATCGAAAATGAATTAAATGCGAGAATGCAGTTAGATGGTACTGTGGTAAATCTTACTGTAAATGGTGTGAAATTAGAAAACGTTCCTGTTTTCATTCAGCCAGGTCAAGCAGAAGGTTCATTAGGTCTTGCTTTAGGTTATGGTAAAAAAGACTCAGGTAAAGTAGCTGAAACAGGTGTAAACGCTTATCCTCTATTTGATGGGTATAACACTGTAGTATCTAATGTTTCTATTGAAAAATCAGGAGCAGATGATCACGAATTTGCAGGAGTACAGCTTCAAAATACATTAATGGGTCGTTACGAAATCGCTAAAGAAGTAACATTAGATACTTACTTAAACGAAGACGTAAATAAGTGGAATAAGCCATTAACAATGGAAACATTACAAGGAACATTACCTATGGGTAAAGTAGACCTTTGGGATGCTTTCGATGATACTGATGGCCCTCACTTTAATCTTTCTGTAGATCTTAACTCATGTATCGGTTGTGGAGCTTGTATCATTGCTTGTCAAGCAGAAAACAACGTACCTGTAGTAGGTAAAGAAGAGGTAAGAATGTCTAGAGATATGGCTTGGCTAAGAATCGATAGATATTACTCTGCTAAAGAAAAAATTGAAGTAAAAGAAGGTTTAGACAAGGGATTAAACGTTCCTAACCTTTATGATATATTAATTGAACCAAACGAAAGTCCTGATGTGATTTTCCAACCAGTAATGTGTCAGCACTGTAATCACGCACCTTGTGAAACAGTTTGTCCTGTTGCTGCAACTTCTCACGGTAAGCAAGGTCAAAACCAAATGGCTTACAACAGATGTATCGGTACAAGATATTGTGCAAACAACTGTCCTTACAAAGTAAGAAGATTCAATTGGTTTACTTATAACTTGAATGATAAGTTTGACTTCAACATGAATAACGATTTAGGAAGAATGGTTCTAAATCCAGATGTTGTAGTAAGAACTAGAGGGGTAATGGAAAAATGTTCTATGTGTATCCAAATGACTCAAGCTACAATTCTAGAAGCTAAAAAAGAAGGCAGAAGAATTGAAGATGGAGAACTTAAAACAGCTTGTTCACAAGCTTGTTCTACAGGAGCACTTAAATTTGGTGATATGAATGACAAATCATCAGAAGTAAGAGCATTATTCAATGACAAGAGAAAATATGTATTGTTAGAAGAAGTGGGTACTAAACCAAACGTATTCTACCATACAAAAGTGAGAAACAGAAAAGAAAAAAACGTTTAAATAATATAAATAGGTAAAAAATGTCAGGACATTACGAAGCCCCTATTAGGGAACCGCTAATTATTGGTCACAAGACTTATCACGATATCACCGAAGATATTGCAAGACCTATCGAAGAAAGAGCCGGAAAACTCTGGTGGATTTCTTTTTGGGCAGCTCTAGTTCTATTTGTATACGGTTTTGGATGTATTGCTTACACCATTGGTACCGGTATCGGAGCTTGGGGACTAAACAAAACCATTAACTGGGGTTGGGATATTACTAACTTCGTTTGGTGGGTAGGTATTGGTCACGCAGGAACCTTAATCTCTGCAGTATTGTTATTATTTAGACAAAGATGGAGAATGTCTGTAAACCGTTCTGCAGAAGCGATGACGATTTTTGCAGTTGTACAGGCAGCAATCTTCCCAGTAATTCACATGGGTAGAGTTTGGGTAGGATATTGGGTATTCCCTTTACCAAACCAATTTGGTTCTCTTTGGACTAACTTTAACTCTCCACTACTTTGGGACGTATTTGCAATCTCTACTTACTTCTCTGTATCTACCGTATTCTGGTTCATGGGACTTATCCCAGACTTTGCAATGATTAGAGATAGAGCAAAAACGCCTTGGACTAAAAAGATTTATACATTCCTAGCATTCGGTTGGGGTGGTAAAGCAAAACACTGGCAAAGATTCGAAGAGTTATCTCTTGTATTAGCTGGTTTAGCAACACCACTTGTATTCTCAGTACACACCACGGTATCATTTGACTTCGCAACTTCAGTAATCAAAGGATGGCACTCTACAATCTATCCTCCTTACTTCGTAGCAGGTGCGATTTTCTCAGGATTTGCAATGGTACAAACCCTTCTATTAGTTGCTAGAAAAGTAGCACACTTAGAAGATTATATTACTATGTATCATATCGAAATCATGAACATCGTAATCATCGTAACAGGTGGTATGGTAACAGTAGCTTATGCTGTAGAATACTTCATCGGTTGGTACTCAGGAAGTAGATATGAAGACTTTACATATTTATCTCCAGGTGCTGCTACTGGTCCTTACTGGTGGGCATTCTGGGCACTAATTATCTGTAACTTAGTTGTTCCTGCTTCTTTCTGGTTCAAAAAATTAAGAACAAATATTATTTGGACTTTCTTCGTAGCATTAATCATCAACATCGGTATGTGGTTTGAAAGATTTGACATCATTGTTATCAACCTTTCTAGAGACTATTTACCAGGTTCTTGGACGATGTTTAAGCCAACGATTATAGACGTAGGAGTTTATTTAGGAACAATTGGTTTCTTCGGAGTATTATTCCTATTATACGCTAGAACATTCCCTGTAATTGCACAGGCTGAATTGAAGACTATTTTGAAAATTTCAGGTGAAACTTATAAAGCAAAAGAAGGAGATGAGCACCACTAAAAGAATATATGGACTTTATGGCGATGACGACGATTTAATGAACGGCGTTAAAGCTTTCAGAGATAAAGGTATTGAAATTACCGAAGTGTATACTCCATTCCCAGTTCACGGACTAGATAAAGCTTTAGGTCTTAAGAAAACTAGAATTTCAGACGCAGCTTTTATCTATGCAGTTTATGGTGTTACCATTGGTGCTTTAGCAACTTGGTACATGATGAATCATGACTGGCCACAAAACATAGGTGGTAAACCAGCTTTCTCGTGGGCTCATAACATGCCTGCTTTTGTAGTTCCAATGTTTGAATTAATGGTATTCTGTGCTGCACACATGATGTCTCTTACTTTCTTAGTAAGAAATAAAATGTATCCTGGAGCTGCTCCTCAGAATCCAGATCCTAGAACTACGGATGATAAGTTTATGATGGAGTTTGTATCTGACGATGTAGAAACCATTAAACAGATGCTGATTGAAACAGGTGTAGAAGAAATAACTGTAAAAGATGCGTAATATGAAAAATATTTTAAAAATAACAACCATCTTGGGAATCTCAGTTATCGCGCTGAATTCTTGTGGACCAAAAGATAATCCGCCATTAGTTTTTTTCCCGGATATGTATTTCCCTATTGCTTATGATCCAATGATTAAAACTGCTAGTAAAGCAGATGGGCATTATGTAAGCAAAGAAAACGAAATCCCGGCTTTTGTAAATAACTACGGTTCTACTCTACTTTCTCCTGTAGAAGGTACGGTTCCTCAAGACAAGGAAGGAATTTTACCAGAAGATAAAACTCCTAAAAATGTAGAAGAATATACTGCATTTTATGAAGAGTCAAAAAGTGTTACTGTTTCTCCTCTAGATCCTAAAAATAAAGAAAAGGACTTAGCAAGAGGTAAAAAATTATACGAAATGACTTGCGCAGCTTGTCACGGTGTAGCTGGTGATGGACAAGGTCCAATTGTACAAAGTGGTGCATATTCTGGTGTTCCAGCTTTCAAAGACAGACAGATTACAGTAGGAACTACTCATTATGTAATTGTAAACGGAAGAAACTTAATGGGATCTTACGCTGGTCAATTAGCTCCTGCTGATAGATGGAGAGTAGCAATGTATGTAATGAGCGCTTTCAAAGCTGATGCTGTAGCTCCTGTAGCCGCTGTTGATGCAACTACAACTCAAACCAATACTAAATAATAAAAACAGAAAAAAATGTATAGTTTTTCACCAAAATTAAAATTGTATTCTATTATACTGATAGTTGTTGGATTGGTACTATTCGGTATTGGCTACATGTTAAATCATGGGTTAAATGAGTCTGCAATTCAGACAATGATGGATAATGTACACCATGGTACAGAACATCATACCCCAATGAACTCTTCAGAATTAGTAGGACCTCAAGATAATGCTGCACACTTAGAACATGCAACGCATCAGATTCATAATACGCCGTTCTCGGCTTTACTAACTGCTGCTATGTTATTCTTCGGAATCTCTGCTTGTGCTTTATTCTTTTTATCAATTCAGCATGCAGCTCACGCTGGTTGGTCTGTAATTGTAACAAGAGTGATGGAAGCGGTATCTTCATTCATTCCAGTAGGTGGGATTATTTTATTAATCTTAACTTTCCTAAACGTAGGTGGGATTGCTCACTTATATCACTGGATGGATAAAGACTTAATCGATCCTAATTCTCCAAACTTTGATGTCATCCTTTACGAAAAATCTAAATTTTTAAATATTCCTTTCTATGTAGTGAGAATCCTTATTTATGTAATTGGTTCTTGGTTCTTCGTTTGGAAAATTAAAAAAGTTTCTAAGAGATTAGACGAAACTAAAGATAGAAAAGATTACAAAGCATTATACAACTGGAGCGTAGGTTACATAGCATTCTTCGGATTTGCTTCTGCAGCTTGGGCTTGGGATTTCTTAATGTCTATTGACCCTCACTGGTATTCTACTCTTTATATTTGGTATTCTATGGTATCTACTTTATCTAGTGCTGTTGCAGTAATCATTATTGTTGCAGTTTACTTAAAGAAAAAAGGAGTTTTACCACAGTTTAATGATAATCACTTACATGATTTAGCTAAATTCTTATTTGCTACTTCAATGTTATGGACTTATTTATTCTTTGACCAATTCATGCTTTACTGGTACGCAAACATCCCAGAAGAAGTAAGATATTTCTTCGATAGATTTGCTTACTACAAGTACACATTCTTACCAATGCTTATCATCAACTTCTTAATACCACTATTGGTGTTAGTAAGTTCTAGCATCAAGAGAAATTACAAAGTAGTAACTACAATGGCTGTTCTAGTAATTCTAGGTCACTGGTTAGATTTCTTCAACATGGTAATGCCAGGAACAGTAGGACCTTTCTGGAATAATGCATACACATTCTTATTAGTAGTTGGTGCATTCTTATTCATGGTAGGTTTATTCGTTTTAGTAGTAATGTCTGCATTATCTAAACTTAAATTGATTCCTGAAGGAAATCCTCTAGTAAAAGAGTCTAAGATTTTTGAATATCCTTTCTAATTTCAGAAAGAAACATCATATAAATCCCAACTTATTGTTGGGATTTTTTTATTTTTGTATATAAATATTCATTTTATGAAACGTTTCCTTTTTCTAAGCATATTTTCATTGCTTTTTTTAATCGGTTGTAAAAAAGATGCAGTAGATGCAAGCAGTACAAAAGCCTTCCAAGAAAGTATCAATGACATGTCTTCTTCGCTTCCCACTATTAAACAAATTAAGTTTAATGAAGCTCTTTATATTCTAAAAACCTTTGGCGTAGATGCAGAAGGTGATATCGAAGAACTAAAAGCTCTTGGCAAACTTCTTGAAGGGAAAAAAGTGCCAGAAATTTTTGCAATGGCAGACAAAGTAGCACAAGAAAACGGAATCAACTGGGCAAGTACAGCTCCTCCTTCATTAGGTGAAATGAATATCTTCCAAAATATCATGCCGTCTGAAACAGATGTAAATGATATTGCCGCAAATTCTTTGCAAATTACAACCAGTGAAGTCTCTGTAGATAGTGTTTTAGGACCAAAAGCATTACAAATCGTTCCAAGATTATTAGATGCTGCAGGAAATAAAGTAGATTTCGAGAATGCAGCCTTAGAAACCACTTTAGAAGTTTCTAGTCAAGGAGTAAAACTTTTGACATCTAAAAATTTGATGCAAAACAATCAATTCAAAGGATTTTATATGAGATTTTCTTCTCTTCCTCAAGAGAAAGTAGTGGATAATAAAATTGACATAAAAGTTACTGTAAAAACGTCAAAGAAAACCATTCAAATGACCAAAATGGGTGTAGATGTAAATCCTAACGCTCTTTTGATGCCTCAAAGCTCAGAAAATCCAGAAAATCTTGAAGGAACTCCAGAAGAAAATGCTACGGGAACAGATTCTCCAAAAGTAATTGGCGATCCTAAAAATACCGTTGTGAATTTCTTAAGCAACTTAAACAGTCAGAACTTAAAAGCAGCTTACAGTCAGTCAGAAAACCCGAATTGGGGTTCTTATGAAACATTTGCCAATCCTACGTCTGGTTTTGGAACCGTAAAAAGTGTAGATGTAAACAATGTTTCTACTAAAGCAAATGCCAATAACACTGCAAGTGTAAATGCAACTTATACTGTAACAGATAAATCTGGAAACGCAACTTCGCTTGACGTTTCTTATGGATTAAAAGCTACAGAAACAGGCTGGAAAATCACCAGCTATAAAATCAATTCTTCTCAAAAAAAATAAATTAAAATCCCATAAAATGGCAACGCAAGATTTAATCGCTAGATTAGAAAGCACAATTCAGAATATTCCAGATTTCCCAATCGAAGGAATACAATTCAAAGACATTACGCCCATTTTCTTAAATCCTAAATTATACGAAGACGTAATTGCAGATTTAGTAGAATTCAGCAAAGGAAAAGTAGACGTAGTGTGCGGAATAGAAAGCAGAGGCTATCTCTTCGGAATTGCAATTGCTGTTGCCCTAGAAGTTCCATTTATTTTAATTAGAAAAAAAGGGAAACTTCCTCCTCCATTTATTTCAGAAAAATACGATTTAGAATACGGAACTGCCGAAATAGAAATGCGCACGAACCAAATTCAACCAAACCAAAGAGTATTAATTCACGATGATTTATTAGCAACAGGTGGCACAACTGAAGCTGCTGCTAAATTGGTTGAAAAACAAGGCGCAAAAGTGACACAGTTCAGTTTTTTAATTGGTCTTAAAGATTTACACGGCGAAGATAAACTGAAACAGTTTGACGCTGAAGTGTACAGTATTCTGAACTATTAATTTTTAGATTTTATTTCTTCTCCAACTCCTTTTTCAGCTCATTAATCTGTTGTTGAAGATAATTTATTTCTGTAGCCTTAGAATTCGGCGCATAATGCCATCTCAATTTAATTTCTTTATTGAGCAAATCAGCTGCATCTAATTTCTGAGAATCTATAAAATTTTGATCATTGAGAATGGTAATGTCTAGAAATTTTTCACCATTTTCTTCTTCCGCTTTATAATTTACAATAGCCAATTCAGGGTTTTGTTTTTGAATGGTATCAATATATTCTTCGGCATCTGATTTCAATTTTTCGGCATTCCACTTTTTCTGAGTCAATAAAATACTTGGAAACAGCACCAATAAAGAGATAATGGTAATGATTAGAATATCTTTTTTATTTCTTTTTTCCACTTTTTCGAGATAATATTTTTGATATCCCAAAACAATGCTCAAAATCCAAGTTCCCACTCCTATGAAAAAACAATTAATGAGATAATAATACATCCCGCCAAAGAAAAAATCCCAATTCAAATTTGCAATTCCATAACCAGCCGTACAAAGCGGAGGAATACAAGCCGTGGCTACTGCAACTCCTGCAATTACTTTGATGGCTTCCTTTCTAATGATTCCTAAAAACCATGCAAAACCACCAAAAAGCGCTAACAAACAATCGAAAATAGTAGCTTCTTTAAATGCTGCTAATTGTGACGTCTCTTGATGAAATGGTGATATTAAAAAATAAATAGTAGAAGCTACCAAACCGGTAACAATCATTATCACCCAGTTATAAAGACTAAGTTTTACCAAATTTTTATTGTGAATAGACAAACCAAAAGAAAGTCCTACCACTGGTCCCATTAATGGAGATATAAGCATCGCACCAATTACTGCAGCAGGAGAATTGATATTAAGACCAATACTTGCAATCGCCATAGACAAAACAAGTAACCACAAGTTATGCCCACGGAAATAAACACCTTCTTCTATTTCTGCAAAAGTAAAACGCTCTTCTTCTTCTCTTGGTAATGCTAATGTTCTTTTAAGTTTATGATAAGGCATATCAAATGATTTTTTTCAAAAGTAAGCAATTTCTACACTATTTTTTTTGTAAATTTATACAAGAATTCATTTACAATGAATAGATTTTCCGCATTATATAAAAGAATTTTAATTTTAGTGGTCTCCATACTCATTTTTGTATTATTGGGAGCATTAGCACTCATGTATTCTGAGAAAATGAGATTACTGGACGCGGTTTGGTACAGTATTATGACACTTACTACCGTAGGTTTTGGAGTGCCCGACAATTTCTCAGATTTAGGAAAAATCATCACTATTTTTTTAATGCTTTTCGGTGTGGGAGCTGTGCTCTATGGTTTAACAGCGCTTTCATTAGAATTTTTTAACGGAAATTTCGCCAAAGAATACAAACAAAATCTCATCAAACGCAATATGAAAAATTTAGAAAATCACATCATCATTTGTGGTTTCGGGAGAAATGGCAGACAAGCCGCCAGAAAACTTATTCTCCACAAAAAACCTTTTGTTATTATAGACAAAAAACCGCTAGAAAATAGAGATGATGAGTTCCGCAACACTATTTTTATCCACGGAAATGCGGTAGAAGATGAAATATTGATCAAAGCTGGAGTAGAAAAGGCAAATGGAATCATCGCTAGTTTACCATCTGATGCAGATAATCTTTTTATTGTAATCAGTTCTAAAGAATTAAATCCAAAAATTAAAGTCATCAGTAGAGCATCTAACAGCAGTACCATCAAAAAACTGAAAACAGCAGGTGCCGAAAATGTAATTATGCCTGATAAAATTGGCGGCGAACACATGGCTTCTCTTCTTATTACCCCAGATTTGGTAGAATTTATTGATAATATTGTGTTGGAAGGCACCAAAAAAATTAACGTTTTAGAAATTTATACGGATAAACTTTCCAAAGAATTTATCGGCAAAAAATTAGAAGAACTTAAAATTTTCCCAAAAACAGGATGTAAAATTGTAGGCTACAAAGACGTTCACGGCGAATACATCATTAATCCTGACGAAAGTAAACTCATAGAACCGAATAGTTGTATTTTCATTCTTGGACAACCTCATCAGATTGAAAACCTACAAAACATGTATCCTCAATAAGACAAATATTTCTCATAAAAACCCTAACTGAAAACCACTGAAAATAAATATTGTATATCACAATAGAAACTATTATTTTTGCATTTCAATTTCAAAATTATGACAGACAAGCATAAAAGCAAAAAAGAGCTAGAGAACGAAGGAAAAGAAACGGTAGAAATTTTTCAAGATTTAGACCAAACCGCGCTCAAAACAGAGATGTTCATTGAAAAATACGCTAAACAAATCGGGATTATTTTCGGTGCTGTAGTATTAGCGGTTTTAGGATACTTTGCTTATCAGCAATTCATCGCAAATCCTAAAAACGAAGAAGCTACACTGAGCTATCTGGCTGCTCAAAAAAACCTTTCTGAAGGGAAAGATGATATCGCACTAGGTGGAAAATCTGCTGCAAATCCAGGATTCAAAGGTACTTATGAGCAATTTCCTGGTACTGATGCTGGTAAACTTTCTGCTTACAATGCAGGTTTATTAAAATTCAAAGAAGGTAAATACCAAGAAGCTTACGATTTATTAGACAAGTTTTCTTCTGATAATAAAATCTTAATGGCTCTAAAATATGGAGCAATGGGAGATGCTCAAGCAAATCTTAACAAAAATGAAGATGCACTTTCTCTTTTAGACAAAGCCGCTTCTGCTTCTGATGATGCTTACACTTCTTATTACTTTACAAGAAAAGCTGGTTTACTAGCACTTGCAATGAAGAAAAACGCTGAAGCTAAAAAATACTTCGAAACCATCGAAGAAAAATATGCAGACTATGACGGCGGTACTTCTGATGCTTATATAGAAATGGTAAAAAACTTTTAAAAATATAAAATGGCAACTGTAAATCTTTCGGATTACAAACCATTACAAATCTCAAATGCTGATTCTTTTAGAATCGGCATTGTTGTTTCAGATTGGAATGATTTTGTAACCTATAACCTTCGCGATGCAGCGATACAAATTCTAGAAAAAGAAGGCATAAAAAAAGAAAATATAGAAATTTTTTCTGTTCCTGGTGCATTTGAGTTAAGCTACGCTTGCATGCAATTGTGTGCCGCAGAAAACCATGATGCAGTAATTGCCATCGGAAATGTAATTAGAGGAGAAACTCCACATTTTGATTACGTTTGCAGCGCTGTAGCTCAAGGAATTAAAGATTGTAATGTAATGACAGATGTTCCGGCTATTTTCTGTGTTTTGACAGATGATAATAAGGAACAATCTTTAGCAAGAAGTGGCGGAAACCTTGGAAACAAAGGCGTAGAAGCGGCGGTTACTGCTCTTAGAATGGTTGAATTCAGAAGAAATTTGAATAAATAGTCAAATTCTACACCCAAATCTCAAAATTGTATTAAAATGTATCTTCAAAAAGTAAAACCTTTTCTCTATTTAGGGATTTTTTACCTTATCGTTTCCTTTTTATTAAGGTTAGTATTTGTATTCCACCCGATTACCACTGCAGATTTTTCTTTTGCAGAAATATTGAAGGTTACTTCAGTAGGATTAGTGAATGACATTTTGGTATTTACAATTGCCAGTAGCTTTTTAGCACTTTATTTTTTATTCCTGTCAAACGGTAAATATCAAAAACCTTACGGACAAATCATCCTAGGAGTTCTGGTTCTTGCATTTATATACATTTTAGCAACTCCAAATAATATTTTCAAACAATATGGAGGTGGCGTAGTAAAAATTGTTTTAGCATTTTTGGGGCTTAAAATTTTATTTTTTTCATTGATGCTGTTTTTACCAAAACAAAGGCTTAAAATCAGAAACAGTTTATACTTTACCACATTATTTTTGTACGTGCTTTTGATTATTTTCAATGCCGTTTCAGAATATTTCTTCTACAATGAATTTGGGGTTCGTTATAATTTTATCGCGGTAGATTATCTTATTTACACCACTGAAGTTATAGGAAATATTATGGAAAGTTATCCTATCGTTCCTCTGTTTACTGCTATTTTCGTAGTAACAGGATTGGCAACTTGGTGGATTTACAAAAAGACCAAAGACAGCCTTTTACAATTACCTAATTTAGTTCAAAAGTTTACATTATTAGGTGTTTTTGCTATTTTATTGGGAATCAGTTTAAGTTTTTCAGAGAAAATTAACCTTAAAAAAGGAAACATTTTCCAACAGGAAATCGCAGCCAACGGAATGGTAAAATTCTACGAAGCGTTTAGCAATAATACGTTAGATTTTTTCACCTTCTATCCTACTGTTGACCAAAAAACCGCAGAAAAAAACACTCTGCTTCCTTTAGGAACCACTACTTTAAATAGAACTATCACTTCTGAGAAACCAGAATTACAAAAAAATGTAGTTCTCATTTCTATAGAAAGTTTGTCCGCAGCTTACATGAAAGCTTATGGTTACGAAGAAAGTGTAACTCCTTTCTTAGACCAATTGGCACAAAAAAGTTTATTTTTCACCAATTTATACGCCACAGGAAACAGAACGGTAAGAGGTTTAGAAGCATTAACGCTTTGTATTCCTCCAACTGCTGGAGAAAGTGTTATTAAAAGAGAAAAAGAAAACAAAAATAAATTCACCACAGGAAGCGTTTTTAAGTCAAAAGGTTACAGCGTAAAATATTTATACGGCGGTTACAGCTATTTTGACAACATGAAAGATTTCTACGCAGGAAATGGTTACGAAATTGTAGATAGAGATAATTTCACTCCAGAAGAAATCACTTTTGCAAATGTTTGGGGTGTTTGTGACGAAGATATGGCCAAAAAAGCCATTAGCGAAATGAACAAAGATTATAAAGCTGGTAAACCATTCTTCCATCATTGGATGACGGTTTCTAACCACAGACCTTTTACTTATCCAGAAGGGAAAATAGACATTCCTGCAGATTCTAAATCTAGAAAAGGTGGCGTAAAATACACCGATTATTCTATCATGAAATTTTTTGAAATGGCTCAAAAACAGCCTTGGTTCAAAAATACCGTTTTCGTGATTGTAGCAGACCATTGTTCATCTAGTGCTGGTAAAACAGAACTCCCAATGGATAAATACAGAATTCCTGCGATGATTTATGCTCCAGAATTTGTGGCTCCACAGAAATTCTCACAAATTACCTCTCAGATAGATGTGATGCCTACCGTTTTGGGATTATTGAATTTCAAATATCAATCTAAATTTTTAGGTCAAGATGTTTTCTCTAAAAATTTCGTTCCTAGAGCGTATATTGCAACGTATCAGGATTTAGGATTCGTAAAAGACAATTACCTTACGGTGATTTCTCCTACTAAAAATATTAAACAATATCAATTAGTTCAAAAACCTAATACCAATACCACAACTGAGTTTAACATTTATTACACCGAAAATCTTTTACAAGACAATCCTAGAAAAGATTTGGTAGATCAAACCATTTCAAATTATCAAAGTACAAGCTTTTGGCTAAAAAATAAAATGCTCGACAAATAATTTTTTATTACATTTATCCATCATTAAATCTAAAATATTAAAATTATGAAATGGACAAATGACAGAGCAGATAACGTAGATGATAGAAGAGGTTCTGGCGGTGGCGGAATGCTAGTTGGTGGTGGATTAGGAACCTTAATCATTGCTGCAATTATATTTTTCTTGGGAGGTGATCCTTCTGCTATTTTAAGTAATGGTGTTGGAAACGCTCCTCAAACGGAACAAAGAGAACTCACTGCCGAAGAAGTTAAGGTAAGAGAATTTGTAAGAATGCTTTCTGCAGAAAATAACCAAACTTGGACTAAAATTTTCTCTGAAAACGGAATGCAATACAAAGAACCGAAAATTGTACTCTTCGAAAATGTAACGCAATCTGGCTGCGGAACTGCACAAGCTGCGATGGGACCTTTTTATTGCCCTGCAGATGAAACGGTTTACATGGATATGAGTTTCTTTGGGGAAATGCAACAGAAATTTGGCGCTCGAGTTACAGAATTTACGGTGGCCTATGTTTTAGCTCACGAAATTGGGCATCACATCCAGACGATTTTAGGAACTACTCAACAAGTAGATAAAATGCGCAGAAGCGGACAATATTCCGAGGGTGAAATGAATAAAACTTCGGTAGCTACAGAATTACAGGCAGATTTCTACGCAGGTTTATGGGCAAAACAAACCGATAACAGAGAAAAATTTCTTGATCCTCAAGATATTCAGAGCGCTATGGAAGCAGCAGCAGCAGTAGGCGATGATAATATTCAAAAAAGAACGGCGGGTTATGTAAACCAAGAAGCTTTTACTCATGGTAGCTCTAAACAACGTGTGGAATGGTTCATGAAAGGTTATAATTCTGGAGATATTACCCAAGGAAATACTTTTGACCAACTTTTAAGATAATATCAAGATGAAAACCCATCATTTATTAATTCCAAAAAATATTATTTTTCCCATATCAATACTAGGATTTATATTTACTGTGTTAGGCACTTTACTTAAACTCTCTCATTTGAGTTTTGGAATATTTACTCCAAATTTAGTACTATCAATTTCAATTGTTTTTACGTTGCTTGCAATTTTTGTAGTTTTATTAGATATTATTAAAAATCCTATAAAAAATAAATTTTTATGGATTATTCCTCTACTATTTGTAGGAAATATTGTTTCAATGATTTATTTAATGAATAGAGAATCTCATATAAGAAGAGCATTAAGATAATAGCAAATCCCGAACATTTTCGGGACTTATTTTTTTAATTTTGAAAACAATCAACGCTCGCTTCGCTCGCGCCCTTTCAATTCTACTTTAGACCTTTGAAAAATTCCCACATCACAATTCCTCCACAAACCGAAACGTTAAGAGAATGTTTGGTTCCCAACTGTGGAATTTCTAAACATTCGTCTAAATCGGTTAAAATTTCATCTGAAATTCCTTCTACTTCATTGCCTAAAACCAAAGCATATTTTTTAGTTCTATCAATGTTAAAATCCGTAATCATCACAGAATTAGTAGTCTGTTCTATTCCAACAACTTCGTAACCTAACGTTTTTAAATCTATGACTGCTTCTTTTACGCTCTCATAAAATTGCCAATCTACACTTTCAGTTGCGCCTAATGCTGCTTTGTGAATTTCTCTGTGAGGCGGTTTCGGAGTAATGCCACAAAGAATAATTTTCTCCACCAAAAAAGCATCTGCAGTTCGGAAAGCTGCACCTACATTATGCATACTTCTTACATTATCTAGAATCACCACCAACGGAATTTTCTCCGTCTTTTTGAAGGTTTCTACATCTATTCTTCCTAATTCTTCTAATTTCAGTTTTTTGGTAGGTTGCATTTTCGTATTTTTGGGCAAAATTAAGGTTTTAATTTACAACCTCAAATTTCGAATCTTAAACCTCAAAATTCATACTCTCAAGAATGGCAAAAAAAGAAACTCCGTTAATGACTCAGTACAATACCATCAAGGCGAAATATCCAGATGCGCTATTGCTTTTCAGAGTGGGAGATTTCTACGAAACTTTCGGGCAAGATGCCATTAAAACTTCTCAAATTTTAGGAATAGTTCTTACCAAAAGAGCCAATGGAGAAGGTCATATTGAGTTAGCAGGTTTTCCGCATCATTCTGTAGATTCTTACTTGCCTAAATTGGTAAGAGCCGGAATGCGTGTTGCGATTTGCGATCAATTGGAAGACCCAAAAATGGTCAAAGGAATCGTGAAACGTGGTGTTACTGAATTGGTAACTCCAGGTGTTACGTTTAACGAACAAGTTCTCAATTCCAAAAAAAATAATTTCTTGCTTTCTCTTCACAAAGAAAAAGAGAAGTTTGGGATAGCATTAGTAGATGTTTCTACGGGTGAATTTCTGGTTGCAGAAGGAAATTTAGAGAAATTACTACACATTGTTCACACCTTTGATCCTGCTGAAATTATTTACCAAAGAACCGCCGAAATTCCTTCTCAACTTAAAAATAAAAACTGTTTCAAGCTAGAAGATTGGGCGTATCAATATAATTTTGCTTACGAAAAACTGAATTCTCATTTTAAAACCAAATCTCTAAAAGGGTTCGGGATTGATGAACAAAAATTGGGGATTACCGCAGCTGGAGCGATTTTCGCTTATTTAGTTGAAGATACACATCACGCTCTCTTACAACATATTACCAAAATACAAAGCATTCCGCAAGATGATTATTTGATGATGGATAATTTCACTTTGCGAAATTTAGAAATTGTACATTCTAGCAGTTTTCAAGGGAAATCTTTGCTCGATATCATTGATAAAACTTCCACAGCAATGGGAGGAAGATTGCTTCGCCGAAGATTGATTTTGCCACTAAAATCGGTAAACGAAATCAACCGAAGACTTTCTCTGATTGAATTTTTTAACAATGAAGATTCTTTGAAATTTGAAATTTTAGATTTATTGAAAGGAATTTCAGATTTAGACCGATTGGTAGGAAAATTAGCTGCCGAAAAGATTTCACCGAAAGAACTCGGTTATCTTCGTCAGAGTTTAATTAATATTCAGAAAATCAGAGAATTATTGAGTTCTCATCACGATGTTTTAGCTTGGCTAGAACCTCTGAACAATTTAGAAGAACTTATTTCTTATCTTCAAAATCATTTGAATGAAGAACTTCCGGTAAACCTCAACAAAGGAAATGTGATCAAATCCGAAGTTTCGGAGGAACTTGATAGATTGAGAAATCTTCAAACAAAAGGAAAAGGTTTTTTGGATGAAATGTGCCAAAGAGAAATCGAAAGAACGGGAATTTCTTCACTGAAAATTGATTTCAATAATGTTTTTGGATATTATATCGAGGTTAGAAATACGCATAAAGACAAAGTTCCAGAAGATTGGATTCGTAAACAAACTTTGGTAAATGCGGAACGTTATATTACCGAAGAATTGAAGGAATACGAAACTCAAATTCTCGGCGCAGAAGAAAAAATTTCGCAGATTGAACATCAATTATATCGTCAGGTTTGCGAAAATGTAATGATGTATATTGACCAAATTCAGGAAAATTCTAATTTAATAGCGCAGTTAGATTGTGCGGTTTCGCTTTCAGAATTGGCGATTTCCGAAAATTATACAAAACCTATTCTCAACGAAACTTTTGCGATTGACATTAAAGAGGGAAGACACCCAATAATAGAAAAATCGCTTCCTTTAGGCGAAAAATACATTCCGAATGATGTTTTTTTGGATAAAGATTCTCAACAAATCATTATGGTTACTGGACCAAATATGGCGGGTAAATCTGCGATTTTGAGACAAACTGCAATTATTTGTTTGCTGGCACAAATTGGAAGTTTTGTTCCTGCAAAACATGCCGAAATTGGCATTTTAGACAAAATTTTTACCAGAGTTGGCGCTACCGATAATATTTCTGCTGGCGAATCTACTTTTATGGTAGAAATGAACGAAGCAGCGAATATTTTGAATAATATTTCTGAAAGAAGTTTGATTTTGCTCGATGAAATCGGACGTGGAACTTCTACTTATGACGGGGTTTCTATAGCTTGGGCGATTGCAGAATATCTTCATCAGCATTCTACTCAACCGAAAACACTTTTCGCCACGCATTACCACGAACTCAATGAAATGAGCGTAAATTTTGAGAGAATTAAAAATTTCCACGTGACGATTCAGGAGAATAAAGGCAATATTATTTTTCTCCGAAAATTGGTTTCTGGTGGTAGTGAACACAGTTTCGGGATTCATGTAGCAAAATTGGCAGGAATGCCTTCCAAAGTAGTAAACAGGGCTTCTGAAATTCTAAAAACTTTAGAAAATTCTCGTTCCAACAGTGGTTCTACAGAAAAAATAAAACGGGTGACCGAAGAAAATCTTCAACTTTCTTTCTTCCAACTCGATGATCCTGTTTTAGAAAACATCAGAGAAGAACTTACCAAAATTGACATCAATACTTTAACACCGATTGAAGCCTTAATGAAGTTGAATGCGATTAAAAAGATGATTGGGAAGTAAGGTTTTAATGTATTGATTAGTCAAACGTCAAATAAAGAGGAACTTTAAATCTTTGCCTTGCTGGAAGATTATTAATTAAAGCTGGTGACCATTTAACATCAACTTTTTTTTATTGCGTTTAAAGCTTCTTTATTGAATTGTTTATTCTCACCAGAAACGGAAAAATCACCTAAAGAACCATCTTTTTGAACCACGAAAACAATTACTGTAAAAATTCTACCTTTCTTTTTATATTTTACTTTTGAGGTATCAAAGTTTTTCATTATTAATTTTTTAAAAACTTCAAAACCTTCTGGGAATTCAGCATCTTTGTCTATGCTATAATAAATTTCAGTTTTTTTTCCATCAATAATTGTGTCTTTTACTTGCCCAAAAACAAAACCACTAAAAATAAGAGTGAAAAGTAAAATTAGTTTTCTCATATTATTTAAAATTCATACTGAGTGGCATTCTTAACATGTGTCTTACCACTAAGTTGTTCACTTTTGCTGGAGCATATTTCGTTTTGATGGATTTCAACGTTCTTTCAGCTTCTTTGTTGAAGGATTCATTTTCTCCAATAGCTTTTACATATACAATACTTCCATCAACTTCTACTACATAATACATCACCGTTTTCAGCGTTCCACCATTTGTTTTTTCTAAAGCAGAAGTATCAAAATTCTGAGAAAATTCTTTTCTAAAAGCACTCATTCCTCCTGGAAATGAAGGTTCGGTGTCTATCATAAAAGTAACGGTAGAAATATCTACTAAATTGGCCACTTCTATGGGAATATCTTCTTTACTTAAATTTTTGATAGGCTCTTGTGCGAAAAAGACACCCATAAAAAATACAGCTGTTAATACAATAAATTTTTTCATCGTTTGTTTTTATCAAAGATACAATAATATGATTTTTAATTACAAATATTTCTTAACAACTATATTTCTATTTCTAGCAGAGGTTTCCATCGCTACCGTTTTCAAAGATATTATTTGGTTACGGGCTTATTTTGGTGATGTTTTGGTGGTGATTCTTATTTATACTTTTATGCTAACTTTCCTTGATATTAAAAACAAAATGCTCCTCAACATTGGGGTTTTCTTATTTGCTTGTATCATAGAATTTGCTCAATATTTTCATTTCGCTGAATGGTTTGGGTTAAAAGACAATAAAATTGCCATGATTGTCCTCGGAAATTCTTTTTCTTGGATTGATATTTTGTGCTATGCAATGGGTTCTTTTTGTATTTTTACTTTCCATAAGATTTTAAAATGAGAGTATCACTTCTATTCATATTTTTATCCATTTTCGGATTTTCACAAACTGAAACTTATCAATTTCCTAAGATTCCTTCTAGCATTTCCGTGCCCATTTCTTTGCCGATTTCAGAAATCCAAAGATTAACGAATCAATCCATCACAGGAACACTTTACGAAGACCAATCTTATGAAAATAATGACAGTGACCAACTGAAAACCAAAGTAGAAAAAGATGGCGAAATCACGATGAAAGCATTAACCAACAACCGATTACTATTTTCTGTTCCGCTTAAAATTTGGGCAGAAAAAGGCATTGGAACTTTGGGTTTATACTCTTACCAAGAAACCCAATTCAGAGTGGTGATGAATTTTATTTCATCCGTAGAATTTCTACAAAATTGGCAAGTGAAAACCACTACTTCTACCGCTGGTTTTGTTTGGCGAGAAAAACCCGTCTTAGATTTTGGGAAAATAAAATTTCCTTTAGCCAGCGTCATCGAAAAAATTCTGGTGAAACAACAAAAGGATTTTACCACTGTGATTGATGCGCAAATCCAACAAAAAATGAATCTTCAACCGTATATTCTCAAAGTTTGGAATAATTTTTCTGAACCAATGAAGATTTCTGATGAATACAACACTTGGCTAAAAATTACGCCGCAAACCGTAAAAATGTCGCCACTAGAAATTTACCTTGACAAGATGAAAACTACAGTTTCCATTGATTTGTTCTCGGAAACTTTTGTGGGAACCAAACCTTCGAAAAATCCTTTGGTGAATGCGGTTCCTTATTTTACCCCAGCGCAAAATTTGGGTAGAGAATTTTTACTCAAAACCACCACTAATATTCCTTTTTCTGAAGCTACAGCGATTGCCCAAAAACAATTTCAAGGGAAAGAATTTCCTTTTAACGAAGGGAAATCAAAAATTAAAGTAGAAGACATAAAAGTCTATGCAGAAAACGAAAATGTAGTCATCGAAATTCAAACTTCGGGAAAAATAAATGGCATTTCTTATATCAAAGGAAAACTCATTTATGACGCCCAAAAACATAAAATAGGATTCACCAAATCTGATTTTAAACTGAAAACCAAAAATATTTTTCATAAAGCAATCACTTCACTTTTTGAAGGAAAAATCGTGAAAATGATTGAACAAGACTACGGAATTCCGTTTTTAGAACTCGAAAACGCATCAAAAAAATCTATTGAAGAAAGCTTCAACAAAGAATACCAAAAAGGATTTAAACTTTCGGGAAAAGTAATGGATTTTAAACCTACGGAATTCTTAATTTCTGAAGACCATATTACGACGGTAGTTGATATTTATGCAAAAGTAGAACTGAAAATCGAAGGAATGAGTTTTTAGAATTTCATGCAGTTGTCATTCTGAATGGAGCGTAGCGAAATAAAGAATCTTATCAAATAGATTCTTCACTCCATTTCATTTCGTTCAGAATGACAAAAATGTACCTTATTTAGCATTCAATTCTTGCGCAATCAGCCATGCTTCGCTCCAACAAGCTTGGAAATTAAACCCTCCAGTTACAGCGTCAATATTCAGAACTTCTCCTGCAATGTAGAAATTTTCCAAAATTTTAGATTCCATCGTTTTGAAATTTATCTCCTTCAAATCTACACCACCTGCAGTTACAAATTCATCTTTAAAGGTAGATTTCCCCTTGACTTGCATTGTGTTTTCGCAAAGATTTTCTAGAATTTTCTGAAGTTCTTGCTTGGTGATGTGAGAAATATTTTTCTCCAAATCTATCTTAGACAACCAAAGAATTCTGAGCCAAAAACGAGTCGTAATTTCAAAAATTTTCGCATTCCCAATAGTTTTCTTGGGATTTTCTTCTCTGTAATTTTTAAAAACTTCTTCCGCTTGTTCTTTGTCTATGCCTATGAAATTGACTTTAATTTCAAAATTATATTTCAAATCGGAAAGTTCTCTCACTTTCCACGCAGAAAGTTTTAAAATTGCAGGCCCAGAAAGTCCCCAATGTGTTATCAAAAGCGGCCCGAATTCTTCCATTTTTAATTTTGGAATTGAAACTTCTGCATAAGGAAAACTTGTTCCCATTAAATCATTCAGCACATCATTTTTGATATTAAAAGTAAATAATGACGGAACTGGCGAAACAATTTTATGCCCTAAATTTTCAATCATTTTCAAAGATTTCGGCGAACTTCCTGTGGTATAAATCACATAATCGGTGAGGATTTCTCCTTCTTTGGTGATGATTTTATAGCCTTCTTCTAATTTCTGAATTTCTAAAACGACCGATTGTGTTTTGATTTCAAAATTTTTAGCCTGAACTTCTTTCAAGAAACAATCCATAATGGTTTGAGAGGAATTACTTTCCGGGAAAATTCTATTGTCACCTTCTATTTTCAACGAAACATTTCGTTGATCAAACCAATCCATCGTATCTCCCGGTTGAAATTTACTGAAAACACTCAATAACTCTTTGTTTCCTCTAGGATAAAATTTCACCAATTCACGAGGATCAAAGCAGGCATGAGTTACATTGCATCTTCCGCCTCCAGAGATTTTTACTTTTTGGAGGGTTTCATTATTTTGTTCTAAAATAGTAACATAGTATTTTTCTGCATCAAGGTTTGCTGCACAGAAAAATCCTGCAGCACCGCCTCCAATGATGGTAATTTTCTTTTTTGTATTCATCTTTAGGTTTTGGCTAAAGCCAACTGAAATTCTTAATTTGATAAGCGGACTAAAGTCCGCTCCTATTGATGCAAAAATACGATTTTTTAAAACCATGATTATTGCGTATTTTTGAGGCTTGAAAAAAATATGATTTTATAACGGAATTGCGCCCCGAGTTGAGTGGAGCTCTCCCGAGAAAATATTTTTTAAAGAATGTAAAAAATATTTTTTTCGGGAAGCGGGAACGGAACGAGGAATTTGGCGCCATAAAAAATAAAAATTTATGATTTACTACCATAAACACGAAGTTCGCTGGAGCGATATAGATGCCAACAGACATTTAGCCAACTCTTCTTATGTGCAATATTGTGCGCAAACGAGAATGGCTTTTATGACGAAACACAAAATGGGGGTTGCTCAACTCAACAGATGGGGAATTGGCCCTGTGATTTTGCACGAAAGATATTCGTTTTTCAAGGAAGTTTATGCTGACCAAGAAGTGATTGTTTCATTAGAAATTTCTGGAAGTTCTGAAGATGCAAGTATTTATCAGTTCACACACAAGTTCTATTTGCCAGACGGTACACATTGTGCAACTGCCGAAGCAACGGGAGTTTGGATTGATATGATGCTAAGAAAAACCACTACTCCACCAGATGATATTTTGGTGGTGATGAATCAGTTTAAAACCGAAAACACTAAACTGCTTTCTAGAGAAGACATTAAAGCATTGCCTTTCCGTCCGGAAAATATAGATGCGAGTTTAATGGATTTAAATCGTTAAATTTTAAAAATTAAGAGTCGAAAATTTTGACTCTTTTTACGCTTTACAATTATGTTAGAAGATCAAAAACCTCAATTAACACCAATTTCTGAATTAGGAGAATTTGGATTGATTAAACACCTTACCGAAAATTTTCCTATTAAGAATTCTTCCACCGAATGTTCTATTGGTGATGACGCCGCAATCATCAATCCTGAAGGAAAAAAAGTAGTGATTACGTCTGATGTTTTAGCAGAAGGAGTGCATTTTAATTTGGGCTATGTTCCATTGAAGCATTTGGGTTACAAAGCAGTTGTTGTAAATCTGAGCGACATTGCTGCAATGAACGCTGTTCCTACTCAGATTTTAGTTTCTATGGCGGTTTCTAACAGATTTCCTGTGGAAGCTCTTGATGAAATTTACGATGGAATTTACAGAGCTTGCGAAAAATACAATGTAGATTTAGTAGGTGGGGACACTACCAGTTCTACCTCTGGTTTAGTGATTACTATTACTGCTATTGGATTAGAAAATTCTGAAAATTTAGTTACCAGAAATGGTGCTAAAACCAATGATTTATTAGTAGTTACCGGAGATTTAGGTGGCGCTTATATGGGTTTACAAATTTTGGAAAGAGAACATACCGTTTATCTAACCAATCCAAATATGCAACCAGAAATGGAAGGCTATGATTATATTTTGGAACGTCAATTAAAACCTGAAGCAAGAACAGACATCAAGAAAACGTTAGAAGAACTCGACATAAAACCAACTTCTATGATTGATGTTTCTGATGGTTTGGCTTCGGAAATCTTGCATCTTTCTGACCAAAGTAAAGTTGGTTTCAGATTGTATGAAGAAAAAATTCCTTTAGACACGCTTACCATTACTACTGCAGATGAATTTAACCTCAATCCTGCAATGTGTGCATTAAGCGGTGGCGAAGATTATGAATTATTGTTCACTATTTCTCCAAATGATTTTGAAAAACTGAGAAATCACCCAGATTTTACGGTGATTGGTCACGCTGTAGATTTGGGACAGGGTAATTTTATGGTTTTACGAGGAAGCAACGAATTGGCGCAAATTACCGCGCAAGGTTGGGATGCTTTTTTGAAAAAATAAATTTCTAAGGAAAATCTCTCGCAGATTTTACGGATTAAGCAGATTATCAAATAATCATCTGCTAGATTTGCTAAATCTGCGAGAATTAATTTAAACTTTTTGAGTTGCAAATTCTGCAAAAACTTTTGGATGAATGAGTTCTTCCATATTGACTGAAATATCATTTTTCTCAATAATAGGTTTTTCAAAATCTTTTTCGTTAAAGAATTTTAAACTCCATTCTCCATGATTGTATTCTAACCAAGAGAGATTCTCAATCCAGTCGCCTGAATTCAGGTAATGAACACTTCCTTTTTCGGTAGCCCAAATTTTATCTGCTGGTTGATGAATATGTCCGCAAATCACATAATCATAATGATTGTTGATGGCAATTTCAGTGGCTTTTTTCTCAAAATCACCAATGAATTTTACCGCTTTTTTCACCGAATTTTTTACTTTTTTAGAGAGCGAAACTTTTCCTTTCCCGAATTTTTCTAAAATCCAATTGATGGCTCTATTCACCAAAATCAACCAATCATAACCCATTCCGCCCAATTTGGCAATAAATTTAGCTCCGCCAGAAGTAGTATGGTCAAAAACGTCTCCGTGAAAAATCCAATGTTTTTTTCCTTCAATTTCTAATAAATATTTATCGGTAAGAAAAAGATTTCCCATCGATAAATCGGTGTATTTTCTTAAAAATTCATCGTGATTTCCGGTGATGTAAATCACTTGAGTTCCTTTTTTCATCATTTTGAAAAACTCACTCAAAACTGCCATGTGAGAATTGGGAAAATATCTTTTAGAAAAAGCCCAACCGTCAATTACATCACCATTGAGAATTAACACTTTCGGAGAAACACTTTTGAGATACGCCACCAATTCTTTGGCATGACAACCATAAGTCCCCAAATGAATGTCTGATAAAACAACTACTTCTACTTCGCGTTTTTGTTTTGCCATAAATAGTTTTTGTAAAATTAGGCTAGAAGTGTTAATTAGTGATTAACAGAGTTTTAAATTTAATCCTTCAAGGATTTAGAATCCTTGAAGGATTGTGTTTATTTATTTCTTCGCTTTCGCGATATTCACAATTACTTTCACGGCTTTTTCCATAGACTCTAGCACCACATATTCATACGGTCCGTGGAAATTTTCTCCCCCTGCAAAAATATTTGGGCAAGGCAATCCCATGTAAGACAATTGTGCACCATCAGTTCCACCTCTAATTGCTTTAATTTTCGGTTCTATGTTGGCGTCTTTCATCGCTTGTTCTGCAATTTCTACTATGTGCATTTTGCCTTCAAATTGCTGTTTCATGTTGCGGTACTGCTCTTTAATTTCTATTTCGGCAGTATTTTCACCGTGTTTTGCATTAAATTCTGCTACTTTTTCGGTGATGAATTTTTTACGATTTTCAAATTTAACAGCATCGTGGTCTCTAATAATGTATTGCAATTTAGCTTCAGAAACATCACCTTTAATTTCCATTAAATGATAAAAACCTTCAAAACCTTTGGTTGTAGCTGGTGTTTCATTAGCAGGTAACATCTGTGCAAATTCCACTGCGAGAAGTCCTGCATTTTTCATTTGACCAAAAGCATAACCAGGGTGAACAGAAAGTCCGTTAATTTTCACCACTGCTCCTGCTGCATTGAAATTTTCGTATTCTAATTCTCCCACTTCACTTCCGTCCATTGTATACGCATATTCTGCCCCAAATCTCGCCACATTAAACTTATGAGCTCCTCTTCCAATTTCTTCGTCTGGTGTAAAACCAATCGCAATTCTTCCGTGTTTAATTTCTGGATGCGCCAAAAGATATTCTGCAGCGGTTACAATTTCTGCAACTCCCGCTTTGTCATCAGCTCCAAGAAGCGAAGTTCCGTCTGTAGTAATCAAAGTTTTTCCTACATATTTTTTCAGACTTGGGAATTTTTCAGAAGAAAGGGTGAACCCCGTTTCTTGGTTGAGCAACAAATCTCCACCGTTGTAATCTTCCCAAATTTGTGGATTTACATCTTTCCCGTTAAAATCTGGTGAAGTATCATAATGTGCAATAAAACCTACAGTTGGCTCATTTTCAGAAATATTAGAAGGAACATACGCCATGATGTAACCATTTTCGTCCATAGAAACATCAGAAAGTCCTAAATCTTGCAATTCTTGGAAGATGTATTTCGCTATGTCCCATTGCTGTGGAGAAGAAGGCGTAGTTTCGCTTTCTGCATCACTGGTTGAATATATTTTTACATAAGTAAGAAAACGGTTCAGAAGACGCATTTTCCATTCGTGATTGAATTCTATTGTCTGCATTTCTTTATTTTTATTTCTCACAAATTTACAGATTTTTGACGGGATGATGGATGTTAGATGATGGATGTTTCTTAAAAAATATTTGGCGCCAAATTCCAGCTTTCGCTACTCGCTTTTTTTCTAAAAATTCATCTTCTAAGCCATCTTTTCAAAATTTTTAGAAAAAAGAGCTCAAACACGCCGCTCAATCTGGGGCGCAGTTTGGTGCACAGAATCAAGGGTTTTCATAAAATTGACTTTCCTTTTTCTTTTGGTCAAAAAAATCGTATTTTTAGGCAAGAAATAAAATCTAAAAATTAGAAATGTTTTTAACTGAATGTCCACGAGACGCCATGCAAGGTTGGGGAGAATTTATTCCCACTCAAAAAAAGATTGATTACATTAATGCATTGATGGAAGTAGGCTTTGATGTACTCGATTGTGGAAGTTTCGTGTCGCCTAAAGCCATTCCTCAAATGGCAGATACTAAAGACGTAATCCCCGAAATTCAGAAAAAAAATAACACCAAAATTTCTGTCATCGTAGCCAATCTTTCTGGCGCAGAACGTGCCTTGAAGCATGAAAACGTTGATATTTTAGGCTTTCCTTTTTCTATTTCTGAAACTTTTCAGTACAGAAACACCAATAAAAACCAAGAAGAAGCGTATGAAGAAATTGTTAAAATTTGGGAGTTGGTACAATCCGAAAATAGAGAATTGAACCTTTATTTTTCTATGGCTTTCGGAAATCCTTATGGCGAAATCTGGAAATGGCAAGATGTAGAATTTTGGGCGAAAAGATTTGCGGAAATTGGCATCAAAAATATATTGCTTTCAGATACTACGGGAACAGGAAATGTAGAGCGGATTTCGCAATTGTTTGAAAAAATTCCTGCGCAGTTTCCTGATATTCATTTTGGAGCGCATTTTCATAATAAATACGAAGATTCTTACGTAAAACTGAAAGCGGCTTACGATAAAGGTTGCAGAAGATTTGACTCTGCAATTAAAGGAATTGGCGGTTGTCCTTATGCAAAAGATGATTTGGTAGGAAATATGCCAACGGAACAAGTCATAAATTTTATGGCATCTGAAAAAATAGACCACAAACTGAACCTTCTTAATTTTGAAGCAGCTTGGAATAGAGCAAAAGATATTTTTAAGTTTTAAATAAAATATAATGATAGAAACCTTTGAAGAAAGTCCAGTTTTAGCAAGTTTAGGCTTAGTTACTTTCATCATTGTTATCTTCTCTGTGTTTGTAATTCCAGTGATGGTAATAATATCAACCTATAATTTCTTCAAAAAAAGAGGCAATAAAACACTGTCAATATTAATTCCAAGTTTGCTGCTATTAATACACATTTTCTTAATTTCATATATAATATTCTTTCAATGAAACCCATCATCACCGCAACTGAACTTCAAGAAATTTTCAATTAAGAAAAATTGTCTTTAAATTTAACTGCTCACAGATTGCACTGATAAACACTTCGCTTTGCGAAGCATTTTAATGCCTTTGCTGAGTGAAACGACTTAAAATTTAAAGAAATAAATAAAAATCTTTGCGTTTAAAAAAAATATACACAATGAAACCCATCATCACCGCAACCGAACTTTCAGAAATTTTCCATCAAGAAAACTTAGTAATTCTTGATGCGAGAACGGGAAAAGAAGCTCGTGAAAATTATCTACAAAATCACATTAAAAGTGCTAGGTTTATCGACCTTGACAAAGATTTAGCAGAAATTGGCGAAGATGCAGCTTTCGGAGGAAGACATCCTTTGCCAAAGATTTCAAAATTTGCAGAGACTCTGCAAAATTTAGGAATTTCAGAGGATTCTCACATTGTGGTTTATGACACTTCCAATGGCGCAAATGCAGCGGCTCGTTGTTGGTGGATGTTAAAATCTTTTGGAATTGAAAAAGTTCAGGTTTTGAATGGTGGATTTCAAACGGCAGAAAAGACAGGGATTCCTTTAAAATCTGGAGAAGAAATTTTTGAAAAAACATCATTTATCTTGAAAGAAAATTGGAGTTGGCCAACCTCAACTTTAGAAGAGGTAGAAAAAGAAATTACCGAAAATTCTGCTACCGTCATAGATGTAAGAGATGCTTACAGATACCGTGGTGAAAGCGAACCAATAGATTTAGTAGCAGGACATATTCCTGGTGCGATTAACATTCCTTTTTCTGAAAATTTAGATGAAAATGGCGAATTTCTTTCTCCTGAAATTTTAAAAGAAAAATATCAAAAAATATTAGCAGATGTTTCGACTCCGCTCAACATGACAAAAAAACTCATTATTCATTGTGGTTCTGGAGTTACTGCTTGTCATACGATTTTGGCTTTAGACTATGCTGGTTTCGTCACACTGAGCGGAGCCGAAGTGCCGAATTTATATGTTGGATCTTGGAGCGAATGGAGCCGAAGAGAAGGGAAAGAAATTGCGACTGAAATTTAGCGTTCGCATCTGTGAGATTTATATAAAAAACGCGCTGAAAAATTTCAGCGCGTTTAATATTTTATCAACGGATTACTTTATTATTTTATTCCTTCTAATGACGGTTTAAAATAAAATTCCTAATTCAAATTTTGCTTCTTCGCTCATCATATCTTTGTTCCAACTTGGCTCAAAAGTCAATTCTAAATCTACAGATTTTACATTTTCTACAGCTGCTACTTTTTCTTTTACTTCTTGAGGTAGAGATTCTGCTACAGGACAATTCGGTGTAGTAAGAGTCATCACCACTTTTACATCTCCATCTTCAGAAATTTGCACATCATAAACCAATCCCAATTCGTAGATATCTACAGGAATTTCTGGATCGAAAACGGTTTTTAAGGCTTTAATGATATTTTCACCTATATCTGCAATTTGTTCGTCTGTATATTTCATAATTCTTAATACATTTGAGATTTAATCTTCTCTTCTTTCTAATAAATCTTCTTGTCTCATTTTGCGAAAGATATTGGCCAAAGTTAAGACATCTTTTTCGCAATATTTTACAATTCTCGGCAAGTCTTTTTCTATATAATAGATAGACGAGACCAAAGAACCATCTATATCATCTTTGGGAGTAGGAACGCCAAAAATATGCGCCATTAATTCCAAAGAAATAAAGCTTTTCCAATCACCAAATTTCCACAATTCCATCGTATCAAGATGCGGGATTTCCCAAGGTTTTTTTCCAAACATCTGGAACGGAATTGGCGGTTGCATTCCATTGATGAGAAATCTTCTAGCAATCCAAGGAAAATCAAATTCTTTTCCGTTGTGTGCACACAAAATTACGTTTTGCAACTTCGGGCGATTGAAAATTTCTCCAAATTCTTTTAATAATTCTTCTTCATGGTCTCCTGCAAAACTTCTGATGAGAATTTTATTGTTTTTATCATAAATCCCAATAGAAATGCAAATAATTTTACCAAATTCTGCCATTATTCCAGCTCTATCTCTGTAAAAATCAGCAGCAGAAATATCTTCTTCTCTTTGTCTTGCAGTTTTTTTGTCCCAAAGTTTTTGTTCGGTTTCAGAAAGCTCTGCAAAATTACTTACTTGCGGAACGGTTTCTATATCCAGAAAAAGCACTTTTTCTATCGGAATATTTTTTATCATTTTGGTTGGTTTTAGTTTTTTTTAAAAATTATGGTTGAACAGATATAAGTTCCTCCACTTCTTTTTTCTGTTCTGCATATTTCTGCTGCAATTCAGAACCATCGCCCATTCTTCTATAATATTCTAAAGCTTTGCCACCAAATTGTTTAATGTAAAATGGTGAAAGCTCAGGAATTTGTGGAAAAACTTTATGAAAAAGCATTTCATAATATGCTTGAAATTCCCTTTCATTTTTATCTTCCACTAGAGAATTTGGGTCTTTTTGACGAACATGAAGCATTTCGTGAGCCACCATATTCAAAACCAATTTGATATCAAAATCAAATAGATTTCTAGGAATTTTTACGATTTGCTTTTCTCCTATTTCTCCTTCTGCAGTTAATAAAAGTCCATCATTTTTCAGTTCTTCTCTAAACCCAAAACCTGCAAAATTCTCGTGTTCTATGTCGAAATTTCTAATCAGATACTTGGCTGCATCTAAAATTTGGTCGCTTTCTTTATACGCTTGAAGATGTAAATGGACTTGTTCTAAATTCATTTCTCAACGAAAATATGAATTTTAATCTAAATCTTCAAAAGCAATTTCTACTTCTAATTTTTCAGCCAAAAGTTTAGAAATTTTTAGTTTTAAAGGCTCAATATCAATATTTTGCATCGCATCATTCGCGAAAGCATATAATAACAATGCTTGAGCTTCTTTTTTAGAAATTCCTCTTGCTCTTAGATAAAACAGTGCATCTTCATTCAGCTGACCAACCGTACAACCGTGAGAACATTTTACATCATCTGCAAAAATTTCTAACTGAGGTTTCGTATCAATCGTAGCGCCTTCGTCTAACAAAATATTATTGTTTTGCTGATAAGCATTGGTTTTTTGAGCGATTTTATCTACAAAAACTTTCCCGTTAAAAACACCATGAGCTTTATCTTTGAAAACACCTTTGTAATTCTGATAAGATTCACAATTCGGTTGGTTATGATGAACTGCAGTGTGATGATCTACCAACTGTTCGCCTCCAATAATGGTAATTCCGTTCATAAAAGAGTTGATATTTTCTCCATTATGAATGAAATCTAGATTGTTTCTCACCAATTTTCCACCGAAAGAAAATGTATTTACGGTTGCCAAAGAATCTCTTTCTTGCTTCGCAAAAGTGTGGTCTACCAAATAAGATGTATCACTATCATTCTGTAATTTATGCCAATCTGCTTTTGCGTTTTTATCTGCAAAAATTTCGGTTACAGAGTTGGTAAATACATAAGTTTCATCAAAATTATGATGAGATTCTATCACTTCTACTTTCGCACCTTCTTCTACTACCAATAAATTTCTGGTATTATAGAATGTGTTTTCATCTTGATTTTGAGAAATATAAAATACATGAATTGGCTTTTCTATCACCACATTTTTCGGAACGTGAAGGAAGAAACCATTCTCATAAAGTGCTTCATTTAAATTGCAGAAAGCCAAATCTTGATTAGCAATCTTATTGAAATGATTTTTAATAATTTCTGAATAAGATTCGTGAGAAAGTGCATAATTCAATGTTAAAAACTCAGCATTTTCTACAGATATATTAGACAATTCTCTGTGTAATTTTCCATTCACAAAAACAATTAAATCAAAATGTTCTTCGCCAAGGTGAAGCTCATCCAATTGTTTTTTTGTAATAGAATGATGCTCTGAAGCAGAAAAATTATAATCTTTTTCTGTAATTTCTTTCAGATGGGTATATTTATATTCTTCGTCTTTTTTGGTAGGGAAACCTTTGCTTAAGAAATCTTCTAAAGCAATTAATTTTTCACCGAAAAGTGAAGGTTTTTTTTCTTCTATTTGTTGAAATAGTGACATTTGAATTTTTTTATTTAAAATATCTCTACAAAATTTGTTTAGATTCCTTCGGAATGACAAACGTTGTGTTTATTTTCTTAATTAACTTTGAATTTTGAACTCGGAACTTTGAAATCAAAGAAGCCAATCGTATCCTTTTTCTTCTAACTCAAGAGCCAAAGATTTATCGCCAGTTTTGATGATTTTCCCGTCTGCTAAAACGTGTACAAAATCTGGTTGAATATAATTTAAAAGTCTTTGATAGTGAGTAATTAGAAGTACTGCATTTCCTTCATTTTTAAAATGATTAACACCATCTGCAACGATTCTAAGAGCATCAATATCAAGTCCAGAATCGGTTTCATCTAGGATAGCCAATTTAGGATTAAGCATCATCATTTGGAAAATCTCGTTACGTTTCTTTTCTCCTCCCGAAAATCCTTCATTAAGAGAACGCCCAAGAAAATCTTTCTTAATTCCCAAAAGTTCAGAATTTTGACGAACTAACGCCAACATATCTTTCGCAGAAAGTTCTTCTTTTCCGTTGGCTTTTCTGGTTTCGTTAAGTGCAGCTTTAATGAAATTAGTCACCGTAACTCCCGGAATTTCAACAGGATACTGAAACGAAAGAAAAATTCCTTTGTGCGCTCTTTCTTCAGGAGCATCTTCAATAATATCTTCTCCTTCGAAAAGTATTTCTCCATCGGTTACTTCGTAATCTTCTTTTCCTGCAATTACAGAAGAAAGGGTAGATTTTCCAGCACCATTTGGTCCCATAATTGCGTGAACCTCGCCTGGTTTTATTTCTAAATTAATTCCTTTCAGAATTTCTACGCCGTCTTCAATTTTGGCGTGTAAGTTATTTATTTTTAACATTTTGTATATTTTCTTATTTAAAAATTATCCTACAGAACCTTCTAATGAAATTTCTAATAATTTCTGTGCTTCAATCGCAAATTCCATTGGTAATTTGTTCAAAACTTCTTTACTGAAACCATTTACAATTAGAGCAATTGCTTTTTCGGTATCAATTCCTCTTTGGTTACAGTAGAAAATTTGGTCTTCACCAATTTTAGAAGTCGTAGCTTCGTGTTCTAATTGAGCAGTTGGATCTTTGATTTCGATGTATGGAAAAGTGTGTGCTCCACATTCATTTCCCATCAGAAGAGAATCACATTGTGAAAAGTTTCTCGCTCCTTTTGCAGAAGGCATTACCTTAACCAAACCACGGTAAGAGTTGTTCGATTTCCCTGCCGAAATTCCTTTAGAAATAATAGTAGATTTGGTGTTTTTACCAATGTGAATCATCTTGGTTCCTGTATCTGCATACTGATGATTATTAGTCACTGCAATCGAATAAAATTCGCCCACAGAATTATCTCCTTTCAAAATACAAGAAGGATATTTCCACGTTACCGCAGAACCAGTTTCTACTTGAGTCCAAGAAATTTTAGCATTTTTCTCGCATAAACCTCTCTTGGTCACAAAGTTATACACTCCACCTTTTCCGTTTTCGTCTCCTGGAAACCAGTTTTGTACGGTAGAATATTTAATTTCTGCATTGTCCATTGCGATCAATTCTACCACAGCAGCGTGCAATTGGTTTTCGTCTCTTGCAGGAGCAGTACAACCTTCCAAATAAGAAACGTAACTTCCTTCATCGGCAATCACCAAAGTTCTCTCGAACTGACCAGTTCCCGCCTGATTAATACGGAAATAAGTTGAAAGTTCCATCGGACATTTTACACCTTTTGGAATATAGCAGAAACTTCCGTCTGAAAATACAGCAGAGTTTAAAGCTGCATAGAAATTGTCACCTCTTGGAACAACTTTTCCAATATATTTTTGAACCAACTCAGGATGTTCTTTAATCGCTTCAGAAATAGAGCAGAAAATAATTCCTTTTTCTTTCAAAGTCGCTTGGAAAGTGGTTTTCACAGAAACAGAATCCATTACAATATCTACTGCAACTCCAGCTAAACGCTTTTGTTCTTCGATATTGATTCCTAACTTCGCAAAAGTTTTCAATAATTCTGGATCTACCTCATCTAAGCTTGCCAATTCTGGCTTTACTTTCGGAGCAGCGTAATATTTAATCGCCTGAAAATCAGGTTTTTCATATTTAATATTTGCCCAATCTGGCTCTTCCATTTTTTGCCAAATTCTGAAAGATTCTAGACGCCAATTGGTCATCCAACTTGGCTCATTTTTCTTTGCAGAAATCATGCGCACAATTTCTTCAGACAATCCCGTTGGAAAATCTTCATATTCAATATCTGTATAAAAACCAGCTTCGTATTCTTTGGTTTTGAGGTCTTCCCTCAAATCATCTTCTGTATATTTTGCCATACTTATAAACTAAAACTTTCTCCACAACCACAAGTTCTTGCAGCATTTGGATTATTAAAAACGAAACCCTTTCCATTCAGACCACCAGAATATTCTAAAGTGGTTCCAACAAGGTATAAGAATGATTTTTTATCTACCACAATCTTTACCTCATTGTCTTCAAAAACTTGGTCAGCTTCTGTTTTTTCATTGTCGAATTTTAAAACATACTCTAATCCAGAACAGCCTCCACTCTTTACCCCAACTCTTATATAGTCAGTTTCTGGGTTGAAGCCTTCTTCTTTCATCAATTGAGATGCTTTTTCTTTTGCTAAATCTGATACTTTAATCATTATTTTTATTTAGAATGATTTTAGATTGCAAAAATACTACATTTCAAATCAATATCAAATTTGTGGCGAAATATTTGTCTATGTATTTCATAGATAAATTTTAACTTTGGGAAAATTTAATCATCAAAAAGAAAATTTATACATGAAAAAAATAGGAATATTATTTTTAGGACTCATTTCGGCATTCAGTTTTTCACAAAATACACGTTTTGTGTATCAAGTTTCTATGAAAACAGATTCTACCGCAGCTCCTAAAATAGAAAATGCTTACTTAGACATCTCTACAGAAAAATCTATTTTCTATGGTGAAAAAAGAATGAAAAGAGATTCTACCATTCGTCAAGCGATGGAAACCAGAAATTTCAATTTTGACAGAAATTCTATGGAGCAATTCAGAACCGCAATTACTTATTCCATCGAAAAAAATCACGCTACCAAAACCATTTCTTATAAAGACAGAATCGCAAGAGATCAATATTGGTACGATGAAGACAGAACTTTTACTTGGAAAATCTTACCAGAAACTGTAAAAATCGGTGAATACGAAACTCAAAAAGCAGAAACTACTTTTGCAGGTAGAAAATGGTTTGCTTGGTTTACTCAAGATCTTCCTTTTATAGATGGGCCTTATAAATTTTCTGGATTGCCAGGATTAATCGTAAAAGTGGAAGACGAAAAAGGAGATTATTCTTTTGACTTGAAAGAAACCAAAAAAATTGCCGAACTTCCTAATTTCGAAAGCAGATTTGGTAATAATATTAAAGTGAAAAGAAGCGAATTCTTAAAACAGCAAGAAAAATTCAACAAAGACCCGATGTCATTTTTCCAAAATCAAGGTGGCGGATTTGCAATGAGAATGGGAGGAAACCAAAACCCACAAAATGAAGCTGAGAGAAGAAAAATGATGGAAGAAAGGCTGAAAGAAGAAGCGAAAGCCAACAATAATCCACTGGAAAAGAATTAATCACAAAAAAGTTAAACTTTGTCAAAAACTCAACAAATGCATTTTGGCAAAGTTTTTTTTTTATAATTTTGCTCCTGAAATGGCAAAGCATTTAAAAATAATTGTAATGATTTTCGCATTGGGAATGTTCATCTTTCCTAATCAAATGCTTTTTGCTCAAAATACAGAAACAGCTTGTTGTACTACAGAAAAATCAGACAAAGATTGCTGTAGTTCATCGAAAAAATCTAGTCCTTGTCACGATACTTCCAAAAAATCACAATCTTGTAATAGCAATTGTGCAAAATGTACTTCTTGCTCATTAAGTGTAGTTTTCTTAGGCGAAGAAACGGACAAATCTTTGGGCGAAATTTCTTCTCACGCTATTTCTAATAAAGTAGAAAATTTCTACTTAGCGCCTTATTTATCTCAACTTTCTATTGCAATTTGGCAACCGCCCAAAATAGGTTAATAAAATTTGTACAGCCATAACTGTGGCTTATTCTGAAAAATTATTTCAACAAAATTTATTTAACTTATTAAAAATGAAAAACATACAGAAAAGTCTTCTGACTTTACTCCTTTTATTCGTATTCCAGATTACCTTTTCACAAATCACTAAAGAAAAAGCTTTAGTAAAAGGCGAATGCGGAATGTGCAAAGACAGAATAGAAAAAACAGCTTTAAAATCAGGCGCCAAAACCGCAACTTGGACCGCAGAAACCCAAACCTTAGAATTGGAATTTGATATATCTAAAACTTCTTTGGATAAACTTCTGAAAAATATTGCAGATGTAGGCCACGACAACGAAAAATATAAAACAGACGAAGACACTTACACCGCTTTACCAGAATGTTGTCATTATGATAGAGCCGCGAATTTCGAAGAGGCAATCGCTGCTAAAAATTCTGAACATACAGAATCTTCTGAAAGTCATTCTGAAGATCATTCTCAACACACCGAAAAAGAGAAAACCATAGAAGGTGTAAAACTTACCAAATATCAAGAAGCAACTGCTCTCAATAAAAAAGAAGCGGGGTTGGTTTTCAATATTAATTCAAAAGAATTATTGAAAGCAGCGTGTTGTAATCTTTCTGAAAGCTTCGAAACCAATGCAACAGTAGACGTTTCTTTTTCCAATGCTGTTACTGGAACTAAGCAACTGAAAATGCTTGGTTTAGACCAAAAATATACCGCTTTAACCAAAGAACTTTTGCCCGAAATCAGAGGATTGGCTTCTGCATATGGTTTAAACTTCATTCCCGGTCGTTGGATTTCAGGGATTCAATTAACAAAAGGAGGAAGCACCGTAGTAAATGGTTACGAAAGCATTACGGGACAAATCAATACAGAATTTGTAAAATTCAATAAAGAACCAGAAAACTCTGTGAATCTTTTTGCTGATTTTAATGGAAGATACGAAGCGAACATTGTTTCTACTTCTAAATTGAATGAAAAATGGGGACAATCTATTTTACTGCATGGAAATGCAACCGTGGGCGAAATGGATGATAATAATGACACCTTTCTTGACAGACCGAAAGGAAACCAAATCAATGCAGCCTATTTATTGGATTACAATGATTTAGAAAACTCTGGTTTTGGTTCACATTTTGGGATTCAATATTTAGTAGACAAAAGAATTGCAGGACAAGTTGGTTTTGATGACAAACTTCCTCAAATTTCACAGAACAAATATGGAGTGAATATTGATATCAATCGTTTTCAGGTTTGGAACAAAACAGGTTACATTTTCAAAGGAAAACCTTACCAAAGCATCGGTTTGATGAACCAATTTACTTATCATAAACAAAATAGTTTTTTTGGTCTTAGAAATTATTTCGGAGAACAGAAAACCTATTATTCTAACTTAATTTTTGAATCTATTTTTGGGAATACCAATCATAAATATAAAACAGGAGCAAGTTTCTTATATGATGACTATAACGAAGATTATTTAGCTCAAAATTTCCAAAGAACAGAAACCGTTCCGGGATTGTTTTTTGAATATACTTTAACAGGGCTTAAATACACTTTGGTAGCGGGTTCGCGTGTAGATTTTCACAATTTAGCGGGAACACAATTCACGCCGAGAATTAATTTCAAATATGACTTTTCGCCAAAAACCATTTTGAGACTTTCTGCCGGAAAAGGCTTTAGAACAGCAAATATTTTTGCAGAAAACCAACAGTTTTTTGCATCAAACAGAAGTGTAGAAATTTCACAAAACGGAGGTAAAACATATGGTTTAAAACCAGAAATCGCTTGGAATTATGGAGTAAGTCTACAACAAGATTTCAAACTTTTTGGCAAAAAGGCAAGTTGGATTACAGATTTCTTCAGAACAGACTTCCAAAATCAAGTTTTAGTAGATTTAGAAAATCCACAGAAAATCGTTTTCTATAATTTGGATGGAAAATCATTTGCCAATTCATTGCAAACACAATTAGACTTTAGCGTGGCAAAAAATCTAGATTTCAGAGTTGCGTACAAGTATTATGATGTACAAGCAGATTTCGCTAGCGGAAGAAAAGAAATTCCTTTCATGGCGAAAAACAGAGGTTTTTTCAACGCCGCTTATAGCACTAAAAAAGAAGGAAAAGATGCTTTTTGGACCTTTGATACAACCGTTCAATACGTAGGGAAACAGAGAATCCCAAATACCGCTTCTAATCCAACTCATTTACAGTTGCCAGAATTTTCTGATGCTTACATGACTTGGAATGCACAGATTGCTCACAATTTCAATAAAAACATCAGAGCGTATTTCGGTGGAGAAAACCTGACTGGAACTCGACAAAAAAATCCGATTGTAGATGCACAAAATCCTTTCGGAAATTATTTTGACGGAGGAATGGTTTATGCACCTATTATGCCTGCCAATTTTTATGTAGGATTTGATGTAAATTTTTAAACAAATAAAAAAGGATTTCAAAATTTTGAAATCCTTTTTCTTTTATATCAATTACTAAGCATTTAGCCACACTGAAGAAGAAAGATAATTTTGGTCTGGATAATAAATAAATATTACGTTTTTATCTTTAATTGTATTGATAATTGGTTTTGCTAACGCTGTAGGAACAGCTGGACAACCCCAACTTCTGCCAATTCTACGCTGAGATTTTATAAAATCTTCGCTCACGTAATCTGCTCCATGCATCACAATTGCACGCTGTAAAGCTCGGTCATTAAAGCCTTTATCCATTCCGTGAAGCTTTAGTGAAAAACCATTACTTCCGTTATAAGTAGATTCTGTAATGTAAAAACCAAGGCTACTTTGAAGTGAACTTTCTGTATTTGAAAATTTTCTGGCAAATTCTTCACCTGTGTTTTTTCCGTGGGCTACCAAAGAGTTAAACAATATTTTTTTATCATTTAAATCGATTACCCAAAGTCTTTTTTGAGTAGACGAAAGTGAAAAATCACAAACAGTTAAAAGATGACTGTTTTCGTCTATTTTCCCAGCTTTTTTTAAATTATTGAAACCTAAAATTGCTTTTTCAAAAACATCTAATTCTAGTTTATTGGAGTTATTGAATTCTATAGCATTGTATAAAGTTTCAGCTTCGCTAAGTTCTGTTGTTTTATCAGAATTCTTTTCAATTTTAGTTGATAAGGATTTTTTAGAACTAACTTCTAAGTTTGTTTTTTTATAAAATGACGTGGCTATCATCAAAATTACCGTGAGTAATAATAGTAATTTCTTCATCGATTTTAGTTTTGGTATTTTTAGTCGGGCAAAAATACAAAACACTATAAACCAACAAATTAAATTAAAATTAATTAACTTTTATTTAACTCTATTTAACATAATATAAAGAAACTGAAATTATAGAAATGCTATTTTTTCTCAGAATCTCTCTGAAAATCTAGACTCACAGAGTTCATACAATAGCGCATTCCTGTAGGTTCTGGGCCGTCATTAAAAACATGACCAAGATGCGAATCACAACGCTTGCAAAGCACTTCTATTCTTTCCATTCCGTGAGAAGAATCTCTCTTATAAGAAACGCCTTCTTTATCTGCTTCGAAGAAACTTGGCCATCCACAAGTTGATGCAAACTTAGAAGAACTTCTGAATAAATGATTGCCACAAACCGCACAATAATACTCGCCTATTTCATCGAAATCATTGTATTTTCCTGTAAAAGGACGCTCTGTATCTGCTTCTCTCGCTACATAATATAAATCTGTAGGAAGAATTTTCTTCCATTCTGCATTAGAAACATTCAGTTTCGTTTTATCTGTTCTAGAATAATATGGGTTTTTAACGCTTTGATTTTCCATTGATTTTGGTTTTTGAACTTGTGAGCAACTTTGCAGAAATAACAAGCAAAATAATATTTTTAAAATTTTATTCATAAGAAAATCTTTGATTTTCGGAAAACTTAATTTCCTTAATACCTTAACGTATTCTTAATGTTAAAATTTTACCATTAAATTTTAATTAAGAAATTAAGTTCATTAAATTAAACTCTTGGTTTGTTGTTATTTTAATTTTATAATAAAGTTTGGTAAAAATAGAAAGAAAACAATTTTCAGGATTCGTATCTTTATAAAAAATTTCGATAATCATTATTGAGATGAATGAAGAAATAAAAAAACGCCACCTCAGAAATCATAAAATGCTCGCAACAGGACTTTTTGTTTTGATGACTTGTATTTTTTTGACGATGACTTATCTTCAGAAATATCAAAATTTCGGACATTGGGTAGGTTATGTAAAAGCCTTTTCTGAAGCAGCGATGGTGGGAGCTTTGGCAGATTGGTTTGCCGTGACAGCACTTTTTCATCATCCACTTGGATTAAAAATTCCGCACACCAATTTAATTGAACAATCCAAGGAGAGAATCGGTGATAATCTGGGAAATTTCGTGGTTACTAATTTTCTTTCGCCGCAAAATATAAGACCTTACATACAGAATTTGAAGGTTTCTCATTTCATTGGAGAATGGCTTCAGAAAGAGAAAAATTCGAATATTTTGGTGAAAAATTTATCAGAAATTGTGCTAGATATTCTTCAAAAATTAGAAGATGACGCTGTGGTAAATTTCATCAGCAAAAAAGCCAAAGAAATGACTGGAGATATTAAAATCAACCAAATTTTAGGAAATGGAATGGAATATCTTCTCGAAAAAAATGACCATCAAAAACTCATTACCAGTCTTTCTGCACAAATCAAAAACTATATTCTGGAACACCACGAAATGGTGAGAGAACGTGTAAAAAAAGAGAGTTTCACGCTTATCCCAAGTTTTGTAGATGATAAAATCGCAGAGAAAATCACTTCTGGACTTTCTAAATATTTTGAGGAAGTAGAGCAAGACCCAAACCATGCTTTGAGAAAAGAAATCACTCAAAAATTATTCGATTTTTCATCTGAAATCAAAATCAATCCTCAATACGAACAAGAACTGAATGTGATAAGAGATGATTTTCTGCAACCAGAAAAAATTCATCAGTATTCCCATGATATTTGGATTTCTTTGAAAAAAACATTGACGGAAGAATTGATACAAGAACATTCTTCGCTCAAAAATTATCTTCACAAAAACATTACGGAATTTTCTGAAAACCTAAGAACTGACGAAAAACTACAGCATAAAATTGACCATTGGGTAAGAGTTACTGCTTATAAATATATCTTGCGAAATACCAATAAATTTGGGGATTTAATTGCTGATACCGTAGGAAACTGGCAAGGAAAAGAACTCTCCGAAAAACTAGAATTAGAAGTTGGGAAAGACTTACAATTTATTAGAATTAACGGGACTTTGGTTGGTGGATTGGTTGGTTTGTTGATTTACAGTATTGCGCAGTTGATTTAGAAGTTGGGAGACAGAAGTCCGAAGATTAAATGATTGTGAGAAAAAATTAAATGTTATTGATTTTCAGGGTTTTCAAGAATAGCTTTTCAAAGTTTTTTTTCTTTAAATACAAATCTACATTTGCAAAGATTGAAAAAAACAATGTAAATAAAATAAAAATAATTAATTGAGAATTTACAAAATCTTTATTGTTAATGTTTAGCAAAAACAAAAAAATAGAAATTAAAAGCACTGAAATTGGCATAAATTTAATCCAATAATTTCCAAATTTAATGGGTTGGATTTCATAATCAACTTCTGTTTTATCTCCGTTTTTTTTATAATTTCCGCGAATTGTAAAAGGGACTAATTTAATATTTGAATTCTTGCTAATTGCAAATTCACTTTTAGAAACATATCCGTAAAAAGATTTGTTAGAAAAATTTATGGTGAAAAAAGCAAAAAAACTTCCTTTATAAGAAGGCGTTCCTTCAACAGTCATTTCATTTAACGTTATATGAAATTCATTAATGCTTAATTCTGAAATCATTTTTATAGTTTTTTTCAAATTTAAGAAAAAGATTGTTTCATCAGTTCGTTATACTTAATTACTCGCAAAGACGGCGCGAAAAAACTTCGGACTTCGGACTTCAAACTTCGGACTCTAAAATTTTGTTATTAATTTCATTAATCAATCCTGGACCTTCGTAAATAAATCCTGTGTAAATCTGCACCAAACTTGCGCCTGCTTCTAATTTTTCGATGGCATCTTCTGCACTGTGAATTCCGCCAACTCCAATGATTGGGAAGGAACGGTTAGACTTTTCTGCCAAATATCTGATGACTTCTGTACTTTTTTCACGGATTGGTTTCCCTGAAAGTCCGCCGTTTCCAATTTTTTCTAAAGTTTCTTTAGAGGCTTTAAGGTTTTCTCTTGAAACCGAAGTGTTGGTGGCAATAATTCCATCAATTTTGGTTTCGGCAACCAACTCTACGATTTCATCGAGTTGAATTTTATTGAGATCTGGAGCGATTTTCAGAAGAACAGGTTTTGGATGAGCATATTCAGCATTCACTTTCTGAATTTCTGTAATCAGTTCCTTTAAATAATCTGCGTCTTCCAATTTGGCGTGACTAGAAACATTTGGGCAACTCACATTCAGTACAAAATAATCTACAAAATCGTGCAAACCTCTGAAACATTCTACATAATCTGCGGTATAATTTTCGGGTAAAGTGTTTGTGTTTTTGCCAATATTTCCACCAATGATTACTTTGTGTGGAGATTTTTTAAGATTTTCTACAATTTTTGCTAAACCTTCATTGTTAAAACCCATTCTGTTGATAATTCCTCCGTCTTCTATTAGTCTGAAAAGACGTTTTTTCGGATTACCAGATTGTGCTTTTGGCGTTACGGTTCCTATTTCTACAAATCCGAATCCTATATCTGCTAATTCATTAAACAACACTGCATTTTTGTCAAAACCCGCAGCTAAACCTACTGGATTTTTGAATTTCAAGCCGAATAATTCACGTTCGAGACGTTTATCTTCAATGGGCTTTGGGAAAAATAATTTGGTTAAAAAACCGAAGTTTTTAAGGATAAAAAAAGTGAAATGATGAACTTTTTCAGGATCAAATTTGAAAAAAATCGGACGAAGAAGTGATTTGTACATTTTGAAAAAAGGTTTTACAAATGTACAGAATTTTTTAAACACGGAGACACAGAGTTTCACACGAAGTTCATAGAGTTTTTTCCTTAATTGATTTTGGGAATATTTTCCCTCTGTAATCTCTGTGTAAACTCTGATTTCTCTGTGGTTAAATCTTTAATGCAATGAGCGCAAAGGTTTTTGAAAATTTATGATGAAGAAAGTTCTCGCTGATTATACTGATTATTAGTGGAAGAAATATTTTAAAGTTTTTTTTCACGCAATGTCGCTAAGTGTTTCGCTAAGTACACGAAGATTTTTAACGGTTTTTTTGTAATTCCGTAGGAATCTAAACTCAAAATTTTCTGTAATTATTTGTAGAGATTCCTGCGGAATGACAAAGTGGATGTTAATTTTTAATGCTGATTTTTCAGTGAAAGAGTAATTGAAAAGTGTCTATAGCCCTGATTGCAGTGGAAATCCCGCAGTAAGCGTTGGGTTTAGTTATGGAACGAGGAATTGCAACGGAAAGCAGGACTGAGTTTCTATAAATTTACGAAACGTCTTGCTTCTTAAAAATGTAGAAAATTGCTATAAATTCCCTATTTTTGCAATTCAATTCAAAAGTTATGGCAAAACAAGAAGACGTTTTCAAGAAGGTAGTTTCTCACGCAAAAGAATATGGTTTTATTTTCCCGAGTTCTGAAATTTATGACGGACTTTCGGCGGTTTACGATTATGGACAAAATGGTGCAGAACTGAAAAATAACATCAAGCAATATTGGTGGAAAGCAATGGTGCAACTGAACGAGAATATTGTGGGGTTGGATTCTGCAATCCTGATGCACCCAACTACTTGGAAGGCTTCTGGACACGTAGATGCATTTAACGATCCTTTAATTGACAATAAAGATTCTAAAAAACGTTTCCGTGCAGATGTTTTAATTGAAGATTACTGCGCAAAACTAGAAGATAAAGCGCAAAAAGAGATTGAAAAAGCAGCAAAAAGATTCGGTGATGCTTTTGATAAAGCACAGTTTGAAGCTACCAATCCTAGAGTTTTAGAATACAGAGAAAAACAAAAAACCATTCTTGCAAGAATGGCAAAATCTCTGGAAAACAATGATTTAGCTGATGTAAAAGCACTCATTGAAGAATTAGAAATTGCTGATCCTGACACTGGTTCTAAAAACTGGACGGATGTAAGACAATTCAACCTTATGTTCGGGACTAAGTTAGGAGCTTCTGCGGAAAATGCGATGGATTTATATCTTCGTCCGGAAACTGCACAAGGTATTTTCGTGAATTTCTTAAACGTACAAAAAACTTCTCGTCATAAATTGCCTTTCGGGATTGCACAAATTGGTAAAGCATTTAGAAATGAGATTGTTGCGAGACAATTTATCTTCAGAATGAGAGAATTTGAACAAATGGAAATGCAATTTTTCGTTCCACCAGGAACAGAATTGAAATTCTACGAAGAATGGAAACAAAAACGTCTGAATTGGCATCTTGCACTTGGTTTAGGACAAGAAAATTATAAATTCCACGATCACGAAAAACTGGCGCACTATGCAAATGCTGCTGCTGATATTGAGTTTAAATTCCCATTTGGTTTCAAAGAATTAGAAGGAATTCACTCTAGAACTGATTTCGATTTATCTGCACATGAAAAATTCTCTGGCAGAAAATTACAATATTTCGATCCAGAAAGAAATGAAAACTACGTTCCTTATGTAGTAGAAACTTCTATTGGTCTTGACAGAATGTTCTTGGCATTATTCTCAAATTGCTTGAAAGATGAAGTTTTAGAGGACGGTTCAGAGAGAACAGTTTTATCACTTCCGCCTGCTTTAGCACCTGTAAAAGCAGCGATTTTGCCATTGGTGAAAAAAGATGGTTTGCCAGAATTTGCAGAAAAAATATTCAATGATTTGAAATATGATTTCAATGTGATTTCTGAGGAAAAAGACAGTATCGGTAAACGTTACAGAAGACATGATGCGATCGGAACACCTTTCTGTATTACTGTTGACCACGATTCTCTTGCAGACGGAACGGTAACTTTAAGAGAAAGAGACACCATGAAGCAAGAGCGTGTGAAAGTAGAAGATTTAAGAAGAATTATTGATGAAAAAGTAAACTTTAGAACTTTGCTTTCTAAAATATAGAAATTAATTCTACATATATAAGAATCCCAAGAAAATTTCTTGGGATTTTTTTTTACATTTGAGAAAATCATTTTTATGAAAATTTTGAAGAAAATCGCTTTCGGCTTTTTCGCTTTTATTGCTTTACTCATCGCTTTAGCTTATGCTTTTAATTATCAACATCTTTTTAATGCAATTGCGCTTACATATCTCAAAGGAGAAACCAGTGCTACCATAGATGATGGTGTAGATTTCCCGTCTAGAAATATAGAAAAAGGAGTTGCACAACCTTGGCAAAAAGATTCTTTATACAATAAAACTTCTTTACCGAAAAACATCGTTGAGAATTTAAAATCTACCAATTCAGCTTCATTTTTGGTCATAAAAGATGGAAAATTAGTTCATGAAGAATATTTCGGAGAGTACAAACCTACCACGCAAACCAATTCTTTTTCTATGGCAAAAGCCATCACCGTTTTATTAATGGGATTGGCAATTGAAGACCACAAAATACAATCAGAAAATCAAAAATTTGCAGATTTTTATCCTAATTTTAACGAAGTAGAACACGGTAACGAGTTAACCTTAAGAGATTTAGCCGCAATGGAAGCTGGTTATTACTGGGATGAAGATTACAGAAATCCGTTTTTACAAAATCCTAGAATTTATTACGGTAAAAACATGGCACAAGCACTCTTAAAATCTCCTCAATTTGAGGCAAAACCAGGAAGCAGATTCGAATATCAGTCTGGTGCTACGCAATTATTGGGATTTGCGATTAGAAAGGCGGTAAATGTTCCACTTTCTGCGTATGCTTCTCAAAAACTTTGGAAACCTCTCGGAATGGAATCAGACGCTTACTGGAATGTGGATGAAGACAATAAAATGGAAAAAACGTTCTGCTGTATCAATGCTATTCCTCGTGATTATGCAAAATTAGGACAACTGATGCTTCAAAAAGGAAATTGGAACGGAAAACAACTGATTGATTCTAGCTACATTCAAAAAATGATTACGCCAACTCAACACTCTAATGGAATCTATGGCTTGGGAATTTGGATTAATAATGACGCTCCTTATAAATATTATCATTTCTGGGGATTTACCAGCCAATTAATCATCGTAATTCCTGAAAAAAATATGGTCGTGGTGAGAACTGGCAAGTTTAAAAATGAAGCCAAAGACGATAAAGGCCGTTCTGTACAAGCTGCGTTTTTAGCCGAAAATGCTATGAAAACGTTTGCCAATTAAAGCAATAGAAGAAATTATTAGAAATTTTAATAATTAATTCCGTAATTTTGAACCATTCTAAACAAGTTTTAGAGTGGTTTTATTTTTTTACTTAAATGATTTACCACAAAAGAGACAAAAGAAAATATTGAAAACAAGCAATTCAAAAGTAAAAAAAGTGAAATTCAATTCGCTTTTTCTTCTTTTGTAAAACTTAAAAATAAAAAATTTGTTGCTTTTGCGGTTTAAAGAAAATTTACAATGTTTAATATACAAGACATACGCAATCAGTTTCCTATTCTTCATCAACAAGTTAATGGTAAACCTTTGGTTTATTTAGACAATGCAGCTTCTTCTCAAAAACCAATTTCTGTACTTGAAACTTGGAAAAAATATTATGAAGAAATCAATGCTAATGTACACAGAGGAATTCACACTTTGTCTCAATTGGCGACAGAAGAAATGGAAAATTCCAGAAAAAAAGTACAACATTTCATCAATGCAAAGCATGATTATGAGGTGATTTTCACCAGAGGAACCACCGAAAGCATCAACTTGGTTGCTTATGCTTTGGGAAATTCTAATTTCTTAAAAAAAAATGACGAAATCATCATCGGTTATTTAGAACATCACTCCAATATTGTTCCTTGGCAAATGCTTTGCGAAAGAACCGGCGCAAAATTGAAAGTAATTCCGATGGATGAAAACGGAATCCTTCAACTCGATTTTTTAGACAAAAACCTTTCAGAAAAAACCAAAATTGTATCTGTAAATCATGTTTCTAACGCATTAGGAATCATTAATCATATTGAAGAAATCATCGCAAAAGTGAGAAAAAATTCTTCTGCACTCATGATGATTGACGGAGCGCAATCTGTACCACATTTCGAGATTGATGTTCAGAAATTAGACTGTGACTTTTTTGCATTTTCTGGTCACAAAATGTACGCACCAATGGGAGTTGGTATTCTCTACGGAAAGGAAGAAATTTTAGAAAAATTAGCGCCTTTTCATGGTGGTGGTGAGATGATTGCTACTTGTAGTTTTGAGAAAACCACTTATGCTGCACTTCCCTTTAAATTCGAAGCGGGAACACCTAATGTTGGCGGAAATATTGCAATAGGAGCAGCCATAGATTTCATGAAAAAAGTAGGCGTAGAAAATATCAGAAATCATGAAAACGAACTGCTAAATTATGCCCAAAAAAGACTTCTAGAAATAGATAGACTTAAAATTTATGGTGAAAAAGCGAATAGAACCAGTGTAGTTTCTTTTAATTTAGAAGGAATAGGAATTGCTTCTGATGTAGGAATGATTCTGGATAAACTGGGAATTGCTGTAAGAACGGGGCATCACTGTACACAACCTATTATGGAGTTTTTCAAAATTGCTGGAACGGTGAGAGCTAGTTTTGCGGTGTATAACACTTTAGAAGAGGTAGATGCTTTAGTAGAAGGCGTGAAAAAGGCTCAAAGAATGCTGATGTAAATTTCAAATAAATTTGATAAAAATAAAAACTCCCGAAATTTAGATTTCGGGAGTTTTTATTGCTTCTAAAAGTTTTATTCAATAATATTTTTAAACTCTTTTCGGTATTGAGAAGGACTTTTCTGCGTATATTCTTTAAAAGTTTTATTGAAATAACTGAAATTATTAAATCCGCTTTCGTAACATATCTCGTTAATGCTCAATGGTTTCTCTGCCAACAATTTCATAGAGTGAATGATGCGATATTCATTCACGAATTGTGTAAACGTTTTATTGGTAATTTTTTTAAAATATCTGCAAAAAGAAGGCTCCGTCATATTGGCGAGATTTGCCACTTCTTCTAAAGTAATTTGCTCTTTGAATTTATTTTTTACATGATTGAAAATGAGGTTAATTCTCTCATTATCTTCCACTTGAGTTTGAATATAGAAATTTCCAGCATTTAGAATTTTGAAATCTTCGGTATTGGCAAGAACATTTAAAATGTCTAAAAATTTAATCAACTTGTCCAGTGAAGTTGCCTCATACATTTCTAAAATTTTACTTTCTAAAGATTTTTTAACGGATTCACCAAACACAATTCCACCTTTTGAAGCATCTAATAAATTCGTGATTTTCTTCATTTCAGGAGTTTTCCAAATGTAAGGTCCTAAAAAATCAGGCAAAAACTGAACTACGATTTCGTATTCATTTCTGGTATTTTCATTGGTTAAACCACAATGTGGCAAATTACTGCCTATTAAAACCAAATCTCCTTTAGTAAAATAAGAAATGGTGCTTCCAATTTGTCTTTTCCCAGAACCTCCACCTACAAAAACCAGTTCTATTTCTGGGTGGTAGTGCCAAAAATTAGATTTTAAATTTTCATTTTGAAGGAATTTGAAACATGAAAAACTACTGCCAATATTGGGGTTAACTGCTTCATATGTAGGACTTGTCTGCTTCATTTTGTTCTATTTCAATATACAAATATACTATTTTATCTTTAAGCTAATGTTAATTTTGTATTAATGTTAAAATAGAACACATATAAGAAAATTATCTTGTAAAATAACCCAAAATTCAAGTCTAGATTTGCAGTGTACTTAATTGACTAACACACTAACAATTATAATTATGAAAAATTTATTAAAATTCAGCTTCCTTATAGGATTTCTATTTATTTCGGCAAATGTAATGGCCAATGACAAAGATTTCTCTATTTCTATTGACAACATCAATGCTAAAAAACTAAGCTTTCAGATGACGAATGCAAAAAATGTAGCGCTATATGTTTACAATGACAAGCAAGGAGAACTTTTTGCTGAAAAAGTGAGAAAACAAGATGAGGTTTCTAGAACGTATGACTTGAAAAACTTTCCTGCTGGAACGTATTATTTAGTAGCGGAATCTGATTCTAAAATCGAAAAATATAAAATTACTATTGACGAAACTAATGCTTCAATTGAGAAGACACCAGTTTCTGAAATTTTCAAACCAGAATACACGATTGAAGGCAATCATGTAAAATTAGTGATGCCTAAACTAACTGATGGAGTAACAGTTTCTGTTGAAGATTTCACGAATACGGTTTATTATAACCAAACTTTAACTCCAAATAATGGCGAATTGGTTGTACAATTTGATTTAAACCCAGAAAATGCTGATGCGTATGTAATCAGTGTAGAAAAAGGCGAAAACACCTTCAACAAAATCATATATCTAAAATAAATTTTAGGGTTAATTTTCACATCACATCAAAAAAAGTCTCATGAAATTGAGACTTTTTGTTTTTTTAAAGAACTTAAAATTTTAGAGAATTACTATTCTTATTCTGAAGTAACTAATTCATTTACTTTTTTTTCTTGCTGAGCTTTTTCTTTTTCTGCATTTTCAGCAGCGTTTTGTTCAGCCAATTTTTTCTCTAGCTCTGATTTCTTTTTTTGTTCTATTTTTTTCTTTTCCACTGCCAATTTCTGTTCGGGACTTTTAGTGGTATCTTGTTTTAAAACAGGCGCTTTTTTAGCATCTTCAATAGCAGAATTAATTGCAGAAAAAGAAGTTTTTCCCACTACAGAATCTACCAAAGTAGTATCAATAGGAGCATTATCTTCTGCGTAATATTGTTCTCCTTCTTTGTTGTTTTTCCAACAAGAAAGTAACATAAAACTGGTTAATAAAAAGGCTATTTTCTTCATTTTTTTAATCCTTTAAACTAAATTTCACTAAAATGGGATAATGGTCTGACAGTTTTTGACTTCGGTCTACTTGGTAATAGGTAGATTTCAAATTCTCCGAAGAAAATACATAATCTATTCTGATAGGAATTTTATAGTCATGAAAACTTGTAGCAAGACCAGTTCCTGATTCTAAAAAACAGTCTTTCAAAACTCCTGAAATAGTGTAATACTCATACGAATTAGGAACCGAGTTAAAATCACCAGCCAAAATAACAGGATAAGGAGATTTCTCTATAAAATTTTTCAAAATTTGTACTTGCTCTTCGTGTTTTTTGAAAACTGGCATAAATCTACGCACTAGACTTTTGGCTTTTGCTCCGTTTTCGTCTAAATCGCTTGTAGGTTTTACCATAGATTTATGCAACTGAAATGGCTCTAAATAAACATTTACAAAGCGTATTCTTTTCCCTTTCACCATAACGTCTGCATACATCGCATCTCCATTACTCACAAAAGGAATTGAACCTTTTTCTATAATTTCATATTTTGAATAAAAACTGATGATAGGATTATGAAACGAATATTTCATTTGTTCTAAAATAGGGTTTCCCAAGCTAGAATAACCCGCCTCTTGTAAGAAAACAAAATCTGCGTCGAAGGAATTGATATAATTCTCTACATGCTCTTTACCAAATTCATTGACTTTATTATTAAAGCTAAGCACTTTAAAATCTGCCTTCTCACTCTTTGGCTCAGAATAATTAATCCATCTTCTTACAGGTGTTAAAAATAATGTGGAAATCAGCAGAAAAACAAAGGCTCTTTTACGCCAAGAAAATATCCAAAAAACACAGAGTAACAGATTGGCAATCATCAAAAAAGGAAATGCCAATGATAATAAATTGAGTAAAGGAAATACTTTTGGTGGAATGTAAGCATTAAGCATGGTTGCTCCTAAAAGCAACACAATTACTACATGAGCAACGGTAAAAATACTTCTAAAAATCCCCACTGATTAATTAATTCTATATCTGTTTCTACCCCAAACTTTCACTAAAATATAGCCTACTAAAGCGCCACCGATATGTGCGAAATGGGCAATATTTCCTCCACTTCCAGAAAAACCTAGATATAGAGAAACTATAATAGTAATAGGAAATAAAACCTTTGCTTTAATCGGAAACGGAATAAACATAATGAACATTTCCGCATTAGGATAAAGCAAAGAAAACGCCGCAATTACTCCGAAAATAGCTCCAGAAGCTCCAACCATCGGTGTAGAAAGTATGTTTACTATATTCTGTGCATTTCCTTCTAATCTTACTGGAAATTTTTCAAAATCACCCTTTAAAATATCCGAAAATTGTAAACCTTCTACAATAAGTGGTTGAGCATCTTGGTATAACTGATAATATTCCCAAAGATTAAACAAGACGAAAGCGCCTAACCCAGAAAGAAAATATAAAATAACAAATTTCTTTTCTCCTAAAAACCGCTCTAAAACAGGCCCAAAACTTGCAAAAGTGAGCATATTAAAAGCAATATGCATAAAACCTCCATGCATAAACATGTGTGTGATGATTTGCCAAGATTTAAAATAAGGAGATGTAGGAAAAAAAGCCGCTAAATATTGATAGGATTGCGGAATAAGCATCGCTAGAATGAAAATAATGACATTCAGGATGATAATATTTTTGGTGATGGGTGTTATATTTTGAAACATATTGTTTTGGTGTATTAAAATTTATTTTTTAATTCTTCTGTAGGAACTTCTACAAAGGTTCTGTTTCCGTTTGGTGTAAACTCTGGGAAACCTAACTTAATAAAATCCTTCAAAATTTGTTCCACTTCAGCTTTATACAGAAAATCAAACTTAGATTTCGCATTGGTTCTAATCCACTGATTGTTATAATTTTCTAAAAATTCTTCTTCGGTTTTGTATTCTAAAATTTCGAAGAGATTTTCTAAAAATTTAATCACTTGAGATTCTTTCACATCTTCAGGCACTGCATTTATTCTCAGCACATTATCTTGTGCCAAAACAATGTCAAAACCTAAATCTGGCAAGTATTTTTTAATCGAACGAAACTTATTTTTTTCGATTTCATTTAAATGATATTCTAAAGAGAACAGCAAACTTTGGCTTTTCTTACTTTTAGAAACATTTTTACGATTTTCGGCTAAGACAATTTGGTGAATTCTTCCCAAATCGAGCATCAAAGTTCTGTGGTCTTTATTAAAAAGCCAATAACCATTTGGCAATCTGAGTAAATCTTCTTCTAAATCCTCATCTTCTTCATCAAAAAGGTTAATTTTAGATGGCAAAGCTGATGATTCTTGTTGATACATTTCGGTAAGATTTACCATCGCTGTATCATTGATTTTAGAAGGAATTTGGTCTTTAAACGGATTAAAATTTCTGTCGATATGAATTCCTGGAGCGTGATAACTTTTCGCAGCATCTACTTTTGGCGGAAAAAATGAATCCATTTGTTCATTTCGCTCAAAATCTAGACTTGGCGCTACATTATAAATTCCCAAAGATTTCTTAATCGTAGAACGAATCAATGCAAAAATGAGGTTCTCATCTTCGAATTTCACCTCCGTTTTTTGCGGATGTATGTTGACATCTATTTTTTCTGGGTCAAGTTCCAAATACAAGAAAAAACTCGGGCTGTAATTGCTTTGCAATAGTCCTTCAAAAGCTTCCTGAACCGCTCTGTTTAAGTACGGACTTCTAAAATATCTTCCATTGACAAAGAAAAACTGTTCGCCTCTAGATTTTTTAGCTGCTTCTGGTTTTCCCACGAAACCATTGAGTTTTACCCAACCTAAATCTTCTTTGATAGGAACCAAAAGTGGATGCAATTTTCTACCGAAAATATCTACAATTCTCTGCATTTGGCTTCCTTTTCTGAGGTTAAAAATCACCTCATCATTATGATAGAGCGAAAACTCTAAATTTTCGTGAGCCAATGCTACTCTTTGGAATTCATCTATAATATGTCTGAATTCTATATTGTTGGATTTCAGAAATTTTCTACGCGCTGGAACATTAAAAAACAAATTTTTCACCGAAAACACAGCACCTTCTGTGGCTTGTGCAGGCTCCTGAAATTGTAGTTCACCACCTTCTATGTAGATTACGGTTCCTATTTCTGAGTCTTGTTTTTTGGTTTTGAGTTCTACCTGAGCTACCGCAGCAATAGAAGCCAATGCTTCACCACGAAAACCTTTGGTAGCGATATGAAAAATATCTTCAGTAGTTCTAATTTTAGAAGTAGCGTGTCTTTCGAACGCCATTCTCGCATCGGTTTCAGACATTCCGCTTCCGTTATCTGCTACTTTTATGAGATTTCTCCCTGCTTCTTCTACAATCAATTCTATTTTAGTAGCACCAGCATCTATGGCGTTTTCTAGCAATTCCTTAACAATAGAAGCAGGTCTCTGCACTACTTCTCCTGCAGCAATCTGATTGGCAACATGATCTGGTAAAAGTTGAATAATATCTGACATTCTAAAATTGAAACTCCAAAAATAGTGTTTAATTTCTAAAAAATAAAGCTTATTGGGAAAGGTTATGATTAATTTTAAAACAAAAAAGCCTTCTCGTTTTGAGAAGGCTGAATTATATTTTTTTCCAGATTATTTCAATTGTATTCTTGCTACAATAGGAAAATGATCAGACGGATATTTATAGTCATAAAAGTCTTTAATCGTTCTGTATTTTAATACTTTCGTATTGTTTTTTGAGCTAAAAATAAAATCTATTTGTTCGCTAGGTTTTTCATTGAATTTAAATCCATTCCAAGTTGCTTTTTCGGCGTAAGGTTTTGTAACGCTATTGTTTCTGGCTTCTTGTAAATTTTCAAAAAGCGGTTTCATCCATGAATCATTTTCTACAGAATTAAAATCACCTGTAAGAACTACAGGAACATTTCTTTTCTTCTGCAAGGTTTTAATTTTTTCTAGGATAATTTCTGCAGACTTCTGTCTCGCAATTACACCTACATGGTCAAAATGCGTATTCAGTACCCAAACTTTCTTTTTGGTTTTTATATTTTCAAAAAGAGCATACGTAACGATTCTAGGATATGCTGCGTCCCAAGATTTTCCTGATTTTTCAGGATTTTCTGAAAGCCAAAATGTATTTTGTTCTAGAACTTTATACTTATTTTTCAGATAAAAAATACATGAAAATTCTGCATTCGCTTCATCTGTTCTCGGTCTTCCTAAAAAACCATAAGCAGAGTTGTTATCTAATAAATAATCAATCTGAGGTTTCTGCGCTTCTTGTAGTCCTACAAAATCTGCTTCGTAATAAGAAATAAGGTCTTTTACTTTATCTTTTCTGATGTTCCAGTGATTTTCCCCATCATCTACGCTTGCCAATCTGATGTTAAAACTCATTACATCAATGGTTTGGGAGAATAAAAACGATGCAAAAAGTATAAACAAAATGGTAGAAATGTTTTTTGTTTTCATATTTTTAATTCTTGATGAAAATTATTTTAACTCGAACTGATATTTTTTGTTTTCTGTAGAAAGTTTAAAAGAATCTGTTCTAAATGGCGCTATAGGCAATCCTTTTTCGGTGAAAAGATTAATTTCTGAATCATCTCCTTTCCAACCATATCTTACAGCAACGGGATTACTAACCTTTTCGGATGTAACTACAATTTTATTTTTCTTAATTTCTGCTTTTGCAGGATAGAATTTTTGGTCATTTCCTGCAATTTCAAAACCTTTTAAGATTTCATTATTTTTAGAAACTAATTTTTCCTTCGTATTAAAGCTGATGGTAATTTTATTTCCTTTTACCGTTGATTTTTGATAAATTGAGCTTTTCAGACCATTATTTAAGGCTAAATTAGCCAATCTTTCTCCTACTGTTTTTTTATTTTTTGGGTGAATATCATTCGGATTTCCAACATCGGTAGTTACTACCATTCCAGTGTTTTTCATTTTGGTAGTATTCAGTTGAGCATCTCGCACTTCACACCAATCGCAACCTTCATTACTGTCTCCTTTAGTGTTAAAAGTGGCTAATTGAACGAAATAAAAAGGTAAGTTTTCTCCAAATTTCTGTCTCCAACTGTTAATCAATAGTGGGAAACTTTGGTTATATTCATATGCTCTCTCTGCATTTGATTCTCCTTGATACCAAAGCATTCCAGAAATTCTAAAATCTTCAATCGGGTGAATCATGGTATTGTAAATCAAAGAAGGAAATTCATTTTGATTGATGGCTGCATAAATTTTTTCTACAGCAAATTTCCAATTTCCTGCCAATGGAATACTTTTTTGAGCGGTGACTAGTTTCACCTCATCATCATTATTCCACAAACCACCGCCACCACCAGTATCATTAACCTTTACTGCAATGATATTCTCTCCTTTTTTTAAAATTTCTTTCGGAATGGTATAAATTCTATCATCTGACCATTGCTTCATTTGTCCCACTAATTTTCCATTAAAATAAGTAAGGTCTTCGTCATCAATTTTTCCTAAATACAGCACCGCATTTCCTGCAAGATCTTCGTCTGAAAGAACAATGGTTTTTCTAACCCAAGCAACTCCGTCTAAACCTTCGAAACCTTGTTGTTCCCAAGCTTTTGGAACATATAAATCTTTTAAAGCAGAAGCGTTATAATCTGCACTCAAGAATTGTTCTTGATTAAAATCTGCAATTTTAGCATTCAGTTTTTTCTCAAAAAAAGCAGTTTTAGCCTCGAAATTTTTCTGTTGAAGACTTTCTATGTCTATTTGTGGCATATTGGCAATCATTTCTTTAAAATAAGGCGATTGCTCGAATGCGTTTTTAGGAATCCACGCTTCGATTACAGTTCCGCCCCAAGAAGAATTAATGATTCCGATAGGAACTTGTCTTTCGTGATACATTTTTTTAGCAAAAAAATAGGCTACTGCAGAAAAATCTCCAATATTGGAAGCATTCGCAACATTCCATTCTGTTTTCGCAAGGTTATTTTGAGGTAAAGAATTTATTTTTCTTTCAACTTTAATATGTCTAATGAGCGGAAATTCTTTTTGATTAAGCTCTTCTTTATAACCTTCAGAAGACGAAAGCGCCCACTCCATATTGCTTTGTCCGCTGCATAACCAAACATCTCCTACCAAAACATTTTTGAAAATAATTTCATTATTTCCTTTAATCGTCAATGTAAAAGGACCACCTTCTTTTTCTTGGTCTAAATCTACTTTCCAATTGCCATTTTGGTCAGCAACAGTGGATTTGGTTTGATTTTTAAAACTTACCAACACTTTTTCATGAGGTGATGCAAAACCCCAAACTGGAATTTTAGAATTTCTCTGCAACACCAAATTGTCTGAGAAAATATATGGTAAAGAAACATTTGCCATCAATAATTGAATGGTCAATAATAAGAATACGCTGATTGATTTTTTCATTTTAATTCCCTTTAAGATTTATTTCTTATAAGGTTAATTTTTTAAGGATGTTATTTTTCCCAATTTACTCTTTTGGTTTTTACCTGAGCAGAATTGGTGCCTATCATGATGTCAAATTCTCCTGATTCCCAATCGAAAGTGAGTTCATCATCATAGAATTTTAAATCTTCTGGTGTAATGTTAAAAGAAACGGTTTTGCTTTCTCCTTTTTTCAAGAATATTTTTTGAAAACCTTTCAGTTCTTTTACAGGACGAACAACTTTTCCTACTAAATCTCTGATGTACAACTGAACCACCTCTTCTCCGTCATAATTTCCTGAATTGGTAAGCGTAACTGAAGCCGTCAAAGTTTGATTACCTTTCAGTTGAGTAGCACTTACGTTTACGTCAGAATATTGAAATGTAGTGTAACTCAAACCAAATCCAAATGGATAAGCTGGATCATTATCTAAGTCAATATACGCTGAAACATAGTTTCTGTCTGTATTATTTTTAGCAGGTCTTCCTGTATTGTAATGATTGTAATAGATAGGAATTTGACCTTCAGTTCTAGGAAAAGTCATCGGCAATTTACCGCCAGGATTTATTTTCCCGAAAAGTACATCTGCAATAGAATTTCCAGCTTCTGTACCTAACCACCAAGTGTAAACAATGGTAGGAATGTTTTCTGAAGCCCAATCAAAAACCAAAGGACGACCGGCATTAATCATTAAAATAATTGGTTTTCCTGTTTTGGCAATTTCTTTCAATAAATCTTCCTGAACTCCAGAAAAATGGATATTGCTTCTGCTTTTTGCTTCGCCGCTCATTGCATGGCCTTCGCCTAAAGTCATAATCACTACGTCTGCTTTCTTGGCTGTTTCTACCGCTTCTGCAAATAGAGATTTATCATTGTCATTTGCGTTACATCCTTTCGCATAAAGCAATTCTGAATTTTTATCCAATTGAGCTTTAATTCCATCAAACTGAGTTACAATTCTTTGGCTATCATCTGGAAAAGCAATAGACCAAAAACCGTGATTTTCTACTGTAGCTTTCGCAAATGGACCAATAATGGCCACTTTTTTTGTGGTAGGAGAAAGTGGTAATAATTGATTTTCATTTTTTAATAAAACGATACTTTTCGCACCAATTTCTCTTGCAAATTTTCTGTGTTCTGGATTATTGGCTTGTTCTTTTTCTCTCTTTTCATTGATGAAACGATAAGGGTCATCAAAAAGTCCAAGTTCATATTTTTTAGTCAAAATTCTGCGAACCGCATCATCTACTAACTGAATATCTACTTTTCCTTCTTTTACCAATTCTGCTAAATGATTAGTATAAGAACGGCTTTCCATATCCATATCACTTCCCGCGATAATTGCTTTCAGAGCAGCATCTTTATTGTCTTTAGCAAAACCGTGAGGAATCATTTCGCCAATACTTCCCCAGTCAGAAACTACAAACCCTTGGAAATTCCAAGCGCCTTTTAGCAAATCTCTTTGTAAATATTTATTACCAGTGGCAGGAATTCCATTGATATCATTAAAAGAATTCATAAAAGTAGCTACTCCTATATCAGACACCGCTTTGAAAGGTGGCAAATACGTTTCGTGCAATTGTCTAAGGCTCATATCTACAGAATTGTAATCTCTTCCGCCAACTGCAGCTCCATAAGCTGCAAAATGTTTAGCACAAGCCATTACTGCATCTTTATTTCCTAAGCCATTTCCTTGGAAACCTTTTACTCTAGCTTTTCCTACTAATGTTCCTAAATAGGTGTCTTCACCTGCTCCTTCCATTACGCGTCCCCATCTTGGATCTCTTCCTATATCTACCATTGGTGCAAAAGTCCAGTGAATTCCATAAGCTGAAGCTTCCGTGGCTGCAATTCTAGCAGATTTTTCAATTAAATTCATATCCCAAGTAGCGGTTTCGCCTAACGGAATAGGAAAAGTAGTTCTAAAACCATGAATAACATCTTGCCCAAAAAGTAAAGGAATTTTAAGACGAGACTGCATGGCTTGGTCTTGCCAGTTCTTCGTATTTTTAACACCGATAGCGTTTAGAATAGAGCCTAGTTTCCCTGCACGAACTTGACCAGCTTTGTCTGCATCTTTCGTAATAGGACCAGTTGCTGTAATATCATCATTGTATTGATTGAGCTGTCCTATTTTTTCTTCCAAAGTCATTTTCGCCATCAGCTCTGTAACTTTTTGGTCGATTGATTTCTGTGCCGAAATATTTATTCCCAATCCTGCTAAAACTAATGAAAGAAGTATTTTTTTCATAAATTTTATTTTTTAAAAGGTGTAGGTAGCCACTGAATTAGATGGTAATGAAGTGGCTACAGATTTACCATCAAAGGTAATATTAAAATTTTCAACTTCTGCTCCTTCGTTTAAAACGATTAAAGCTATTTTGCCTTCTGGCGTTTTAAAAGCTACTGTACTTAAATTTCCTACTTGTGTAGAACCTATTCTTTGTGAATTTTGAGGTACAAATTTAGAAGCGTGAGCAATAATATAATACGCTACATTTTTAGTGTAAGAATCAGAGGAATTGATAGTGATTGCTCCTTTACATTGAGTACAACCTCCTGGAGTAAATGGCTGGAATTGTGCATCATTTGCTAAATTCCATTCTAATGCAATTTTGCTCCAATTTCTCATGGTTCCAATAATTACATTTTTGGTATGCCAAATGAAGTCTCCCGCAAAAGTTCCTGTAGAACCCGTCCATTGTTCTGTGAAATACAGATTTTTATTTGGAAAAGCGTTCTTTACAACACCAAGAGCAGAAACATCTCCCGCATAAAGGTGAAACGCTGATCCGTCTACATATTGTGCAGCTTCAGGGTCTTGGAGAATGGTAATAGGATATTCTGGTTTATCGCAATTATGGTCGTACAATACTATTTTTGTAGCAATATTGGCTGCTCTAAAAGCAGGACCTAAATTGTTTTTTATGAAATCTCTTTGTTGTTCTGCAGTCATATACATACTTGGGTTATTCCCAGGATGCAATGGTTCGTTTTGAGGAGTAATGGCATGAATGGTGATTCCGTTTTTCTTCATTTCCTTAATATATTTCACAAAATATTCTGCATAAACTTGGTAGAATTCTGGTTTTAGACTTCCGCCAATACTACTCCCATTATCTTTCATCCAAACTGGTGGTGACCAAGGTGCGCCAATAATTTTAATATCTGGATTAATGGCTAAAATTTCTTTTAACATATCAATCACTGGTTGGTCTTTTGCTAAGCTGAATTCGCTCAGGTCTTCGTCTGTTTGACCTGCGGGAACATCATCATAAGAAAAGACAGAACTGTTAAGATCTGATGCGCCAATGCTTAATCTAAGATAACTTACGCCTATGGATTTTCCGAAAATATCTTGAAGAAGTTCTTTTTTCTTCGCTGGAGATAATTGATTGATTACCTCTACGCTTCCTCCGGTAAGAGTATACCCAAAACCATCTACGGTTTGGAATTTTTCTGAAGGATTGATGAGAATATTTTGGAAATTATTTTGTGGATTATCAAAAACAAGATTGTTTTGTTTTTGAAGTTTTAAAGTTTCATCAGCATTCGTTTGCCAATATTCTATTGTTTTTGGAGCTTCTATTTTTGTAAAAGAATTACATGAGATAAGAGAAGCTATAGAGCCTAAAACTAAGGCGGATATGATTTTTTTTAGAACCATAACATTTATTTTTAATATTCAAAAAAACTGCTGCACGATAATATGCGCAGCAATTTTTTTAGAATGAGGTTATAAAAATTCTAATTTGATATAAGATTAATAACCAGCGTTTTGAGTTAAATTAGGATTATTATCAATCTGAGATTGAGGAATAGGCCAAAGTAATTTTTGTTCTGTAATGTTAGCAGCATAACTTAGAGGGTTTCCGCTAGCATCTTTTCTGTTTTTAATAATTTCAACAGCTTTTCCTGTTCTCTTAAGGTCAAACCAACGTTGTCCTTCGAATGCTAATTCTAGTTTTCTTTCTTCTAGCACTTTGTTGATACCATCAGTTGCACCAGTAATTGTGATAGGAGCTAAATTAACTCTTGCTCTTACTTGGTTTACTAAAGCTGCAGCACCTGTGTAATCTCCTAATCTTACTTTAGCCTCAGCTCTTAGAAGAAGTAAATCTGCATATCTAAAGATGTAAACATTTTGGTTTCCGCTTTGCTCTCTTTGTTTCCAAGCAAATGGATAGCTAGAGCTGCTCCAATATTTATCTGACCAACCTACTGGTTCAAACTTAACTGTAGAAGCTTTTCTGATTGCATCTCCTTGAGCATCAAAAGATTTAATTAAATCATTAGATGGAGTATTGAATTTTTTCCAGTCTGTTCCGATGAACATGAAAGTTCCCCACCACCAAACACTGCTTCCATTTCCATTGATTTCGAAAATAGATTCTGCGTTTGCTTCGTGTTCAGAATCAAACAAATGGTCATAAGTTTGTAAAAGACTGTATCCTTCAGTCATTAATTGATCTGTATAAGTAACTACTTTAGTAAAATCAGGGCTTGGTTTAGTTGCATACACTTGAGCTAAAAGAGATAAAGCAGCACCTTTAGAAGCTCTATATTTATTAGAACTTGCGGGTACATTAGCTAAAGCACCTTCTAAATCAGAAATGATAAGAGCATATACTTCGTTCACTGGTTTTCTTGCTGGATAAACTTGTGCATACACTTCTTCAAAGTTTTCTGCAGTTACTCCGATTACAGCTTGTGTAACTAATGGTACGTCTCCCCAAAGTTGTACAGCGTGGAAATAATACATTGCTCTCATTACAGAAGCTTCCGCGATCATTTCTTTTCTTCTTTGTGCAGAAAGAGATGTATCAGGGATTTTATCTACATAATTGATTACTTTATTACAGTTGTTAATACGCCCGTAAATGTAGTTCCAGTCTCTGCTTACATTACTATTGGTAGCAATGATTCTGTACTCGGATTGTTGTGCGTTTTGAGGGTTGTCTCCACCTTGATAAGCAACATCAGTTTGTGCATCACCATTAAAGAAGTAATCTAATTGCCAATATTCATTACCTAAATCATTATAGATAGTATTCATTAAATCTTCTGCGTCAGTAGCAGTTTTGTAAGGAGCCTCTGTTAGCTCTCTTGGCTTCTCTGTAATGGGATTGGTGTCTAAATAGTCTGAACAAGAAACCGCTCCAAAAGACATACCTACGCCTAAAATTAAATAATTTATGGTTTTATTAAGTTTCATAATATTTTATATTAATAATGATTAAAAATTAGCTTTTAGACCAACTACAACTGTTCTCACTTGTGGATAAGTACCATAGTCAATACCTAAGATTCCGTTAGAACTTGCGAAAGCATTTACCTCTGGATCAAATCCTGAATAGTCTGTAATGGTATATAGGTTTTGACCTGTTACATAAACATTTAGCTTGCTAACTCCTTTAAAAGGATTTTTGAAATTGTACCCTAAAGTTACATTTTTAAGTTTTACGTAAGATCCATCTTCTACGAATCTATCAGAAATTACCATCGCAGAAAGAGAGTTTGCTCTTGGTACATTAGTTACTTGTCCTACTGTGGTCCATCTATCAAGTACTGCTGTAGATTGATTTTTGAAATCATTCATTAATTCTAGTTCGAATCTAGAAGCGTTATAGATATCATTTCCTACAGAACCTGTAATTAATGTATCTAAGTACCAGTTTTTGTAAGTAAAATTATTAGAGAAACCGAATGTATAATCAGGATTTGGATTTCCTATGAAAGTACGGTCACCTGTATCAAAGTTTCCATTTCCATTAAGGTCATTATAAACAATGTCCCCTGTTTGTGGATCTACTCCTTGCATTTGATAACCATAGAAAGAACCTAAAGGCTGACCCGCAGTAAATCTTACTAAATTATCCATACCTTCAATAAATACTTTGTTTATAACAGGCATGTATTTTAACTCATTGACTTTATTTTTATTGAATGAAATGTTAAAATTAGTATTCCAAGTGAAGTTTTCATTCTTAATATTAGCAGTATTAAGGGTGAATTCCATCCCTTTATTTTCCATAGAACCTACGTTTCTTAGGATGTTACCAACTGTAGGACCCATTTCGATTGGCATAATTAAATCATCAGTAATTCTTTTATAGAAATCTGCAGAGAATTTAATTTTATTGTTCAAAAAGGCTAAATCTACCCCAAAGTTGGTATCTGTTGTAACTTCCCAACCTATATCTGTACCCCATTGAGCAGTTTCCCAAACACCTCCATCTCTGTTTAATCTGTCTAGATTATAAGAAGCATAGAAAGGAATACCAGATGCGTTACCTGTTTTACCCCAACCTCCTCTTAATTTAAGTTCAGAAATAGAGTTGTTATCTTTTAAGAAATTTTCGTTAGACACTAACCAAGAACCAGAAACACCTGGGAAGAATCCCCATTTTTTTCCTGGTTGTAATGCAGAACTACCATTTTGACGGAATACTCCCATTAAGGTATATTTATTATCATAAGTGTATACCATTCTTCCGAAGAAAGATAATTCTCTAAGGGTTTCTTCTCTGTATACTTTATTACCGTTTTGAGATTTTTCAAACTCAAATGTAGTTACATCAGAAGGGAATTGATTACCCCAATAATATTGCACCTTATTGTTACGCTCATGCAATTGATGACCTCCAATAAGGTTGAAATCATGAGCTCCTGTTTTAAAAGTATACGTTAAAGTGTTTTCAACATTGAAATCTTTGTATGTAGAATTAGTTCTACTTCCTGTTCCTTTTTCTTGTCTTCCATAAACTGATTTAAAAGGATCAATGAACGTTTCGTTTTCTACATCTACATAATCTAATGAAACGCTTGGTTTATACACTAAATTTTTAAGAATATTTACTTCCAAACCAATATTCGATAAGAATCTCTGAGTGTTGGTATCATCATATCCTCTATATTGGAATGCTACTGGGTTTTCCCAACCTGCTGTGAATGGGTTCATTGCAAACTGACCATCTTTATAACCATCAATATAGTTACCAGAAGCATCTACATCTCTTACCATAAGCTGGTTAGCGTAAGCTGGCATAAATGTAGGAGTAGTAAGAGTACTTAAAATAACCCCTGCTCTAGCACCTGCAGCATTATCGTTGGTATTTTTGAATTTTGTGTTAAAGTAGTTTAACGTAGAGTTTACTTTTAACCAGTTCGTTACTTTTGCATCTAGGTTAATTTTTGCAGAAACTCTATCAAATCTAGAAGGAGCAACTGTACCATCAATTCCTTGATAACCTAAAGCTGAATACCCTTTTATAGCTTCATTACCAAAAGAATAATTCACATTATAGTTTTGGTCAAAACCTGTTTTGAAAACTTCTTTTTCCCAATCTGTACTAATTCCTGCATATCTAGGATTATTAATCGTTGGCAAATAATCATTTCCTCCATTTGCATTAATGTCTGCCATTAATGCTTTATATTGGTCAATATTCAATACATCTACATTATTAGAAATTTTAGAGAATCCCCAATATGCATTAAAGTTAAGTTGAGATTTATTTGTTTTTCCTCTTTTAGTCGTAACAATTACTACACCAGCAGAACCATTAATACCATAGATTGCAGTAGAAGTTGCGTCTTTAAGAACGGTAATATCTACAATGTCATCTGGGTTAATTCCACTAATATCTTTGGTCTGAATTCCATCTACTACATAAAGTGGATCTACACCAGAAGAAATAGAGTTATTCCCTCTGATTTTAATGTTTAAAGCCTGCCCTGGTTTACCCGAGTTTTGTACTACACTTACACCCGCTGCTGTTCCTTGCAAAGCTTGCGTCACGTTATAAATTGGTCTGTCTTCAAAAACATCTGCTTTAATGTTTTCAATTGCACTGGTTGCATTTTTCTTTTTTACAGAACCATAACCAATCAGAACCACCTCATCTATTTTCTTCTCTTTTATAGCTGAAGAATCGCTTTTAATTTGAGCCTGAAAACTTGAGGTAAAATAAAGAACTGCTATCAGTCCTAACCCTTTTTTAATATTCATGTTCATAATATATTTTTTTATCTCATTTTGAGACAATAAATTTAAATGAATTTAGTTAAGAAAAAAATAATTTCTTAATAATTTTAATTTTTCGTTTATTTGAGATACTTTTGGAGTGGTCAAAATCCATTTTTAGGAGTAAAACCTCTTATTTTTTCAAAAATATTTTAACTAAAAATAGCGTCAACTTTTAACATTATGTTAATAAACAAGAAAAACAAATCGCTTAATGTTAACTTAATGTTAAGTTTCATAGTCTTTTCTATGCTCCTTAATTCAATGAGCATTATCATATTACAGCTCTCTCAAAACGCTCTGCATACTTATACAGGATTAGGAATTTTAGAATTTTTCAAGGATATTCCCATAGCTTTAGTTTCTATTTTTTTGGTAGATTATATTAAAAAAAAGAGTTACTACCTTTCATTAGCATTTGCATTATTTATTTGTACCGTCTGCAGTTTTAGTATTCCCTTTTTAACTGAATTTTGGTTTTTAAAAATATGGTTCATTCTTATCGGAATTTCATTTTCTATTGGCAAAATCTGTGTTTTTAGCATCATCAAAAACACAACAGAAACTGAAAAAGAATTCTCTATCACCATGAGCCGAACCGAAGCTGCTTTTATGCTCGGAATTTTCATTGTGAACATGGAATTTGCACTTATTCTAAGTAGTGATTATCAAGAATTTTGGAGATTTGGATTTTGGCTGGTAGGATTTATTTCGTTGTGGACAGCTATACAAATTATAAGACATCACCATACTCATAAAAACATTGAACCAGTCCCTGTAAAAAAATCAAAAATCGACTTTACAATTTTACTGAACAAAAGCTCACTATTGTTTTTGGCTATTATATCACTCATTATTTTTGCTGAACAAATATTCAACTCGTGGCTTCCCACTTTTTATAAAAAATCCCTCAATTCTTCTTCTTTTTTTGCGCTACAATCTTCTGCATTACTGGCGTTCTTCTCATTTTTAGGGAGAATAATCGCTTCAAAACTCATTCATAGGTTTAGCCCCATGAAAATCTTTTACACCAGCTTAATTTCTGGGATTATTCTCATCAGTTCAGCATTTTTTATAGGGCAAGAAAGCGATTTAAAAATAAAGATATTAATGTTTATTTTTCCACTGATTGGCTTTTTTATTGCGCCACTTTATCCTATGCTAAACTCTAAGTTCCTAGGCAACTACCCCGAGAAAAAAATAAGCAGAATGGTTTCCTTCATCATTTTGTTCACTTCTTTAGGGGGTTCTATAGGCTCAATAAGCACTGCATATATTTTTCAAAAAAATTTAGCAAATTATTACTTGTTATTTGCTTCAATTCCCTTAATTTTGATACTCATACTTTCTTCTTTCTTTACCATCAAAGAAAGAATGTCTATAAATAAAAATGATCATGAAACTTGACGACTCTAAAAATAAGATGACCCTACAAGAATTGATTGATACCAAAAACTTTATTAATCAATTATCTGTAGACTGTGCAATCTTTGGCTTTCACGACAATTCTTTAAAAATTTTATTGCTTAAATATCACGAACTCAATCTTTGGGCGATTCCTGGAGGTTTCATCTTCGAAGATGAACATCTAGACGATGCTGCACACAGAATTTTATATGAAAGAACTCATTTAGAAGACGTTTATTTGCAACAGTTCTACGCATTCGGTGGAATAGACAGAACCGAAAAAAACAATCCGCACCGTCAATTATTAGCTAACAAAGGAATAGAAACAGATAAAGACCACTGGATTAATAAGCGATTTGTAACTGTAGGCTATTATGCGTTGATAGATTATACCTTATCTCATACCTTCCCAGATGCGTTCAATGAAACTTGCGCTTGGTTTGATGTACATGATTTACCAGAGATGGCTTTTGACCATAAAGAAATCATTGAACAAGGCTTAGAACATCTTAGAAAAACCCTAGACTATGACATAGTAGGAAGCAACCTACTGCCAGAAAAATTCACCATGAAAGATTTGCAAAATCTGTATGAAGCCATCTTGGGAGAAAAATTCAGAAGAAACAACTTTCAGCGTAAAATGCTCAGCTTAAATATTTTAGACAGACACGAAAAACTTTTTAGCGGTTCTGCAAATAAGGCACCTTATCTTTATTCTTTTAAGAAAAAATAAATTTTCTAAAATATAAAAAAACAAAAAAGCCTTCTCAAAAGAGAAGGCTTCTTAATGTACCCCAGACGGGACTACCATAATACTTTTCTCAATTTTTCTTGTTTTTAATCCACTTATATTCAGTACATTTGATTAATAAAGGGAAACGGAACTATGCTATTTTTTTAATTTTAGTTAATTTAATTTCAAATTTAGCCACCCTTTTAGCCACCCTTTACTATTTTTTATTAAATTAAATTTCACAATGAAGATAGTTTTTGAATTAAGAAAAGAAAAAATAGCTCAAAATGGTTTAATTCCAATTCAACTCGTTCTAAGACACGATGGAAAAAGAATCAGAAAAAACACTGGATTTTCTGTTTTAGAAAGCCATTGGAATGGACATAGAGTTAAACCCAACCTTAAAAAAGAACCTAACAACAATTATGAAATAACAAATAATGAGTTACAATTAATTGAAGAAAAAGTAAACAAGTTATTTCTTTTTTTAAAGGGTAATGATATTCCTTTTTCAGTCGAAAAATTCAATGAAATATTTGAAAAAAAAGAAGAACCTTCGGATAATAAATTTGATTTCTTTTCTTGCTTTAAAGAATACATTGAAAAAGGAAAACTAACAAAAACACCAAATACAATAAAGGGACAAATGACTGTAAAAAATTATTTGGACTACTTTTGTAAAGAAAATGAATATTCGATTTCATTTGAAAATATTGACGATGCTTTTTTTGAACATTTGAGAGACTATTCTTACGAAACCAAAAAAATGAAACAAAATTATTTTGCTAAAGTAATTAAGGTTTTAAAGTCATTTTTAAATTGGGCAACTGAAAAAGGATATAACACGAATCGAGAGTTTGAAAAATTCAGAGCAGCTGAACACGACATTGATATTGTTTATCTATCATTTGATGAGCTTATGAAACTTTATGAAAAAGACTTTGATAATGATAGACTATCCCATGTCCGAGACTTCTATTGTATGGGTTGTTTTACAGGATTAAGATTTTCCGATTTGTCGAAATTACACTTAGCAAATATTTCTGAAGATCATATTGTACTTTCTATTCAGAAAACGAAAACCCAAAACCACGCCATTAAACTCAATAAATATGCAAAAGCTATTTTGGAAAAATACAAAGGGACAATCTATGAACCGTTACCTATAATTTCATCACAAAAATTCAACGAATACATCAAGGAATGTTGTGAATTGGCAGAAATCACACAATCATTTACCATTCATTGGTTTGTTGGGAATAAGAAAAAATCTTTAACACAACCAAAATGTAAATTCATTACAAGCCACACCGCAAGAAAAACATTCATAACCAATTCTCTACTTTTAGGAATGGAACCGAAAGCCATTAAAAAAATTGCAAACATCAAAAAAGATGCAGTTTTGGACAAATATATGAAAGTAACAGAGGCTTTTACAGACGAACAAATGGATAAAGCCTGGGGATAAAGTTATTGCATATTGCAATATGCAATAACGCTAATTTGTAATTCAAAATTTTTTATTAATATTGCATATCGCAATATGCAATATATGAAAAATTCAAAACAAAATATGAAACCACAGGACATCGTTTTGTTACTAAAAATTATTAGCCTCGATAATGATTCGTGGAATCAATCTTCCGTTGCGGCAGACTTAGGAATAAGCCAAGCTGAAATAAGCGAATCGGTTGCAAGGTCAAAAAACTCAGGCTTATTAGACCCAAAAGGAAAAGTAGTAATGAAGTATGCTCTTGCCGAGTTTCTACAATATGGGATAAGATATGCTTTTCCTCAGAAGCCAGGAGCAATAGTCAGAGGAATTCCAACCGCTCATAGTGCTTTACCGCTCAATAATGAAATTCAAAGTAATGAAAAGTATGTTTGGGCTTATGCAAAAGGAAATACAAGAGGTCAAAGTATAGAACCACTTTATCCATCGGTTCCAGAAGCAGTATTGAAAGATGAAAAACTATATGAATTACTTGCAATCACAGATGCTATTCGTGTTGGGCGAACAAGAGAAAAAGAATTAGCAGTAGAATACCTAAAAAAATATTTAAAAATTGTATAATAAGGCTATAAATATAGGAGTTGTTGCGGAAGTAGCGGAAGGTTTACAACAATATAGGGAGCAAGTAGTGTTCGTCGGTGGAGCTGTTATCAGTCTTTATACAGATGACCCAGCAGCTGACGAAATACGTCCCACGAAAGACATTGATTTTACAATTAATATCGTTAATGTAGGAGAATTTCACAAAACAATCGAGGAATTGGGAAAATTAGGTTTTCATCCAGACCCTTATGGAACATCTATTTGCAGTTACACATACAAAAAATATCCAGTAGATATAATTCCTGCCGAAGACAACGCCTTTGGTTCAACCAATCGCTGGTATAAAATAGGTTTTGAAGACTTATGGAAAGTGAAAGCAAAAAATCAGGAAATTTACATCTTATCAGCACCTTGTTTTCTTGCAACAAAGTTTGAAGCATTCAATAGTAGGGGAAAAGATTACAGAACCAGCCATGATATTGAGGACATTATCTACATCATTGATAACAGAATCAGCATTGTAGATGAAATAGCAAAGTGCGATGAGAGAATTTTAGAATTTATTAAATCTGAATTGCAAAAAATCATTGATAAAGGTCTTTTAGAAGAACTCTTGCAAACACATATACACCCATTGATTATTGATGAAAGGATTGAAATTGTAAAAGAAAAAATCAACAGCATTATGAATGCCTGAAAATATTGACGATGGATAGTTCTTGTATTTTAATCAAAAAACAACACTCTTTATTTTTGAATCAAGTAAAAAAACGTTAAACTTTGTTAAAGTAGAAGTATTTTAGTTAAAATTTGTTAAAACATAAGATTTATTGAAAAGACTAATCTGGATTAATTTAGATTAATCTGGATTGCAAAAAAATTATTCTGGACTAATTTGGATTAATTTAGACTGTTCTGGACGAATCACAACTATTTGATTTTCAATAATTAAGTTGATATTATTGCATTTGAATTTAAAATAATTAAAATACAATCAAATGTCAGTACAACTTTATTCCCACACCAAAGCAGATTTGGAAAAAGCGGTTGAAATTATTCTAAAAAAAGCAACCGACTTCACATTACCCGTTAAAAAAGCAGAAGAACAACCCGAAGATTTAATTTCTCAAATCGAAGCCACAAAATTTCTGCACATTTCTGTTCCGACCATTATTGACTGGCGGAAAAATAAGAGTCTGCCTCATTACAATTTTAATGGGCGATACTACTATTCTAAAAAGGAACTTTTGGAATACGGAAAAAACCGAAGAATGTAACCTCTGTTCGAGCATTACAATTTCTATTGTTTAACAATTTCGTATTAAAATCATTCTTAAAATGAACAAAAAAATTCCCTATTTACGAGTAGGCACAACATACTACAAAACCATAGAAAAACCATTAATTTCAGGTGATAAAATTTCCATTTTGTTTCGATGGAATCGGGAAACCATTATCAGCGACTGTGGAAAAAATTATCTTTCACAAATTCCAAAATACGATGGCTTTTGTTGTATTCCAAGTCATCTGAATTATGAAAAAATAATCGAAGGGTTTTACAATATGTACAATGAAATCCCGCATCAACCGATTGGAGAAAGTCTAAATTCCGATGCTCTCAAAGAAAAAATTCAGTTTTCGCTGAACTTTATGGAACATATTTTCGGAGAACAGCTTGAGTTGGGTTTAGATTACATCAAAATCTTACTTGAAAAACCTACCCAAATGCTTCCGATTTTATGTTTGGTAAGTAAAGAACGTTCTACAGGAAAGTCTACCTTTATTAAATGGCTCAAATCCATTTTCGGGTTGAATATGACTTACATTAAAGGAGATTCTTTCAGCAGTCAATTCAATTCGGATTGGGCTTCAATGCTCATTGTAGCTATTGATGAAGTATTCTTTGACAAGAAAGAAATTACAGAAAGATTAAAATACCTTTCCACAACCGATAAAGATAAGAAAGAAGCGAAAGGAAAAGATCGTGAGGAAGTTGAATTTTTTGGAAAATTCATTCTTTGTTCCAACAATGAAGACAATTTTATTCAGATTGATGAAGAAGAAATTCGGTTCTGGATTATCAAAGTTAAATCTATAAAAACAGAGAATACTGAATTCCTTCAAAACCTAATTAAAGAAATTCCCTATTTCCTTCGCTATCTGATTCAAAGATCGTTCTGTAGCCAGAAACAAACCCGAATGTGGTTTACTGATTCTGAGATAAGAACAAAGGCGTTACAAAAATTGGTTTGGAAAAACAATAACAAACTTGAATCAAAAATTATTGAGCTCTTGTATGAGTTTTTTGAGAGTACCGAAGAAAATGAAATCCAAGTCATTCCGCAGGATATTTTGAATATGCTCAACCGAATGTTTAAAAATCAATATTGGACAATCAATGATGTGAGGAAAATCCTAAAAGAAATATGGAAACTTGAACCACAGAACAATTCTTTGGCTTATATCAAATACGATATTGATTACAGTGGAAATTTTTATCTAAATAATAAAACTGGTCGCTATTTCACGATAAAAAGAGATTTTATTCTTCAAAAATTTGATGAAATGATGAATTAATTGATAATGAAAAGAAAATCAATAACTTACTATTCATCAAAAGCCTCATCAAATTTTAAAACCTTCATTTTTGATGAAAGACTGATGAACATAAATTTTAATGTTTGATGAAATGATGATACTTTGATGAAAGCGTAATATTTTAAATTACAGCAACTTAAAAATATTCCTCATCAATTCATCAAAATATTTCCAAAAAATAAACCATAATATTTTACAACTATGAACTGCAACCAATTCAACTCTATAAAGTTGGAAGAAGTCCTCGTTTCAGTCGGACACCATCCAACAAAACAAAATGAAAAAGAAGCTTGGTATCTCAATCCTTTTTCCACAGAAACCCAAGCCTCTTTTAAAATTAATAAAAATCTGAATTATTGGTATTTACACTCCGAAGGAATTGGCGGAAACAATGTCGATTTTATGAAAAAATATCTAAACGCATCAGTAAAAGAAGTTTTAGAATGGGCAGAAAAGCAAAATTTTTCTTCTTTTCAACAGCAGAATGTTATTCATTCAATAAATTCAAAACCAAATTATCAAATCACCGAAATCAAAAAACTCCAAAACGAACATCTTAAAAGCTATCTTCATCAAAGAGGACTTTCAAAAGTAGTATATCCGTTAGTTAAAGAAATTCATTTTGCCATTGGAGAGAAAAAACTTTATGCTATAGGTTTTGAAAATTTTTCTGGAGGTTGGGAACTTAGAAATTCATTTTACAAAGGTTCATTACAGAAGAAAGATATTTCAATTGTAAATCTCAATAATGAAAATCAAAATGAAACAGGGAAAAGAATTGTCGTTTTTGAAGGATTTATGGATGCTTTGTCTTTTGTGGAGATGAAACCATTCTTCATTGGCGATTTGTTGGTAATGAATTCTATTTCATTGTTGAATAGAACCAAAGAACATTTAAAAATTTATTCCGAAATCCATTTGTTTTTAGACAATGACAAAGCAGGAGAAACTTGTAAAAATTCAATTCTGAAATCATTTCCCGAAGCCAAAAATCATTCTGAAATTTATGCTCTTCATAAAGATTTGAACGACTATTTACAATTCAAAAACAACACTGAAATCGAAAAAAAACAGCAGATAGACTTGAAATCAAAACAAGAACAAGAGGAAAGTGAAATATATCAAACTTACAAAAGAAAACGCTGATTATGTGGGTTACCTATTTTTATCAACTATCGGCGAAAGTTAGGAGCTCATTCGCAACTTTGAAGGTCGATACTCTCCCAACAAAGTTTCTTCTTCGCTCTGCGAGGCTTTAACCTGCGTAAAATAGTACAAGGTTCAAGCTTGTTAACCTGTAAAGGTCACTTTACAACCTGTATGAAATAGATACAGGTTATTAGGTAACCTGAGTAAAAAAGACACAGGTTACATCATTATCAAATTTAATAAAAATGAAGACATCAATCAATTTCAAAGCGTCAAAATCTGATTCCGAAATTCATAATTTCAGAAAGAAATCTTTTGACTACATCCGCAAAGATTTAACTCATAAAAATGAATATTGGATGGAACAAAAAATTGCAGACCAAATCCAAAAAATAGAATCCTACTGCAAAGAAAAATCAGGCAGAAAATTACAGAAAAATGCAATGCCAGTTCGGGAAGCCGTTGTGGTAATTAAAGAAAATACAACGATGCAAGACTTGCATAACCTATCAAAAAGATTGGAAGAAGAATTAAAGATTCGAATTTTTCAAATTGCAATTCATAAAGATGAAGGACATTTTGACAAAGAAACCAAAGAATGGAAGCCAAATTATCATGCTCATTTGGTGGCAGATTGGCAGGATCTGGAAACGGGAAAAACACTTAAGCATCAATCGTTTCATTATTCCAAAATGCAGGATTTGGCGGCGGAATGTTTGGAAATGGAGAGAGGTATTTCGGGTTCGTTAACAAGATTAGAAGCAGTTGAATTTAAAATCAAGAAAAAAGAAGAAGATTTGAAAATTTTGGAAGAACGATACAGCCAAATGCAACAAGAGATGGAATCTAAAAATTCAGAGGAGTTTATCGTAAAAGAATCTGACTTTCTAGGTTTTCAGAAAATAAAAACAGATAAAACCATTGAAAACTACGAAAAGGCAATCAAAACGAATAATATTCAACTTCTCAAAAACAAAACAGAACTGGAATCCAAAGAAAAACAAATTGTAGAATTAAAAACCAACATTGAAAGTCTTAAAAAAGAGGTTTCCTTCTTCAAAAGCAAAAACTCCGCTCTGTTAACCAATAAAACTGTTTTTGCTGTTGAAAAGAAAAAATACTTGGATTCGGTAGAAAACACACTTAAAAAAGGGATTCTACAGGAAAGTATAAAAATTCCGAATCTGCAAAATCTAAATGATGCTGAACGAAAAGATAAAATGATTGAGCTATTGGAAAAAACATCAAAGGAAAATAACATTCCTTTTTCTGCTTTTGAGGAGGTTTTTAAGGATTCAAATAAAACAGCTTCCTTTTTGAATTTGTTGGGCGGTAGAAAAAATCATGAGCAACTTGAAGAAAAACAAATTGTGAAATTTCGCCGTTAAGTATTAAAGGACTATCATCATTTTTATTGCTCTATATTTCCCGTAAATTTATTTCACTGATAATCAGAAAATTAAAAAGCGCTTTCGTATTTAGTACAAAATTTACTGTGATTCTTTATTGTTTATTAAAAGATATATTTTACATTTGTACAGTAATAGTACAAAAAATATTATGCAAAAAATTTACAAAATAAATGATGTCGCTAAAATCCGTTCTGGTATGGTAGTTACCAAAACCACCAACAGAAACGAAGAAAAGTTAACCAATACCTTTGTAAGATTATTGACAACTTCCGATTTTGATGACGATGGAAACCTGCACAGAGAAATTCAACCCAATGCAATGTACAAACCTATCTTTGAAAAGAACTATCTAAAAGCTGGTGAAATTCTCTTCAACGCAAAAGGAAGAAGGTTTTTTGCCATGGAATTCAAAGAAGAATTTCCACATTGTATTGCTGGTTCTACTTTTTTGGTTTTAACCATTACTTCAGATGAGATTCTCCCCAATTATTTACTTTGGTATCTCAATCATGAGGAGACTTTAAAAGTATTTAATGCTAAAATTTACACCCAAACTTTACCCTCTATTTCCATAAAAGAGTTAGCAGATTTAGAAATCGCAATTCCCGATTTGGAAACCCAAAATAACATAGTACATTTAGACCAATTAAAAAATAAAAAACTAAAAATCAGAAAACAATTAATAGAATTAGAAAACCAATACATCAATACTTTAACCTATAAAAAAATAAAATAATGAGCCATAAAATCACTCAAAAAGACGTAAACAACATTGTTTGGAAAGCGTGTGATACTTTCCGTGGAATTATAGACCCTTCGCAATACAAAGACTACATTCTTACCATGCTTTTCTTAAAATATGTAACTGATGTTTACAACGAGAAAAAAGCAGAATACGAAGAAAAATACGCAGGAAACCAAGAACGTGTACAGCGTGCTTTGGAGCGTGAACGTTTTGTAGTTCCCCAAGTTTCTAGCTTCGATTATCTCTACGAAAACAGGAACAGCCCGAAAATTGGTGAAATGATTAACCATGCATTGGCAGAATTAGAAGAAGCCAACCGTGAAAAATTAGGTGGGCATGATGGTTCTAATATTTTTAGAAATATAGATTTCAATTCTTCTAATTTAGGCGATGCCAAAGACAAAAGCACCAGATTAAGAAACTTACTAAATGATTTCAAATCTTTAGACCTTTCTCAATCTCATTTAGAGAACAACGATGTGATTGGCGGAGCTTACGAGTTTTTGATTGCCAACTTTGCTTCGGATTCTGGTAAAAAAGCTGGGGAATTTTTTACTCCAGCCGAAGTTTCTACGCTTTTAGCAAAACTCACCAAATCTGCTCCAGGTTCTAGAATCTACGACCCAACTTGTGGCTCTGGTTCTTTGCTCATAAAAGCAGGTAGAGAAGTTGGAAACAATAATTTTTCACTTTTTGGACAAGAAGCTAACGGTAGCACTTGGGCTTTATCTGTAATGAATATGTATTTGCATGGGTACGACAATGCTATTATTAGATGGGGAGATACTTTGCGAAATCCAAAACACAAAGAAGGAGATAAACTGATGCTGTTTGACACGGTAGTTGCCAATCCTCCATTTTCTTTAGACAAATGGGGAGCCGAAGAATTAGAAAACGACAGTTACAACCGTTTTTGGAGAGGAATGCCCCCAAAATCCAAAGGAGATTGGGCGTTTATTTCTCACATGATAGAATCATTAAATGCTCACGGAAAAGCGGGCGTAGTAGTTCCTCATGGAGTTCTGTTTCGGGGTGCTGCGGAAGGCAGAATACGCACCGAAATTTTGAACGAAGATATTTTGGAAGCGGTAGTAGGCTTACCATCAAACCTCTTTTTCGGAACAGGAATTCCTGCGGCGATTATCATCTTTAACCGTGAGAAAAAAAATAAAGAAAAAGTATTGTTTATAGATGCCAGCAAAGATTTCGTAGCGGGTAAAAACCAAAATTCTTTAGGCGAAAACCATATCAACCATATTGTAGATGTTTTTACCGATTTTCATGACAACCAGAAAGATGCAGGCGTTATAGAAGACAAGTTTGCCTATATTGCTACGTTAGAAGAGATAAAAGAAAACGATTACAACTTGAATATCCCAAGATATGTAGATACTTACGAAGAAGAAGCCGAAATAGACCTTACAGAAGTACAGCAAAAAATTGAGCAACTGCAAAGCGAATTGGCAGAAGTACAAAAACAAATGGACGAATATCTAAAATTGTTTTAAAATTAAAAACTCTATGTACACAAAACGAAAATTCATGTACAGAGCAAACAAACAATGTAAACAAAAACGCAATTTTGTGTACTTTTAAAAATTAACTCAAAAAATTAAACCTTTTTACAAATGAATGAGACGGATTTAAAAAAGCTTCTTGAAGAATTAGTGCAACAACCTCAAGAATCTGAGTGGATAGAGTTTAAGCATAATTTTCATTCTCCAGAAGAAATTGGCGAGCGAATTTCTGCATTGTCAAATAGTGCTTGCATCCTAAATAAAGAATTTGGTTATTTAGTTTTCGGTATAGAAAATAATACTCACAAAATTTTAGGCACTACTTTCAAGGCAAAATCCCACAAAGCAAAGGGAAATGAAGAGCTTGAAATGTGGTTGGCTACAAGGCTTAATCCTCGAATTGATTTTCAGATTTATGAGTTTGATTACGATAATAAACATATTTCTTTTTTTGTAATACCTGCCGCCAAAACACAACCTGTAGAGTTTTTACATCAAGCGTACATAAGAGTAGGCAGTTTTACTAAAAAATTAAATGAGTTTGCTGATAAACAAGCAAAAATTTGGAGAAATACTGGCAAACCATACGAGTTAGAAATTGCACAAGACGGATTAAGCATTTCAGATGTTATTAAATTATTAAGCACGGAAACCTATTTCGATCTTTTAAAAATTCCTTATCCATCAGACCAAAAAGGCGTAATTGAAAAGTTGATGGATGACAATATAATTGTTAAAATTCACTCGAAGTATGCTATTACTAATTTAGGAGCTTTATTATTTGCGAAAGAATTAAAAGATTTCGAATCTGTTGAGCGAAAGTCTGTAAGAGTTATTGTTTACAAAGGAACCAATAAAGTAGAAACCGAAAGAGAGCAAATAGGCGCTAAAGGATATGCACTCGGCTTTGAAGGTTTGGTAACTTGGATTAATGGACAATTGCCTGCAAATGAAGAAATTGGAAAAGCACTTAGAACCGAATCCAGAATGTATCCAGAAATAGCCATTCGTGAATTAGTCGGAAACTTATTAATCCATCAAGATCTTAATAGCAAAGGCTTTCCAATGATTGAAATATTTAAAGACCGTATCGAATTTACAAACCCAGGAGAACCCATTGTAAATCCAGACCGTTTTATTGATGCGTATAATTCTAGAAACGATAAATTAGCAGACTTAATGCGAAGAATGGGTTTCTGCGAAGAATGGGTTTCTGCGAAGAAAAAGGCTCTGGTATGGATAAAGTTTTTTTCTACAACGAATTGTATCAATTGCCACCTATTAGCGTATTGGTGGTAGAACACAAAACACGCGTAACTATTTATTCCTACAAAGCTCTAAATGATTTGGACAAGAAAGAAAAAATAAGAGCTTGTTATCAGCACGCTTGTTTAAAATACGTTTCTAACGACAAAATGACCAATCAATCTTTGCGTGATCGTTTCAAAATAGAAGATCAAAATGCAGCTATTGCATCCCGAATCATTAAAGATGCTTTAGAAGAAGGCGTGGTAAAACTAGAAGACCCTGAAAGCAAATCACGGAAGTATGCCAAATACATACCTTATTGGGCATAATCTTATTTGATGGTTATTTGATAAATAGCGATTACAAAAACATAAATCACTGATAATGAACCGTTTTTTATTTGATGCTTATTTGATTTTTCTGCTGGTTCTGATGGATTCTTATTTGATGACTAATTGATGAAAAGACATATCAAAAATATAAACACCTGAAAACTAAATACATTTTATTTGATGCTTATTTGATAAACACTCAACTATTCTAATTTTTAGAAAAGTTCAAAACCTAAAAAACAATGAAACAAAACACTACATACAAACAAACAGAACTCGGACTTATCCCAGAAGATTGGGAAGTGAAGAAGTTGGGGAAAGTAGGAGAAATTGATAAAAAAAGTTTAAACTCTAATACTGATAAAGAATATGAATTTGATTATATTTCATTGTCGGATGTTGATTCTGACCAATTTTCAATAAAAACAAGTAAGCAGAAATTTAAAAATGCACCATCAAGAGCAAGAAGAATTGTAAAAAAAGGAGATGTACTTTTATCTACTGTTAGACCAAACCTAGAAGGCTTTACAATCATTAGAGATGAAGTAAAAGATTTAATTGCTTCTACTGGTTTTGCAGTAATTACATCCAAAAATGAACTTCATAATGAATATTTATTTAATTTTTTATTTAGTAATATTATTAAAAGACAATTTCATAAATTATTAGTTGGTTCTAATTACCCAGCAATCAATTCAAGTGATGTTAAAAACCTCAAAATCCCACTTCCACCATTATTAGAGCAAAAGAAAATAGCAGATTGCCTTTCTACTTGGGACTGTGCCATAGAAAAACAAAGCCAATTAATAAACGCACTTACCCAACGTAAAAAAGCCCTTATGCAACAACTCCTTACTGGCAAAAAACGTTTGCCTCGGTTTGAAGGAAAATGGAATCTAAATTCTATTAATGATTTGTTTATTTTTAAAAATGGTAAAGCACATGAAAATGATATTGATGAAAATGGAAAATACATTTTGGTAAATTCAAAGTTTATATCAACCGACGGAGAAATTTCAAAAAAAACCAATAGTAATTTAGCTCCATTGGAAGTTAATGATTTGGTTTTTGTAATGAGCGATGTTCCTAATGGAAAAGCTTTGGCAAAGTTTTGTTTAATTAAAGAAGATAATTTATATACATTAAATCAAAGGATTGGTTTATTAAAAATAAAAAAAGGAAATCCTATTTTTATGTATTATCTTCTCAATAGAAATTCGTATTTTTTAATGTTTGATAATGGAGTTGGACAGACAAATTTAAGAAAAGATGATATACTAGACTGCCCTTTAAATATCCCTTCCCTTTCAGAACAAACCGCCATTGCAGAAATATTAGCTACCGCAGATAGAGAACTGCAACTGCAAAAAGAAAAACTTGCCCAATTGCAACAACAGAAAAAAGGCTTAATGCAGGTTTTGCTTACTGGAAAGAAGAGATTAATCAATTAACAACAAAAACACAAAATAGTATGGGAAAAGAATTAATTAAAATTTCGTTAACAGAATTTATGAACTTCGTAAATAAATCTGGTAGTGCAAAATCTACCGTGGTTTAAAATTCTAAAAACAAAAGAGACGAAGAATATGAGCATTACAAAGATTATTGGCTGAAATTAAGAGAAAAATTAAAATCTGTACATAAAAAAGCTCAAACTCATGATGATTTAAGAGCATTATTAGATGATATTCATTCTGATAAAAAAGTAAATTATAAAGCTGCAATAGAAGGATATATAAAATTTTGGAAAAAAAGAAAAATAGAATGGGTAAATCCTCCAAGAAAAACTTGGACAGTTGGAGATGTAAAAATAGAACTAAACCCAGAGCTTGGACTTGTAGTTAGAGATAAGATATATATAATAAAGCTTTTTACTACTGCAAATACCGATATTAACAAAATGCACGCAGATTTAATCCTTAACCTAATGGAAAAAGAACTTCGTGAAAAAGTTTCGGGAGATGAAGTTGTTTTTGGTGTATTAGATGTAAAAAGAGGTAAATTATTTGAAAATAAAAATCAAGACACCTCTTTATATCCTCTCTTAAATGGAGAAGCAAAAAGCTTTGAAACGATTTGGAAAGCTATTTAAAGCCATCTCAAACGGACTTACAACGGACTTGGTTCGGAGTTAATTAGAAAAATAATAAAATATGACAACACAAGAATTAAACGACATATTAAATAGACTTTGTGGCTTAGAAGCAGAAAATGAAATTGTTGAATTTAAAGAGGCGAAATCTAATTACGATTTTACCAAATTAGGCAAATATTTTTCTGCTCTTAGTAATGAGGCCAATCTAAAAGGTAAACCTTTTGGGTGGCTTGTTTTTGGCATAGAAGATAAAAAACATAACATAGTTGGTTCTATTTACAGAAGCAAGAGGAAAGATTTAGACAGCCTAAAAGGTGAAATGGCCAATAAAACCACTAACCGAATTTCTTTTATAGACATTCACGAAGTAAATTTACCAGAAGGACGTGTAGTTATGTTTCAAATTCCCGCTGCTCCAAAAGGAATTCCAACTGCATTTGACGGGCATTACTACTCACGTGATGGCGAAGAGCTAGTTCCTTTAAATATTGAAAAAATCGAACGGATAAGAGCGCAAGCAACAAAAGAAGATTGGAGTGCTGCAATTGTCCCAGCTGCAACATTAGAGGATTTAGATGAAGATGCAATTGCTTTGGCTAGAAAAAATTTTAAAAACAAATTCCCAGATAAAGCAGATGAAGTAGATCTTTGGGATAACATTACTTTTTTAAATAAAGCTAAAGTTACTAGCAAGGGAAAAATTACGAGAACCGCTTTAATTCTTTTGGGGAAAGATGAATCAGAGCATTTGCTTAATCCAGCAGATGCAAAAATTCGATGGAAATTAATGGATGAATTAAATAATGACATCGACTATGAAATTTTTGGTATTCCTCTTATTTTATCCGTAGAGAAAGTATTTGCAAAAATTAGAAATATCAAGTATCGATATATGCAAGAGGGAACAATTTTTCCAACTGAAGTTGCAAAATATGAACCTTTCTCTATTCGAGAAGCCATCAACAATTGCATTGCTCACCAGGACTATACAAAAAATGCGAGAATAAATGTTATTGAAATGCCAGATCAATTGATTTTTACCAATCAAGGTTCTTTTATTCCAGGAAATGTAGAAAAAGTTGTTATTGAAGATTCCCCAGAAGAATTTTATCGAAATCGCTTTTTAGCTACAGCAATGTTTAATCTCAAAATGGTTGATACCGCTGGTGGCGGAATCAAGAAAATTTATAATTTTCAAAGAGCTAGATTTTTTCCTCTCCCTGATTACGATTTAGCAAATGATAAAGTAAAAATGGTACTTTCTGGAAAAATCCTCGATTTGGAATATGCTCGTTTATTAGCGCAGAACAAGGATTTAACATTGGAAGAAATTATGATGTTGGATAAAGTGCAAAAAAAACTACCACTTACTGATTTTGAAGAGAAACATTTGAAAAGTAAAAAACTAATAGAGGGCAGAAAACCAAATTTCTTCATTAGTTTAAAAGTAGCACAAAAAACTGGACAAAAGGCAGATTACACTAAAAATAAAGGTTTTGACAAACAGTATTATTTAGATTTAATAATAAAAGCAATTAAAGAACATAAAGATCTAACGAGAAAAGATGTAGATGATTTATTATGGACAAAGCTACCTGATTGGATGACTGAAAAACAAAAGAAAATAAAAATAAATCATCTATTGTCAGAATTACGTAGAAGTGAAGTAATAGAAAACAAAGGAACTTTTGGCAAACCAAAATGGGAGCTAAAATAATACAATTTGTTAGAGTAACTGTTAGAGGTTTTGTTAGAGAACTGTTAGAGATTGCTTTTTATTAAATTGATTATCAAATGTTTATCTCTAATAAATTTAATAAATATTAAATAAAAATAATACAAATGAGCCATTTCACCGAAGACAATACCGCACAAATCCCCGCCCTTAAATTGCTCATCAATTTAGGCTACCAATACCTTACGCCTTCCGAAGCATTGCAAATGCGTGAAGACAGAGAAAGCAATGTTTTGCTTACTTCTATTTTAAGGGAACAGCTAAAGAAAATAAATACCATAAAAATTGGCTCTAAACAAGCAGACTTTTCCGATGCTAATATAGAACGTGCCATTCATTCGCTGAAAGACATTCCTTTAGCCGAAGGTTTGGTAAATGCAAGTAACCGTGCGTATAACCTTTTGCGTTTTGGCAATGCTTTGGAACAATCTATTGATGGCGACAAAAAAAGCCATACCATTCAATACATTGATTGGGAAAAACCCGAAAATAATGTATTTCACATTACCGAAGAATTTTCCGTAATGCGTACTGGTAGAAAAGACACGTATCGCCCGGATTTGGTATTGTTTATCAACGGAATCCCTTTGTCTGTAATAGAATCTAAAAGTCCAACAATAAAAATACCGCTCAAAGAAGCCATTTCGCAACATACCCGCAACCAAATGGAAGACGGCATACAAAATCTGTATGTCTATAGTCAGATTTTAGGTGCAATATCACTTACCGAAGCCAAATATGCTACCACCAATACCAAAGAAGAATTTTGGGCAGTTTGGAAAGAGAAAGACCAAAATTTTATAGACCAATTGCCAGAAATTATAAATGTCGATTTAACGAAAGAAACGGAAAGTAAAATTTTTTTTCAAAACGATTTTCGAGGAAATTTCGATTTTTTAAATTACAAAGAAAAATACGAAGTAGAAATTACCCCTACTTTACAAGATGTAATGCTTTATGGCTTATTTAGCAAAGAGCGTTTTTTAGAAATCATCAAAGATTTTATTTTGTTTGAGGGCGGCATTGTAAAAAAAGTAGCCCGCTTTCAACAGTATTTCTCCATCAATAAAATCATTAATAGAATAAAACCCATACGAAACGGAAAACGTTTAGGCGGTGTAATTTGGCACACACAAGGAAGCGGTAAATCTTTAACTATGGCTATGTTAGCTAGAAAAGTAAAAGATACTGTGAAAAATCCACAAATTATTTTAGTAACCGACAGAGTAGATTTGGACAGGCAAATAACCACAACGCTTCAAAAAGTAGAAATAGAGGTAATAAATGCCACATCTGGTAAACAATTAATACAATTATTAAAAGGAAATGGCGATTTTGTAACGACTAGCATTATCAATAAATTTCAGGCAGCGGTAAACGAATTGGCAAACAATCCGCTAGAAAGTCCCAATATTTTTGTTTTAATAGACGAAGCACACCGCACACAATATGGTGTTTTCAATGTAAATATGGAAAGAGTGTTACCTAATGCTTGTTTTATTGTATTTACAGGAACTCCACTTATGAAATCTCAAAAAAGTACAGCCCAAAAATTTGGTGGAATTATTGATACTTATACCATCAATGAAGCCGTTGCCGACAAAGCAATTGTTCCTATTTTATACGAAGGCAGATTTGCGGTACAAGATGTGAATCAAAATGCTTTGGATAGAGGTTTTGATATCGTTGCAGAAGATTTAACCGAGTACAATAAGACAGAACTAAAAAAGAAAATGAACAATGCTGGTTTGATAAGTAAAACCGACCAAAATATTTATCAAACTGCTATGGATATAAGTCGCCATTTTGCTGGCAATTGGGGAAAAGACAACACAGGCGTTCATTCTGGCTTTAGAGGAATGGTGGTTTGTCCAGATAAATTAACCGCTGTAAAATACAAGAAAGCTTTTGATTTAATTGGCAAAGTTTCTACAGAAGTGGTTATGTCCTCACCAGACCCTCGTGAAGGAAATAATGATGTTCATAGCAGTGAAGCGAGTGAAGTGGTACAATATTACAATTTATTAAAAACAAAATACGGAAATGATATTGACAAATCTATTATTCAGCAATATGAAAATGGAGAAAGTATAGAATTACTCATTGTTATTGATAAACTATTAACAGGTTTTGATGTGCCACAAACCATCGTGATGTATTTGTGTAGAAAATTAAGAGAGCACTCATTATTACAAGCAATTGCAAGGGTAAATAGAGTTTATGCGGGTAAAGATTACGGTTTTATTATAGATTATGCTGGAATTATGCACGAACTAGAAGAAGCTATGGAAACCTATACTACAGACGAAGACCAAACAGAATTGATGGATTTGCAAAATACTTTAACCGATATATCACAAGAAATTGCAAAACTTCCACAAACGTATTCCGACTTAATAAATCTTTTTAAAACTTTAAAAAATAAAAATAATATTGATGAATACATCAATTATTTATCAGATATCGCATTGAGAGAAGAGTTTTATGCAAAATTTAATCTATTTGCAAAAATTCTTAAAATGGCACTTTCTACGGTAACTTTTTATGATTATACGCCTACAGAAAGAATTGATTTATACAAAAATGATTTAAAGAAATTTGCAGGAATTAGAGTTGCTGTGAACAATATATATGTGGACAATGTAAGTTTTGCACAGTACGAAAAACAACTTCAGAAATTACTAGACCAACACGTAATTACAGAAGAAATCATCAGACTTACCGAGCAAATAGATATACTGGACACCGAAACATTCAACGAAGAATTAGAAAAAGTAGTTGGCAACAGAGCAAAAGCAGAAAAAATAGCTTCGGCAACCTCAAAGTATATCAACGAAAAAAGAGATACCGACCCTGTTTTGTTCAAAAAAACTATCCGAACTCATTAAGCAAACCATTGCAGATATGAGAGCTGATAGACTTTCGGATTTAGAAGCTTTACAAAAACTAAAGGACATCAGAAATGAAGCTATCGGCACAAAAGCGAGTGATGTTCCTGAAACTCTGAACCAAAAAAAAAGAAACATTCCTATATTCAGATTTTTGCAAAATGAACAAGTAGAAAAATCCGAAGAAAGCACCTTGTTTTTAGATGAATTAATTGCTCAAAATGAAATTGTTGATTGGCACAAAAACACCGATATCCTCAATAGAATAGAACTTGATTTTGGAGATTATTTGATGGATATCCAAGGATTTACTCTAGAAAAAGCAGATGAAATTACAAAAAAATGTATTGAAATTGCAATTGCAAATAAATAGGAATATGCTACATTTTATAGAATTTGGTTCAAAGAAAATAGAGTTTATCATAAAATACTCTACTAGAAAAACA